>CAYMHJ010000047.1:0-27851 GCA_964390165.1 uncultured Prosthecobacter sp. | reverse complement strand
CCTTGAGGCGGAACTCGTCGTGGATTTTACCCATGCCATCGAGCGAGATGCCGACGTAGGAGAAGCCGATGTCTTTGAGACGCTGGGCTTTGTCGGCGTCGATGAGCGTGCCGTTGGTGGAGAGCGTAAGACGCAGGCCTTTGCTGGTGGCGTATTCGGCGAGCTCGAAGAACTTCGGATGGATCATCGGTTCGCCGCCAGAGAGCAGCAGCGCGGGCACTTTGAACTGAGCCAGATCATCCACGACGCCGACGCATTGATTCCAGTCGAGTTCACCGGGGTAGAACTTCGAGTCGGAGTCCTGATAGCAGTGCAGGCACTTCAGATTGCAGCGGCGGGTGATGTTCCAGACGACGATGGGGCGCCGCTCGGCAGCCGTGGCGGGCGCGCCATGTCCGCGACCATAACGCAGGTGGTCCATGGGCTGGGCGACATCGCAGTAAAGGCGGGTGAGATTGATCATGCGGCCCTTATCAACGTCGCCAAAGCCGCCCGCCGCCCGCCCGATCTTGCGCAGTGATGGGCCGGGTTTGCCGAGGGGTCAGAGCCTGCTGCCGGTGATCCTCTTCTTGTTGAAGTCGATGGCTTCAAAGCGCGTGTAGCTTTCATCAAAGGTCAGCACTGCCTTGCCGCCTTTGCGGATGAGTTCCACGACATGCAGGTCTTTGATCTTGAACTTTGCCACGAAGTTCGGGTGACGAAAGCTACCGTCCTCCATGAAGACGCACTCACGGTCAGGCACTCCTGCCTGAACATTTCGCCACGACCATTTCGTGGCGAGCAGCAACTGGCGGAAGTGCTCGGTGGTGCCGACGCGCTCAGGGATTTCAGGTTTGGCCGCGAGTGTGATTAGCGGAGTGATGAGGGCCAGGAGAAAAGGGAGTCGTTTCATGGCGGTGGCGGTTTCATCTGAACCAGCCGCGAATCCGGTCAAACAAACCGGGGCCGCGAGGACCGGCTGCACGCGGAGCGGAACTTGGTTGGGCGATCATGCCGTTGTGAGTCCCACAGAAGCCCTGGGGGACGAGTTCATAGGGAAGCTCGTCTTCATAGGCTGCTCCAGCGGCCTGACAGCCGGGAGTGGCGAGCTGGCTGCTGTTCCGGCAAAGCGCCACGGTGGTGAGCGGTGGCTCCTGGCGTGGTCCGGCGGGGATGTAGCCGAGCTCGATCGCTTTCTTCGCCACATCCGCCCAGATGGGAATGGACATACGGCTGCCGTAGCCTTCGTCGATGATGGTGGTCGGCTTGTCCAAACCGACCCACACGGCGCATGTGATGCGGTCAGTATAGCCAGCGAACCAGGCATCTTTGTAGTCGTTTGTGGTGCCCGTTTTGCCGCCGCCGGGTTCTTTGAAGCCATGCTGGGAGCGCACGCTGGCGGCGGTGCCGCGGTCCATAACCTGACCAAGGATGCGGCGCATGACGTGCGCGACTCCGGGGGAGACGACATCGACTTCGATGACGCTGGCATCGAAAAGAACGTTGCCCGCTTTGTCGGTGATTTTGTGGATCAGGAAGGGACGGCGGCGCTTGCCATCATTGGGAAAGATGGTGAAGGCGCTGGCAAGCTCACGCGGGTTGCCGGCGAGATTGCCGATGAAGAGCTGCGGGTTTTTGACCACATGTTCACCGATGCCTGCGTCCCCGAGCACGCGCAGCACGCGGTCGAGTCCGGCATAGTTGCCGAGGCGGATGGTCATGGTGTTGCGGCTTTGCACGAGACCGGCGGTGAGGGTTTGCTGGCCGAGGAATTTGTTATCTGAATTCTGCGGATTCCAAGCGGGATCGGCACCTTCGATCTCGCCAGGCTGAAGGGGTGCGTCTTCAATCAAAGTGCCGGGCAGAAAGCCGCTGGCGAGGGCTGTGGCGTAAACGAAGGGCTTCACGGTGGAGCCGATCTGGCGCTGGCCGAGTATGGCGCGGTTAAACTTGCTCTGGCGGTAGTCACGCCCGCCGACCAGCGCGAGGATGCCACCGGTTTCGTTGTCGAGAATGGTGAGCGCGCCCTGGAGATAAGGCGTGGAGGTGAGTTCGGTGGAGGGGTCCCAGGTGGCATCGAAGCTGGCTTTTGTGGGATGCCTGTATCCCGGCAGCTTCTCCACAGCGGCAAGACGTTTCTCCACGGAAGCTTCGGCGGCACTTTGCAGTTCTTTGCTCAGCGTGGTGTGTACCAGCAGACCGCCATCCTCAATCTCATGCTGTTCGAGCAGGCGGTCGAGGTCTCGCCTGACGGAGTCAAGCGCCCAGTCGCCCTGGCTTTGGAAGAGTGGCTGAGCCCGCACGGCGATGTCGGCGTAGCGGGCGGCGAGCTCTTCCTCGGGCGTGATCATTTTCAGCAGCAGCATGCGCTGGAGGACATCGTTCCTTTCCTTGATGGCGCCGTCGAAGTTACGGAAAGGAGAGAAGCGTACCGGGCTGCGGATGATGCCGACGATCATCGCGCCCTCGCTCAGAGAAAGCTGGCTGGCGTGCTTGCCAAAATAAACCTGGCTGGCGCGCTGGATGCCATAGACGCCAGTGCCGAAGAAGATGCGATTGACGTAGTGCTCGATGATCTGGTCCTTCGTCCAGACTTTTTCAATGCGGCGGGCCAGCATCATCTCCAGCAGCTTGCGGTGGAAGGAGCGGTCGTTCAGGTCGGGGTAGCTGTTGCGGGCGAGCTGCATGGTCAGCGTGCTGGCGCCCTGCACGACCCGGCGTTCCTTCATGTTCCTGACAAAGGCACGTGCCACACCGACGTAGTCGATGCCGCTATGACTGTAGAAGCGCGAGTCTTCGCGGGCGAGCAGGGCCTTCACGAAATCCGGCGAGACCTGGCTGAGAGGCACGACGATGCGATTTTCGCCGTGCATGCGCCCGAGCAACTCGCCTGCGGAATCGAACACCATGGTTCGTTCAGGCATCTGCCCGAGCGCGGCGAGGTCGTACTTCTTTGCGAGCTGCGAGTAGATGCCGATCACCACCGCGAGCGCCACCGTACCTAGCAGACTAAGGCCCATGATGCCAAACAGCGCCCAGCGCCGCCAGTTACTCCAGCGCGAGACACGGGGTGGCGGACGATGTGGAGCGGAGGCGGAGTTTTTTTTCATGGAGGGGCGGGTTCAGACGCCAACGGGCATCTTTCCATTCTGGAATACCTTCTGGCAAGATCAGCCTCAGGGGCCACCCATGTCATTTCAGCCTTGCCATGCACCCGCAGACCGTAGTGTCATCCACGCATGCCCCTCCTGACACGTCGTCGAGTCCTTGCTGCTGCCGCTACCGCATTGCCATTTGTCCGAATAAGCGCCGTGGAAAAGGCCGCACCGTCGTGGCAGGCGAATCTGGAGATGATTCGCGCCAAACATGAACTGCCTGGCCTCGGCGGAGCGATCGTCACCAGTGCAGGGATGAAAAGCTCCGCCGTCTGTGGGGTGCGCAAGGCCGGCACTGACATCGCCATCATGCCGGATGACGTCTGGCATCTTGGCTCGAACACGAAAGCCATGACCTCCACGCTTGCCGCCATCGCTGTCGAGACGGGGAAATTGAAGTGGGACAGCACGCTGAGGGAGATTTTCCCGAAGCAGAAGGACCTGAAAAAGTCCCCGCTCGCCAAAGCCACCCTCACCCAGCTCCTCAGCCACTGGTCTGGACTGCCAGCGAATGCCACCTGGGGCCTCATCAAGTTTGCCGGCGGTGATCTCCGGCATCAACGAGAGATTGCTCTGGAGCTCGCCGCGCGGACGCCAAATCTGCCGGAGCCGGGCAAGACGCATCTTTATTCGAACTGGGGCTACGCCCTGGCCGGACACATGCTGGAGCAGGTCTGGAATGCCACATGGGAGGAACTCATGATTCAGCACGTCTTCAAGCCGCTCGGCATTTCGCGTGCAGGTTTTGGTGGAACCGGAACTCCGGGGAAGATCGACCAGCCCTGGCCGCACAATCGCGAAGGCAAGCCCACGGAAAACAATGGTCCCGAAGTGGACAATCCGGCCGTGCTCGGACCTGCAGGTATCGTTCACATGCCACTTTCTGACTGGGCCGCATTCATCGCAGAGCATCTGGCCGGACGCGCTGGCCGGGGCAGACTTTTGAAATCCACGGCCAGCTATGAGCACCTGCACACAGCAGCCCAAACTGGCGAACCCTACGCTTTTGGCTGGCTCGCCTTGGAGCGCCGGTGGGGCGGCCGCGTTCTCAGTCACAGTGGCAGCAACACCATGAATCACAGCATCGCCTGGCTGGCTCCGGAGAAGGACTTTGCCGTCATCGCCTGCACGAACTCAGGTTCTGAAAAAGCCGACAAAGCCCTGGATGACGTCGCAGGTCTGCTGATCCAGGCACATACGGCAAAGTAAACCCCAGCACGCCTGCACTCCGAGACAGTGTCCTGGGAAATACCCGGCAAGAAATCCGTGCTCGCAGACGATTCAGCGCCCTGCCATTCTTTGCCCCCCGACATGAAACCCATCGCCACCACCTCGCTCGCCCTTTTGTTTGCCTTCACTGCGTCTGCTGAGACGAACTGGGGAAGGTTCCGTGGGCCAAATGGCAACGGTCTGGCCGATACCACCGGGTTGCCTGCCACAGTGGATGACAGCACCACTGCCTGGAAAGTCCCCATGGGCAAGGGCTGGTCCTCGCCCGTGATCTGGGGAGACATGGTCGTCGTCACCGCCGAGACGGATGCCAGCAAGCGCGCGGTGATCGCGCTCTCCGCGAAGGATGGCAAGGAGCTGTGGCGTCATGAGGAGGGCTTCGTCCCGCACAACATTCACAAGACCTACAACACCTTTGCCAGCAGTTCCGCCTTCATCGACGCCGAGCGCATTTACATCAACTGGAGCACCGGCACGACCATCCAGGCGCTGGCGCTGGATCACACGGGCAAGCAGGTTTGGAAAAACGAACACGTGGCCGACTACATCCACGAGCACGGCACGGGCGTCTCCGCCCTCGTCGTCGATGGTATCATGATCGTGCGCAGCGAATTCGAGACGGAAAAAAATGGCCGTCCACTCACCGACTCACCCGAGCAGCTCAAGTGGAAGAACGTCATCGTCGGGCTCGACGCAAAGACCGGCAACCAAGTCTGGCGGCATGAAATGCCAAACAGCCTTAATACCTTTTCCACACCCGTGGTGCATGAGCTGAAAAGCGGTGGCAAAGAAATCATCTGTGCGAACACGACCAGCGGTGTCATGGGCCTCGATGTGAAGACGGGCAAACTCAACTGGCAGCACAATCCCGGCTACAGCCAGCGCAGCCTGGGCTCTGGCGTGCTGAGCGATGAGTTTTACTTCTGCACCTTCGGCACTGGCGGCGGCGTGAAGGAAATCGCCGCGCTGGACCTGAAGAGCGGCAAGCCCGTGGCGGTGCCCTTCGACATCCCGAAAGGCCTGCCCTACGTGCCATCACCTCTCGTCATCGGCGAACACATGTACCTCCTCGGCGATGGCGGCATTCTTCGCTGCGTGGAGTTCAAAACGGGCAAAGTGATCTACGAAGAGCGTGTCGAAGGCACCGCAGGCAGCGCCAAGTTCTTCAGCAGCCCCGTCGCTGCCGATGGCAAGATCTTCTGCGCCAGCCAGCAGGGTGATCTCATCGTCATCAAAGCCGGACCGAAGTTTGAAAAACTCGCCGCCAGCAAGCTCGACGGCCCGGTCAATTCCGTCCCCGCCATCGGCGACAAACACATCTTCGTCCGCACCGCAAACTCCGTTTACAGCATCGGTGCCAAAGGCCAGCCGGTGCCTTGAGTTCATGATCACCCGCGCTTCCAGACCGCCCAGCACTCGGGTGGGCTGGCGCTGCGGTTGATGGGGCGGAGGAGCTGAGCTTCGAAGGTTTTGGGTGACAGCGCGGCCGCCCATTCGCCGATGGCGCGTTGCTCGTCGTTGCCGCCATCGTGGCCGGGATAGACGGCGATGGTCAGCAGCCCGCCGGGCCTCAGCAGATCCAGCGCGGTGGTGATGGCACTGAGCGTGGTCTCGGTAAGGGTGATGATGCTTTTATCGGAACCGGGCAGGTAGCCGAGGTTGAACATGATCGCATTCACCCGCCCATGCCATTCGGCAGGCACCTGCTCGCGCATCGTTTCATGACCGGAATGGATCACGGTGGCATTGGCGACACCGGCTTCGGCCAAACGATGACGCGTTTCTATCACCGCAGCTTCCTGAACATCGAAGGCCCAGACGTGTCCTGTTTCGCCGACGAGTCGTGCGAGAAAGAGCGTGTCGTGGCCATTACCAGCGGTAGCATCGATCACGGCATCGCCGGGGCGCACGCGGTCTTCCATCAGCAAATGCGCCCAACGCACGGCGGAGGGCAGGCCGCCGCAGGAACTGGCGAGTCGTGGTGGCTGAGAAGTATGCATCATGCGGACTGTCGTATCCGGTTTCCGCGATGGCTGCAACTGAGTCATCTGCGCTGCGAGGTTTCTCAGTCAGGTACGTTTTAGAGATTGCCCCGCGCGCCGGGTGCATTGCATCCTCTCCATTCTCTCATGAAGTCCCTCGCCTCCACCCTCCTCGCCCTCGCGTTTGCCAGCTCTGCTCTGGCTGCCGATGCCGTCAAGCTCACCCGCGTTTATGAAAAGCTCGAAACGAAGTGGCCCATCGCCGTCGTGATCCCGCCGGATGGCTCGCAGCGTGAGTTCCTGGTACTCCAGCGCGGTCAGGTGCTCATCTTGCCAAAGGACGAGCAGAGCGGCGAAGCGAAGACCTTCCTCGACATGAGCCCGCGCGGCATGGAGGCGGCGAATGGCAAATTTGAAGAAGGCGTGAACGGTCTGGCCTTCCATCCGAAGTTCGCTGAAAACGGTCTCTTTTACCTCTGCTACACGCAGCAAAAGCCGAAGCGTCTCGTCATCAGCGAGATGAAGGCGACTGGCGACAAAGCCGACGAAAGCACCGAGCGCGTGCTGCTTGAAGTGCCGCTCATCAATTGGAACCACCACGGCGGTAACATCGTCTTTGGGCCTGATGGCTACCTCTACATCGGCGTGGGTGACACCTCGAAGCGCAACGACGAGAAGCGCATGGCCCAGCTCAATGCGGTGATGGTCGGCAAGGTGCTGCGCATCGACGTGAACAGCCGCGATCACGGCGCATATGGCATCCCGGCGGACAATCCTTTCGCCGATGGAGTGGACGCGCTGCCGCAGATCTACGCCTATGGCATCCGCAATCCTTGGGGCATGAGCTTCGATGACAAAGGCCGCTTCTGGCTGGCCGATGTCGGCCAGGATCTCTGGGAAGAGATCAACCTGATCGAAAAAGGAGGCAACTACGGCTGGAGCTACCGCGAGGGCTCACGTCAGTTCGCTCTGCGCACCGACACTCCACCGGAAGGCACGAAGCTGATCGACCCCATCTTCGAATACAACCATGGCGAAGGCCTGAGCATCACCGGCGGCATCATTTACAAAGGCAAGGCGCTGAGCGATCTCGCCGGCAGCTACATCTACGGCGACTTCGTGCTCGGCAAAGTCTGGGCGCTGCGCGTGGACGATGCAGGCAAGGTGCAGAACAACACGCTCCTCTACACCAGCCCGCAGACCCCGGCGAACGATCCGAAGAAGAAGCCCGCCGTGCTCGTGAAGCCCACCGCCTTTTGCGCGAATGCCGCTGGCGAGATGCTCGTGCTCGACTGGAACGGCGCGATCTATCGGCTGGAGAAGTGACGTAAAACGAGTTTCCCAACTCGTAAATATATGAAGGCGGGACTCGATCCCGCCTTCATCGTTTCACCGCCGTCATAAACCCACGGTCCGCCACCGTGTCCTGATACGCCCCAGGCTCAAATCCGAGCCCGCTCATCAGCTCCGCATACTCCGCCGGGCTGTAGCATTTGCCCTGCGTGATGTTCATGAGCAGCGCCGAGTATTCCGCTACAGCCATGGGTCCGGCTTTGTCATCGTGAATGAAGGCATCGTGGATCACGAGCAGACCACCGCTGGGCAGAGTCTCCGCCGCTTTAAGCAGCAACGCGCGTGCTTCAGCCACATCCCAGTCGTGAAGCACATTCGAGAGCAGTACGATGTCAGCCTGCGGCCAAGCGACCTGAAACATGTCTCCCGCCACGACTTGCACGCGATCTGTGAGGCCGTGCTTCTCGATCTCCTTCCGCACGATGGCATCCACGGGTGACTGCTCCAAAACCGTGGCGCTGAGTTGCTCATGCGCCGCCACCATCGTGGAGGAGTAAATGCCGGAGCCGCCGCCGACATCGAGCAAATGCCGCCGCTGGCCGAGATGTGGCGTGATGCCCTTTGCCAAAAACTGCCCGAAGACCATGCCGCGGCTGTTCATGAGATCGGTGAAGCTGCGCGCGAACTCGGGGTCGAGCATGGATTCATGCCAGTCCTTCGCGTCGGACTTTGCCTGCCAGTTCCCCGGCTTGCCGGTTCGCAGCACCTGGAGGAAACCTTGAACGATGGGCGTGTCTTTGATCGGCGCATAATACGGCCCCAGGAACCACGGTGAACCTTTGACCAGATGCTCCCGAGCCTGCGCGGTGAGATGATGTCCACCAGCCGCATCCGTGCTCACGAGTCCGCTCGCACGGCAGAGCGTCAGCAGCACGTCCAGCGGCCTGGCGATGAAGCCGAAGTGAACCACGATGGCATCGCTGGTTGCGCCATCGTTTTGACCGAGCCAGGTGAAGAAGTCGAAGTGCAGCAACGCCGTCGCGATCAACTCGGCGGAGTATTGGCGATCACGGAATCGCAGAAGCTGGGCGGGGTCGGAGCTGGGGAGGAGGGTGAGGGCTGGGTTCATGAAAAGAAGGTCACTGTTTGCCGGAAGTGCGCACGGCTTGAGGCGAGGCTCCGCTGCGATCGATGCGGATTCCATAGCGCTCCAGCAAGGTGCCTGCGACGAGGTGAAGCTGAGTGGCAGATTGATTGTACTCCGCATGAGCGGCGAGGTGGCGCGTGCGTGCCTCAGCCAGCGAGGCACGGGTGCGGAGCACATCAAAGGTGCGCGCGAGGCCGGTTTCCAGGCGTTTGCGTTCCGTCTCCAGCAGCTTCTCCGCGAGTCGCTCCGACTCGCGTGTGGACTCCATCTTTGCCCGTGCGGCTCTGACACGAGCGAGCACGGTGTCGAGTTCGGTGGAGATCGTCAGCTCGCTGCGGGCGATGTTTAAAATGGCCTGCTGCTGGCGGCTTTCGGCAGCATTGCGGTTGGCCTTGGCAGTGCGGTTGCCGAGCGGGATGCTGAACTGGAAACCGACCTGCGTGTCGTAGCCCTGGCGGTTAAACGCACGATCAAAGGCGTTCCCGTAATCGCCGCTGAGTCCGTTCGCCGTGAGTGTGGCCTGGAGGTCGAGACGCGGCAGGAGTTGATTGCGCATGTACTTCACAATGATGGCCTGCTTCTCCGCCTCTTCGAGCGCGCTGCGATGATCCGGCCGCCGCTGAAGCGCACTCTGCAAATGCCGCGCGCGATCCAGCGGCGGAGCGATGTAGGGCAGCGAATCCTTTGGCAGGAAGACAATGCCCGCGCCCTCATCCACGGAGCCGAGCATCTGCGTTTTCAGCGTGACCTGCTTCTCCACCACGGCGCTGAGCGCGGAGATGACCTCCTCCTGCGCCACGGCGACGGCGACCTCGGCTTCCTGCACGTCCGCCGGTGACAGCACGCCGAGTTCGAGCCGCTTTTGATTCTCCGCGACGAGCGCACGGGCAAAGGCCGCCACCTCGCGCTTCACCTCCACGTTTTCGATGGCGAAGATGAGATCGAAGTATTGCGAGATGACCTGCGACAGTGAGCGCTGGAACTGCAGTTCCCACTTTGCATCCGCGATGGCGGCATTCCGGCGGCTGATGCGTACCTCCGCGAGGTTCACGGATGGACCGAAGTCGCGCAGCAGCGGCTGGGTCACGCTCACGCCGACGGCGGCGGCATACTCTGGGTAAAAGATGGCCGGTGGTCGTTGGCGGTTCAGATCATTCCGAAACTCCCCCGTGCTGGCGAAGATCTTGTACTCCGTGCCCGTCGGCAGTTTGCCGGAGATGCCGGTTTGCGTGAGCAGGCTCTGCTGCTGAAACAAACGCGGTTCAGTCAGTGGAATGATGAAACCGCCGGTCTGCACATAATCGAGCGCGTTCTGCGGCAGGTTGGATTCCCGCCAGGTCGAGGTCAGAAAATAGGACGGATCAAACTTGCCCAGCGCCGCATCCGTCTGCTGGTCTGCCACCGCCCAGTTCAGCCACTCGATGCGCACATCGAGGCTCTTCTCCATCACACCACGCACCACTTCATCCAGCGTGACCTGCACCGGCAGGAGCCCGAGCGTATCCTGAAACGTCTGCGCCCGCGCGGCCACAACCGCGAGGCAGAGGCTGATGAGGATGGAGAGACGGGTGCGGATCACGCCGCCGAGCATGGCGGGCTGAGGCACGGCGTGCAAGCGCGGCTCAGTTCCCCTTCTTCCACTCCTCGCCCTCGTCGTCGTCATCATCGAGGTGGCCGTAGCCGTCGTCGAAGCCACCCTCATCATTGTCATCATCATCTTCTTCGAGCTTCAGACCAGCCAGTGCTTCGAGATCGAGATCGTCAGGATCGATCTCCTCCAGATCGTCCTCAACTGCGGCATCGACTTCAGTTTCTGCGGCGGCTTCAGCCTCCTCAGCGCTGCGCTTTTCGATCTCGGTCAAAGTGCCCGAGACATCCTCCACGCTGTCCAGGACGTGCTTCGCCACAAAGATGGGCGCGCTTTGCTGGAGGGCCAGCGCCAGGCTGTCACTGGGCCGGGCATCCAGCTCGATGACCTTCCGGGCGTGCAGCTCATTCTCTGCGGTAACGATGATGCGGGCGAAGAACACACTGCCCTGAACATTGTTGATGATCACGCGGTCCACCCTGGCACCGAAGGCCAGGAGCACCGTGGCCAGCAGATCGTGCGTCAGCGGACGCTCTTTGGACACGCCGCGCATGAACATGGAAATCGCCGAGCCGACCGACTCATCCACATAGATGACAAAGGTCTTCTCCTCATTGCCCAGAAACACGGCAAAGCTGCCGTCCAAAGGAAGGACTGCTCTCACCTGGATCTCGATCACGTCACGATTCATGGATGAAGATTAAAGCGCTGCCGCTGAGGCTGGCAACCAGCGTCCCATGAAATCATCGAACTCTTGTTTGAAACGTCGGCAACCGCAGCTTCCAGCGCATCGCAGTCAGCCGCAACACCAGAATGACGGCCATGCCGATGTAACGGTGGCTCTCGGAAGGCGGCAGCCACTCACGCAGCAGCACAAACACCAGCGCTCCGACAAAGACAGCCGTCGCGTAGAGATTCACATCCGGTTTGAAGACCCAGGGAATTTCGCTGCGAAGCACATCACGCACAATGCCGCCAGCGACTCCGGTGACGATGCCCAGCAGCACGGCCACGATGCCGGGCGTGCCCAACGCCAGGGATTTTTCCGTGCCGACGATGCCGAACAATGCCAGACCAAACGCATCAGCGACCGCCAGCGAACGATTCGGCAGATGGGTGAAGCGCACGACTACAAACGTCACCGCGGCCGCGATCAGTGCTGTCCAAACATGCATTGGCTCGGCAATCCAGAACAATGGCCGCACGCCGAGACAAAGATCACGGATCGTCCCGCCCCCCACCGCCGTCACCAGCGCCAAAACCATCACGCCAAACAAATCCATGCCTTTCCCTTCCGCCGCGAGCACGGCGGTGATCGCACAGACGGCGACGGCGAAGAATTCGATCCAGGTAGGCATGATCATTCGCCCTCCAAAGTAAAAACTGCGAACCACAATCCGCCAACGCCTTCATAAACCATCGCGATTCGCCCATCCCGCATCACGCTCATGCAGGAATACATGCTACCTCGTGGATCAATGACACGCCCCTCGCTCCAGGTTTCGCCATCGTCACGGCTCTCACGCACCGTCAGCCGCACTCGACTTTTCCCATTCGCCGGATTGCTGAATAGCAGCCTTCCGTTTGGATGACGAATCAGGCTGGCCTGACAAACCGGATCAGGCAGCCGCAGCCACGCCTTGCTCCATACTTTACCATCCCAGCGCTGCCACTTCCGCTGACCGCTGCGGGACTCATCGCGCATCGATATGAGCATGCCGCCTTTCGTTTCGACGATCTGCGCCTCGCTCGTCGGCCCCTCGCATGGCGGGGACATCGTCCAGGACTCTCCGTGATCCTTGCTGGCGATATAACACGAATGTGGTGTGCCCTTCGCATCGCGAAACTGCGCCGGGATCACCAGTGTGCCATCACCGAGTTGCATCCCGCATCCTGGACCATCAAAACACAGCCGCCACATTGGCTGCTTGACCTGCGCGGTGATGCTCACTGGCTGCGACCACGTCACGCCTTCGTCATCACTATGTGAAATCACAAACTGTCCTGTCTCCTCCGGCGTCATCCCAGGCCCGCTGCCAAACCACGCTCGATTCCCCTTTGACCAAAGCGCCGCCACAAGGATGCGCCCCGTCTCCCGATCCACCAAGATGCAGGGATCACCCACACCGCTGCCCTTGTAATCCATCACACGTTGCATCGCGCTCCACGTTTCACCGTCATCCGCGCTGCGCATGAGCCCTACATCGATGTTTCCCGGCAGATCGCCGCCATTCTCATGGCGCAGATCGAACACTGCCAGCAGCATGCCTTTCTTGGAAGTCGCAAGTCCTGGAATGCGATAGGTGTTTACCCCATCTTCGCCATTCTTCCGCAGCATCTTCGTCGTCAGACCCGCAAAAGGCACCCAAGGCTGAATCTGTTCCGAATCGGGTAAGTCCACCGGGTCGCCCCATTTTTTCCGCAAGCCCATTTCCGCGTCTGCGAGCTCCTTTTCGCTCAAAACTGTGCCGAAAACCGCAATCTCTGCCACATCGCACTTCAGCCCGTTTTTCGTCGCCACATCTGCACCCACGATGAATCCGCCGAGTGTCCCGCTCGACCGCGTGAAGTTCAGCACTTCCCACTTCGAGCCATCGCCCTTCGCCCGAATGGCATCCGCACCGGCACGCGTCGAGCCATCGCAAAGCACGCCTTCGCCGTTGATCCTGGTGAAGACCACAATCGTTCTTGGCCCCTCCACACGCCCCCACGCATTCACCGCCTGCCACACCGCCGAGCCGCCGTCGAAACGCACCACCTCCCTGACCCCTCCAGGCGTTTTTACCTTCCACACCCTTGGTGCTCCGTGAATCCGCGTCAGGTTCCCCCACGCCATGACAAGCCCGTCACGCGACTTCAATTCCACATCGCCACGATAAGCTGCCAGCGGCTCGACAGCGTTCGCGCAAAGGCAGGACAGCAGAAACAGCAGTGTCTTCATGGCTTGGAAAAGTTCAGATCTTGCTGGCGCTGTGGTTGCTGGCAAAAGGCGGCCAGGGAGAGCAGTTGGACGATCATAGTTAGCGGAATCATTCACAAGCAACGCGAGACGGCAAAGCACCTTGGGCGCTACATCCAGATCATCAGTTGCTGGATGAGATCCTTCGTCTGATTCACACGGAACCCTTCACCCGCCTCCAAGCGGACTTTGCTGCCGCCGTTGTAGGCGAACTCGAAGATGACGGGGAGTTCGCCGGGATGGTTGATGAGGACTTCATGGATGCGGTCAAGGTCGATCTGGCTGTGACGCTTGCTGTCGAGGCGGAGGAGCAGTGGCTTCGGCGGGGCTGGTGGAGGCGGCGGCGCTTTTTCGGCGACGGCGGTAGCCGCATTTGGGTTACGGGCCTTCTTGGGCTGGAGTTCCTTGGCATCACTCATGGTGACGCGGTTGCCTTCATTGCGCTGGTCCTTCATGCAGCGGCAGCGCAGGCCGAGCACTTGGCCGGGCTGGAGCAGATCTTTAAATTTCTCATACTCTTCACTCCAGGCCATCATTTCGATCTGACCCGTGAAGTCTTCAAAAGTAAAGGTGGCGAAGGGGCGGTTGTCCTTCTTGGAATACTTCACCGCGCAGGTATTGATGATGCCGACGAGGAAGATGGTCTGCGGCTTCTGGGCGGTATCGACTTCGTTGATGGCGATGATCTTGGTGATCTTCGTGGAGTCGAAGTGACCGCGGAAGTTATCCAGCGGATGGCCGCTGACATAGAAGCCAAGGAGCTCTTTTTCGAAGTCGAGGGTCTCGGTGGCAGTCCAGGGATTGATGCTGACTTCCTGGGCTTTGGCACTGCGGCGCTTCGGGGCCATCTCGATGGCATCAAAGAGTCCGCCCTGGCCCGATTTGATGTCCTTTTGCATCGATGAGGCGCTGGAAAGAGCCTGATCGATCCGCGCGAACATGGCGGCACGGTCTTCCTTCGTGAAGTCGAAGGCACCTGCCTTCACGAGAGACTCCAGGGTCTTCTTGTTCACAGACTTGGTGTCGATGCGTGAGCAGAAGTCTTCGAGGCTTTTGAAGGGGCCTTTCGTTCGTTCTTCAATGGCTGCCGCCATGGCTCCTTCACCGACGTTTTTGACGGCGGCGAGCCCGAAGCGGATGGCGTTCGGCACGCCTTCGGGAGTCTCGGCGTCCTTGGTGCGCTCGGGGGCGAAGACGAGCAGGCTCTTGTTCACGTCCGGCGGCAGGATGGTGATACCCATGCGCTGGCATTCGCTGACAAAGTTGGCGATCTTTTCGGTGTTGCTGACCTCCAGACTGAGCACGCCTGTCATGAACTCGACCGGGAAGTTTGCCTTTAAATAGGCGGTGCGGTAGGTGACGATTCCGTAGGCGGCGGAGTGGGATTTGTTGAAGCCGTATTGGGCGAATTTTTCCAGCAAGTCGAAGATCTCGTTCGCCTGCTTGGAGCCGATACCGTTGGTCTTTTCACAGCCTTCCACGAAGACGAGGCGCTGCTTCGCCATCTCCTGCATGTCCTTTTTCCCCATGGCTCGGCGGAGAAGGTCCGCCTGACCGAGGGTGAATCCGGCGAGCAAGTTTGCCGCCTGCTGCACCTGCTCCTGATAGACCAAAATGCCGTAGGTTTCCTTGGCGATGCGCTCCAGCAGCGGATGTGGATACTCCACCTTCTCCAGACCTTTTTTACGGTTGATGTAGTCCGGGATGAACTGCATCGGCCCTGGTCGATAGAGGGCCAGAATAGCGATGATTTCTTCGATCTTGTCAGGCCCGAGCTGTCTGCAGGTATTGACCATGCCACCAGATTCCATCTGGAACACGGCGACAGTTTCGCCTCGTTGAATCAGCTCGAAGGTTTTCGTGTCATCGAGAGGTGCCTCTGCCGCACGAAAGCCTGCCACGCGTTTGTGAATCCATCTCTCAGCTTCCTCGATGACGGTGAGCGTCTTCAGGCCAAGGAAGTCCATCTTCAGCATGCCCAGCTCGGTGAGCGGCTTCATGGCGAACTGGGTGACGATTTCCTCTTCCTTGCCGCGCGTGAGGGCGATGAAGGTGGAAAGCGGCTTGTCACCAATGACGATGCCCGCCGCGTGGATGCCGGTGCCGCGTGTGCAGCCTTCGAGGAAGGTGGCGTGCCGCCAAAGCTCCTGCGTGCCGCTGTCGTCTTCGATGAGCTTTTTCAGCTCGGGGTTTTTCTCGACGGCGTCCTTGAGGTCGATGTTCAACTCATCCGGGATCATCTTGGAGAGACGATCCGCGTCGTTGTAACCCCAGCCGAGCACCCGACCCACGTCACGGATGACGCTCTTCGCACCCATGGTGCCAAAGGTGATGATGTGGCTGACACTCAGCTCGCCGTATTTTTGCCGAACATACTCGATGACCTCGGGCCGACGCGTCTGGCAGAAATCGATATCGATATCGGGTGGGCTGACACGCTCGGGGTTCAGGAATCGCTCAAACACCAGCTCGAAACGTAGCGGGTCGATGTCCGTGATCTCCAAGACGTAGGCGACGAGGGAGCCCGCCGCCGAACCACGACCCGGACCGACGGGGATGCCATGCTCTTTGGCCCAGTTGATGAAGTCCCAAACGATGAGGAAGTAGCTGGTGAAGTTCTTTTCATTCAGCAGCGCCAGCTCGTAGTCCATGCGCTTGCGCAGCTCTTCGTCATTTAGTGCTCGATCTCGCCCGTAGCGCTTGATTAGGCCTTCTTCACAAAGGTGGCGCAGGTAGCCGGTGCGGTCGCTGCCATCTTCGGGGTTGTAGAGCGGGTAGCGGTCGATGCTCGTGGAGTCGAGCCGGATGTTCAGATTGCACTTCTCCGCGATCTCGAGCGTGGCATCGCAGGCCTCAGGCAGTTCGGAGAAGAGGGCACGCATCTCCTCGGCGGTTTTAAAGTAAACCTCGGGGGAGTAGGTGACGCGGTTTTGGTCATGCACGCTGGCACCCGTGCCGATGCAGATGAGCAGGTCGTGGCTCTCATGATCCTCGCGGTTCATGAAATGCACGTCGTTGGTCGCGACGGTCTTCAGGCCATAGCTTTTGCTCCATTCCAGAAGTTGCCGTGTGACGGTGCGCTGCTGCTCCATGCCGTGGTTTTGCAGCTCGAGGTAGAAGTTTTCCTTCCCGAAGATGTCCACGAACTCGCGCAGGCTGCGCTCGGCCTCATCGGGGCGGTCGCTGAGCAGGAGCTGGTTGATCTCGCCATTGATGTCGCCACTGAGGCAGATGAGTCCCTTGCTGTGCTGGCGCAGGAGGTCTTTATCCATGCGCGGTTCATGCCAGTTTCCGAAGAGGTGGGCCTCGGTGACGATCTTGGAGAGGTTCTCGTAGCCCTCGTTGTTTTCGGCGAGCAGAGTGAGGTGGGAGGAGCGCTTCCGCCCCGTGATCTCCTTCATTTCCCGCATGGAGCCGGGGGCCAGATAGACCTCGCAGCCGAGGATGGGCTTTACGATTTTCTCGAGCTGCTCGGCGGTGGCTTCCTCGCCCTTTTTCAGCTTCGGCTTGGTCTTGAGCGCCGCCATGTAGAAGTCGATAGCACCATAGAGATTGCCATGATCCGTGATGGCCACGGCGGGCATCTTCAGCTTCTGCGTGCGCTTCACGAGGTCGTCAATCCGGCATGCTCCGTCGAGCAGGGAGTAATCGGAATGGACGTGAAGATGGACGAAGTTGTCTGCCATGAGCGGGGGCCAGACTAGTCGGCGATGGAGCCGGGGCAAGAAGGGGAAGATTACTTCCGCTTCGCCTTGGCATCGATCTCAGCCCAGACCTCTGAAACGGGGCGGTAACCTCGGTCATTGTAGTCGATATGGCTAAGGCGGGGATGCTGGCGCAAGGGGGCGAGCAAGGCTGCCTGTGCTCTGGTGGCGAGTCGTTCGAGCTTGGTGACCTGCAGCAGAGGGCGGAAATCCTGAATCTGACGGCAAAGGATGAGGTTTAACTGCCGCAGCGGCACACCGTTGAGCGGTGTGAGATCGGTGACGGGAGTGCGGGCGAGATTCAGAGTCTCCAGCGGCATGGCGCGGAGGGGAGCGAGGTCTTTTACCTGGCTGGCCATGAGATGGAGGGAGCGCAAAGGCAGCCCCTCCAGGCCGGTGAGGTCAGCGATGGCGGTGTTGTTGGCGTAGAGTTCCTGAAGCTGGCGGCTTTTGGCGAGGCTGAGCAGGCTGGTGATGCGGGTGGCGGTGATGTCGAGCCGCTTGAGGGGCATTTGGTCCAGTCCATCGAGGCTGGCGAGCTGGGTGCTATCGACATGGAGTTCCTGGAGGGGCAGACCCCGGAGCGGGGTAAGATCGACGACACGCGTTTTCGTGAGATCGATGAACCGCAAGGGCATGCCGGAGAGAGCGCTGAGATCGCTGGTGTCCGTGCCTTCGAGGTCGAGCCAGGTGAGAGACATGCCGCGCAGGGCGCTGAGATCACGGATGCCGCTATTTTTAGCCCGTAGGGTCACGAGCTTCATGCCCTGGAGCGGATCAGCGCTCCACTCTCGTTTGCCGTCCATGTAGAGGGCGTCGATCGGCAGACCGCGGAGATGATCCAGGGAAGTCACGGGCGAGCGGTTGGTGTTCAGCGTGATGACTCCAGCGGAAATAGCCGCGCCATCCGGGGCGATACCGAGCTCATTGAGCCGCTTTCCCAGGAGGGCGAAGCGTGCTTCGACGCTGAGCTGGAGATGGCGAACGAGGCTGAGTGCCTCTCCACGTGCGCCGACACTTTCGAGGAACTCCATCAGCGGTGCGATGTGCTCCGCCGGATAGGGGCCTGCGCCATGTTTTGCCAGTGAATCAAACGCCGTGTGGATGCTGGCGAGGGATTGATTGACTGGATCGCGGGTGGTGGCGAGTCGGATGGCTTTGGAGGCTTCTGAAAAGCGATCCAGGGCGGCGAGCACCCAGGCGCGACGCCAGTATCCGGGCAGCAATCCGGGATCGAGAGCGAGGGCGGCATCTGTTTTTTCCAACGCGCTTTCAAAGTGCTGCGCCAGTGACTCGCTCTCCGCCAGCGCGAGCAGCCGTGGAGCTGTGCGGCGGAGATCTTCGAGCGCCTGGCTGGCGCGGTTTCGCTCGCCGAGAACCCTGGCCGTGAACGTGGCGGAGATGATGATGAGAAGCAGCACGCTAGCGGCGACGGCGATGGAGACGGCACGATGCCGCTGGATGAGAAGGGTGAACTGCCGCCACCATCCTGCCTCCTCCGCGCTCGTGGCGAAGCCACCCTGATATGCAGCGATGTCCTTTTGCAGAGCCTCGACATTGGGGTAGCGGCGCTCACGCTTCACCTGAAGGGCCTTCATCACCACGGCGGAGAGGGACTGCGGCACGATGCCGTTTGGGCAATGCGGGAGTGTTTTGACCTGAGCGACCTCATGGGGCGGCACGGTCCTGCCACTGCGGATGTGGTCCAGGATGGTCTCGGTGTCCGGGCCGTCAAAAGCGGGTTGGAGGGTGAGCATCTGGTGCAGGATGGCACCGAGGGCAAAGATGTCGCTGCGCGCATCCAGCGTCGCCGTTTCGCCGCGAGATTGCTCGGGAGACATGTACTGCGGGGTGCCGAGCAGTGCGCCCTCGATCGTGCCGTAGCAGTAGGAGAGATCACGCCTGGCGCTGGTGACAGCGGTGGGTGCGCCCCTCTCCTTCGCTCCGAGTACACGAGCGAGCCCCCAATCCATGACCAGCACCTCACCATAGGCGCCGATCATGAGATTCGCGGGCTTCAGATCACGATGAATGACGCCACGGCTGTGGGCGAAGGCGATGGCATCACAGACTTTTTGAAAAATGGTGAGCAGTGTGGCCAGAGGATAGGCGGCGACGATATCGAGCTCACGCCTGCCAAGGCCGTCAATCACGCGCTGAAGTGTAATGCCCTGCACGAGCTTCATCGTGTAAAACGGCCTCCCCTGATCATCGAGGGCGAGGTCATGCACGGGCACGATGTTCGGGTGCTGGAGTTGACCGGTGATCTGCGCCTCCTCAATGAACCGCAGGCGGCTGTTTTCATCATCACCGCCGAGCATGACTTTCATGGCCACCTGGCGCCGGATGGCAGGCTGCTGGGCGCACATCACCACACCCATGCCGCCATGCCCGATCTCCCTGCCCGTCTCATAGCGTGTGCCGCTTTTCAGCTCCTCGGGCATCTCATCGAGCCCATGGACGGGTGCCAGGATCATGCCCAGCCGCAAAGTCTCAGCGGATGAATGGGATTCGGGCATGAAGGGCATGGGCGGCAATTTCTGCCATCTCAGCCAACCGCCAAGCAGGTGTCAAGACGCCGGACTCAGGGTGTGGCGATCTGAAAACCAAGCACCTGAGTGAGGATTTCCTCATCGCCGAGAGGTGTCATGACGGTGCGCGGATACTTCGCCGCGAAGGCTTCTAGGACCAGTTGAGCGATCTTGGCCTGGGCACAGGTGTTCGGGTGGAAACCATCACCGGCAAAGACGTATTCGGGCCGGGCATCGGCATCTGCGGCATGGATGAAGGAGTAACCGCCGATGGTCAGCGGCTGGGTGATCATGGACTTCGTCATTTCATAGACACCGGGCACAAAGGCGATGCCGCGTTGCTTCGCAAACAGGGCAAGCTGGGCATTGAGCGAGTCCAGTGCTGCGGTGACGCGCTTGGTTTTCACTGCATCTGTAGGATGCGCTTTCTGAATGTCCGGCGTGCAGCCGACATGCGGCACGGAGACGAGCGCGATAGGGATGGTGCCCTTCACCTTGCGGACGTAATCGACGATCCACTTCAGGTTGTCGCGGATGAGTTTGATGTAAGGGCCGGCTGGCTTGCCGTTGTAGATCGTGGGGTAAAAGCGGTCAATGTCATTACCACCGGCGAAGATGACCACACGCTCAGCAGAGCCTCGGATCTGGCTTTGCAGATCACGCGTCCACCAGAAGTTCCAGCGGTTGTTGAGCTGACTTTTGATTTGTGCGGTGCTTGCGCCGGGGAAGGCCCAGTTATGCTCGTGACCGAGGATGCGCGGATCGGCAAAGCCCTTCCAGTTCCCTGTATCAAACCAAGTGCCGCGATGCTGATCCAGGATTTCGATCCAGTTCCGTGAGTCCCAGGCTTCCCGATTATTGCGGAAGAGGATGGGGAATTCGACCTCGTATTCCTTGGAGAGGCTGTCGCCGATCACCAGGCACTGCTCGGCACGCAGCGTGGCACTGAGCATGAGAAAGACTGCAAGCTGGGAGAGTTTCATGGCGGTTTGAGACATAGGATACGCTCGAACCATTCACTTCAAGACGCAGAAGTCTGCGCCGCCGTTGCCATCGGGCCAGCTTTGCTTGGGGTTTGCAGAAGTTGGCTTGCATCAAAAAGGCCGCTTTGGCAGCATCGCGGCTCTTTCCCATGAAAACCCTCCGCCTCCTCTCCCTCACCGCCACGGCAGTGCTGCTCAGCCAGTGCGCCAGTTCCGAATCCACCCCCGCCTCGACGGCTGCCGCCGCGCCTGCGCCAGCCGCCTCTGGCGAAGCCGATACCACCATCACCCCTGGAATGACGAAGGCCGAGGTGCAGGCAAAGTGGGGTGAGCCATCCTCCACGAAAAAGACGGCTGAGGGTGAAGTCTGGCGCTATGCGAACCAGGCATGGAAGCGCCATGTGCCCTATTACGGTACCTTTGCCCATGTGGAGGAGCATTTCGTCCTCTTCGGCGCTGACGGCCGCATGATCAAACAAGGCACCGAAGACTACGGAAATGCCTTTCAGGAGCCCTGGCGCCGTGCGTTCGGTACGAACTGAGCTTTCCCTTTGATAGCTTGGCAAGGGCATCGCCCACGGTAAGGGTGGGCGATGTTCGATATTCGTGAAAAGCCCCAGTTAGTTCAGCGCGCCTTCCTCATCGGGGCCTACTTTGACCGTCGCAAGTCCGACGAAGCGAACGAGTTGCTCATCGAGCTAAAGGAACTCGTCGAGACACTCGGTATCGAGGTCATCAGCGCGGACCTCATCTTCGCCCGCGAGCACACCGCGCGGCATTTCATCGGCAAAGGCAAGGCCGCCGAGTTGATGGCGAAGGCGCATGAGCTTCAGGCGGACTGCATCATTTTCGACAACGAGATCTCTCCCGGCCAGCAGCGCGCCTGGGAGGGCGAGTCGAAGCTCTGCGTCATCGACCGTCACGAGGTCATCCTCGACATCTTCAACATGCGTGCGAAGACCCGCGAGGCTCGTCTCCAGGTCGAACTGGCACGCATGGAATACTCCCTGCCACGGCTGACCCGCATGTGGGCGCATCTTGACCGTCAGGGCGGCGGCTCCGGCGGTGGTGCCGGCGGCGGCGGAAGTGGTGCCGGCGGCAGCGGCGGTGCTGCCCGTGGTGAAGGTGAAACACAGCTCGAAGTGGACCGTCGTATGGCGGACAAGCGCCTCGACAAGCTGAAGGCCGAGCTAGAAGAGGTGAAAAAACAGCGCGATACCATGCGCAAGGAGCGCACGCGCGTCCCCGTGCCTCAGGCCGCCATCGTCGGCTACACGAATGCCGGGAAATCCAGCCTGCTGAACAGGCTCGCGGGTTCCGATGCACTCGTCGAAGACAAGCTCTTCGCCACGCTCGACACGACCACGCGTCGCCTCGATCTGCCGGACGGTCAGGCCATGCTGCTTACGGACACTGTCGGCTTCATCCGCAATCTGCCGCATGACCTCGTGCAGAGCTTCCGCGCCACGCTGGAGGAGGCCGTGCTCGCCGACTTCCTCATCCACGTCATTGATGCCAGTTCCTCCCAGGCGCTTGAGTTTTATCAAACCACGACCCAGGTACTCTCGGAACTTGGTGCGGGGGACAAGCGCGTGCTGCTGGCACTGAACAAGATCGACCTCATCGACGACACGCGGCTCACGGAACTGAAGCGCCAGTTCCCCGACGCCGTGCCCATCTCCATCCGCACCGGCCAGGGCATCGACGAGCTCTTCCACCGCATCCACGACATGCTGATCGACCGCGTTTCGCGCCTTGATCTCTGCATCCCGCTCGACCGCATGGACCTCGTCGCCTTCCTGCACGAGCAGGGAAAAGTACTCAGCGAGGACTACCAGCGCGGTGTGGCCGACATCCAGTGCGTGGTGCCGAAACGCTTCGAGGCGAGGTTCACGCCCTTCGTGGTGGTGCCGAAGAAGAAAAAGAAGTGAGGCTCAAAACCTCGCCTTCGCAAAGTCGGCCAGCGCTTTCGCACGCTCCTGCCAGGTGATCTGGGCGCTGCGGGCGCGGGTTTTTTCCACAGCGGTGGCATAGGCCTGGGGATCGTCGAGGAGGCGCAGGGCTTCGCGGACGAAGGTGTCGTGATCGCCCTCGGGCAGGTAGGTGCCGGCATCGTCGAGTACCTCGCGCACGGAGGGGATGTCCGTCCCGAGCGCGGGGATGCCATGCGTGAGGTAGTCGAGCGCCTTCACAGGGCAGGTGAGGTAGCGATTGTAATAAGTATCCGCTAGCATCACGACGCCCAGGCTTGCCCGCTCGGCCAGGGCGGCATGAAGCGCACTGGGCGGCTGGAAGGGCACGGCTTCGATCCATTCGCTCAGGCCATGTTTCGCAGCGGCGTCGCGGATGCGTTTGGCGTCTTTTTCATAACCGCCCCAGAACTCGGTGCGTACGCCCTGGGCGGCCAGGGTTATGGCAGCTTGTTGCAAAAAGGCGGCTCCCTTCGGCCCGTGCATGTGGCCGACATAGACGACGGTGCGGGCGCGGCGTTTGACCTCGGGATCGGTGGCTGGCAGGACCTTCGTGCCGAGAGGCTGGGCGATGGTGGCCTGACGTGGGAAAATCTGCTGGTAGCGCTTTTCCATCTCGCGTGTGATGCACACGAGCCCGGAGATGCGCGGCAAGAAGAGCCGCTCCAGCCATTTTTCGCGCAGCTCTTTCGCGCGCGGTTTGGTCTCGCGCCAGGACAGGTCCGCCCAGAGGTCGTGCAGTTCGTAAAAGCCACGGATGCGTGGGCTGCGGCAGAGCCAGGAGAGCTTCGCGAGGAAACCGCACTCGCGGGTGAAGACGGCCACATCGTCCCTCTTTGCCAGCTCGCGGATGAGGTTTGCACCGGCGCTGTAAACCGAACCGCTGGCGCTGCCGCCGAAGAGGCCGCTTTTTCTCGGCACGCGATGCACGGTGAAGTTCGGCAGCGGCTCCAGGGCGTAAAAGTCGCGCAGGTCGGAGTCGGTGTCGGAGGTGTCATCGCCAGCCCCCAGGCAAAGGTGCGACTCCAGGCCGATGCTCGCGAACGAGTGCGCGTTGTGGACGCTCATGTTCACGATCGGCCCTGGATGCTTCCAGTTGCGCTTGTTGATCCAGACGATGGTCATGTGTGAGTGGAGAACACGGGATTCAGGCGGGCACAACTGGAGAAAAAGGGCTGGAGTGCTCGGTCCTCAGTGCTCAGTTCGTTTCACCTGCTTTTTATGACCACCACTACCGTCCTCACCTGTCTCGGCATCGGCATCATCGCGGGAGTCGTGGCGGCTCTCTGCGGTGTCGGCGGGGGGGTGGTGATGGTGCCCGCGTTTGTCACGCTGCTGGCGCTGCCGCAAAAGACGGCGGTGGCCACGAGCCTGGCCATCATCATCCCGACGGCCCTGATGGCGACGACGCAGAACGCGAAGAACGGCTTCGTGGATTGGAAGGTGGCGGCCATCACGGCGCTTTCGGCATCGCTCTTCGCCTACTTTGGCGCCGACTGGATGAAGTCGATGGGCAACACGACGCTGACCCGCATCTTCGGCACCGTGCTCGTCATCTTCGGCACCCGGATGCTCTGGCTTGGCAAAGCCTGATCAGGAGTCGCTCACCCCGCATCCTGCGTCGAGGTAGCTCTGGCGGAGTTGATCGAGGAAAAGCTGCGCGTCGTCCTTCGGGCCGCAGGCCAGGGGCTGGCCGACGCTGAGCTGGATGCGGATGGGCTCCGTGGGCAGACGCCAGATCGGCCAGCCTTTGCTCAAGTAGCGGCTGCTTGTCCGCACGATGACCGGCAGGACGGGCACACCTGATTTCCTAGCGATGATCGCCAGACCGCCGAAGAGCGGATTCATCCGGCCATGCTCGGGCCGGGTTCGAGTGCCCTCGGGGAAAAACAGGATGCGCTCGCCGCTGCGCAGCAGCTCGATGCAGCGGCGCAGCATCGGATGCGTCGGTTCATTCGGCACAAAACCCGCCGCCCGCGCGCCGAAGGTGAGGAGCGGATTGCGCATGAGCGAGGCTTTCAGCACACAGGCCGCACGATCCACCTCCGCCAACACGAAGACCGCGTCCCAGAGCGCCGGGTGATTCGGCGCGAGGATCACGGGACCGAGATGCGCCTTCACGCGCTCAAAACCTTGGTAGCTCACCTCGATCACCCCGAACCAACGGAGGATGCCCGCCACGCCCCTGAACATTTGTTTCAAAACAGCCTGTCCCAGCTCCCGACGGCGAGGCTGGCATCTCAGCAACAGCACGACATTCACAAGCGGCAGCAGCACGAGCGAACAGACCGACCAGTAGGCCAGCAAAACCAAGCCTGCGGTGATGAAGCGCAGACGATCCGTCCAAGTGGCACGCTGCTGACGCGATGATGCTCTCGGAGGGGTCACGCAGGATTCCGAGGGGGGTGGGATTGCTGTTTGTCAGACAAGGACTTCATCGCTAAGACGAAGCCAGTATGTCGCAGCCCACCGATCTTTTCCAAGCCCTTTCCTCCCTCCCTCACGGGCCGTCTTTCCGCTTCGTGGATGAACTGGTGGAACTGGTGCCCGGCATCTCCGCCACCGGACGCTGGACCTTGAAAGGGGACGAAGCCTTCCTCTCCGGGCACTTCCCCGGCCATCCGCTGCTGCCCGGCGTCATCATGATCGAGTCACTCGCCCAGCTCGGCGGCGTGCTCGCGCAGAGTGATCGCGGTGACAACCCGCTACGCAACGTCCGCCTCACCGCCGTGCGTCAGTTCAAGATCCTCGGCAGCATCCCCCCCGGCCAGACTTTGACGATCCATGCCAAGCGCGATGCCGTCATGCCCGGCCTCGTCCAGATCAGCGGCGAGATTCTCACCGCCGATGGCACCAAGCTCGCCAGCGGCAGCATCGTGCTGAGTGGTGATGAATGAGTGATCGCTCGTTCGGGCTGTAAATTTCTGCTGCATTCGAGGCCGTCGCCACCCAGCACCAGCTTGCAAAGAAGCCGTCATCAACGATGAATGCACCCATGAACGCCGCCTCCATGCTTCAGCTTAAACAGCAGCTCTCTCAGATCAGCGAGAAAGAGCGCCAGGAAGTTTCAGCCTTCATCCATCGCCTGAAGCAGGAGTCTCCAGCCTGGCAGAAAGAGATGTCGAAGCGGATGACCGAGATGGATGCTGGGAAGAAGTTCCGCCTGCCCAAGTCACCCGCTCTCGCCTGATATGGCTTTCCAGGCATACGATCCCGTTCTGTCTGCCAAGGCATGGGAGTTTCTCAGACAGCTCTCCCGCAAGCGTCAGCAGCGGATCACACGTCTCATCCACCAACTCGCGGATTACCCGCACCGCCTCGGCGATTACCAGACCCGAGACAGCACCGGGCGCACGCTCGAAAACATCCAACTCGAAGGTCATCTCTTCACCTACTAGACCGACGGCCCCGCAAAGGAACTCCGCATCCTCGACATCGTCGAGCTGTGAAAATCATCTGCACCCAGAGAGAGCACCGCAAGAGGCAGGAAAGCAGCAAAATCGTTTTTCATTCGCTGATTACTTCGCGGCTGATGAAAGGATATGGAGCATCGAATCTACCTCCTGCTGATCGCACGTTGCAAAGCGGACAGTCCGTCCGGATCAAGGTGCCCAAAATAAACACGACCGGAGGCGCGGTGAATGGTGAAGAGGGGATTCAGATTGAGCTTTTGGCTCATCCATTCTGACAAAGCATCTTCGGTCAGCTCGGCGGGCTTTTTTTCATCACTCGCGCGAAATCACCAAGTGAAGCGACCCTCCAGTATCTTGGGTGATATAACGTGTGAACAGATTGAATGCACACATGACCCTCAGGCGACATGCGCTAGTTGAAGCCTGAAAGCTCAGCCACATATCTCAGGCATTCCTCGAAAGGTATCTTGCCGACATCGAGAGATACGGGGGCTCTGTCTTCAGCGTCTCTTGAGTCATCCTTCCACCGCTTGTACTCGCCGAGCACAAGCGGCAGCACCCTCTTTTCGCTCGCTTTTACGGCAGACGTGCGCAGCAGCTTCATTGCCTCGCAAAGGCTCATTTTATCTACCTTGAAGGTCGGCAAGACGACCTTTGCCAGTGACGTACGAACTGGCCCGCCGAGATAGGCATTGGATAAAGAATCTTCATGTGGAATTTGGAAGCATCGGATATCTCCATACTTCAGGTCCAGTGTGAACCCGCACGCGAAGCACAGCAGCTCCAGCGTCTCATGCGCCGAGACATCAGAGATGCTTGTTGTGACCAGGAAGTCTCCGTCTTCGCGGAAGGGGAAGTCGTCTGAATTCTGCGGTGATTCATACCTCACCACCTTCACTTCTGGTGCCTGAAGCGCGTCAGTTGACACTGCTTTTCTCACATGGTCCACGGCTTGCGCGAAGGTGACGCGAGTGAGTTCCAGTTCAGAAACATCCTTGGTCAAAAACTCGACCGCATGCATGACTTCGGCCTTATGGCTAAGGGCCAACCCTGGAAATATGATGGCTGCAGCGAAACAGAGAGTTCGTTTCATGTCTCGCCATAGCTCAAAACGGCTATCAACTTCAAGCCCAGAGCAAAACATCTCAGGATGTCTGAAACTATGAAGTACCCTCCTCACTCCCGCCTTGCTTCCTGAACGAGCGTCGGCACCATGCGCATCCACCATCATGGCCAAGAAAGCAGCATCACAGAAACCCGAATCCCTTCACCGCAAACACCGCGCCATCGTCGTCGATGGGGCGGAGCGCGCCGCCAGCCGGGCGATGCTTCATGCGGTCGGATTCAAGCGCGAGGACTTCAAGAAATCGCAGATCGGCATCGCCAGCACCTGGAGCATGGTCACGCCGTGTAACATGCACATCGACCGCCTCGCCAAGGAATCCGCGAAGGGCGTGGATGCTGCGGGTGGCAAGAGCGTGATCTTCAACACCATCACCATCTCCGACGGCATCTCGATGGGGACCGAGGGCATGAAGTACTCGCTCGTGTCGCGTGAGGTCATCGCCGACTCCATCGAAACCGTGGTCGGCTGCGAAGGCCTGGACGGCTTCGTCGCCATCGGTGGTTGTGACAAAAACATGCCGGGCTGCCTCATGGCCATGGCACGCATGAACCGCCCCAGCGTGTTTGTTTACGGCGGCACTATCCTTCCCGGCTGCGTCGGCGTGGAGAAGAAGGACGCGGACATCGTCACCGTCTTTGAAGCCGTCGGTAAACACGCCAACTGCCTCATCAGCGACAAGGAACTGATCGACATCGAAGAGCACTCCATCCCCGGCGAAGGAAGCTGTGGCGGCATGTACACGGCGAATACGATGGCCAGCGCCATCGAAGCGCTCGGCATGAGCCTTCCGA
>CAYMHJ010000046.1:0-27984 GCA_964390165.1 uncultured Prosthecobacter sp. | reverse complement strand
TGCGTATCGAGCAGTCCATGAAGGGCTTCTGTGCGTTTCGGTAGCTCTGCGAGATTCCCATCTTTCAGAGACTCCGTGAACGCATTGAACAGCGACCAGACATTCCGCTGTTCAAATGCATCATGTCTGGGTTCTCGCCATTCATTGAGCACCGGAGGGATCAGACGGTTGGAGCAGACGCCGACATCAGTAGCGCGGATGATGAGGTCATGGGCTTCGATGTCAGTGATCTCGGCCTCTTTGTAGGCAGAGATGCGTTTGTCCTGATCGTGCCATTTTTCCATGAGCAGGCCAATGGAACGACTGACCAACTGAGGCAGGTCGCGAACAATAAACCGGGTGTGTTTGCGGGCGAATTTGATCTCGCCGCTGAAGCTGAGGTTGTCACAAACGAACACGGAGGCACCAGCAACAATACCAGCGGGGAAGGTCTTGTCGTGGCTGTTTCGGAGCCCCAGAACCCAGCAATAATCTTCGCTGGATGATTGGGCGTGAACTTCCATCAAACCAAAATAGCGCTGGCCTTCATGCGACAGTGAATGTGCCTGAGTGCCGATGCGCAGGTTGGTGGTTTGCAGGGTTTTTTGGACCTGGGTGATGAGCTGATGGTGAGGAATCGGACACCAGCTATTCGTTGAGCGTGGTGTTTTGACATGGCGGACTTCATCAAGGTCCACGTTTTGGGCTCCGCAGTGAAGGATGAGGTTCGGTGTTCTGCGGGGGATGATGACGGGTTGAGGATCGAGGTTTGCAATCATGGTGGTGTTTGAAGTTTGGGGTGGTTCGGACGGCTCGGACGTGCATTTCAATGTCCCTGGCTGTATGCCTTTCCTGATTCCGTGGAGATCAGTGATTTGGGGACTTCAAAAACAGCGTCCGAAGCGTCCGGAATTATTGATGATGAGCGTCAGGAAAAGAGACGCTCGATTCTTTGGATGACAGGGACTGCGAGCAACTTGGCCGCTAGATCACCAGAGGAGATCCAGTGGCTATTTCTCCATTCGACTTTGATGGTGCCGAGAGGTGTGATGATGGTGGCTCGCTTGGGGTGCTCGTGTTTGTCGAAGACGATGGACGAGATGCGCTTCATAAAACGACAAGAGCCAGACACACCGGTTAAGGCATGGCTGGCTCTTTGATGGGTTGATTAAAGCTTCAGGCCTTGGATGGACCTGAGAGTGGAGCGGACCGAATTAAACTCCCTCGCACTCGTCTTCTGGTCACGATTGATGACCTTCAGTTTCATGGAGAGGTCGCGCAGCATGTTGAAGCCTTCGTTGAGCTTGTCACGAATGAGCAAGGTCATGTCGATGGCTTCTTCAGTGGCGGTTTTGTCGGTGGGTGGTGGTGCTTCTGGGGCAATCATGGGTTTCCTTTCTTGGGGTGGTGCTGGCGGAGGAACAGGCCGGGATGGTGGCATGTTGACCGGAGCGGGTTGTTGGACTGCTTGTGCCTGGGTGTTGGTGCCGTCATACCTCAGTGGCATCACGATCATCTGCTTGCCTTTGTTGTGGAAACGAAGCGGCGAGATGAATGCGATGAGGCTGATGGTGTTGAGGCCGTATTCGAGTGCCTTGATGAGAAAGCGTCGGCTCAGGAAAATGGTGATCTCCGGACCTTCGACTTTGGCATCTTGAACAGGAACTCGTGTCCAGGGTTCGTTGGGGTGGTCTTTGCCGAGGAGCAGGAATTGCCCGCTCTTTGTTTCCAAGCCGATGGTCTGGAATTTTTCCTTATCGTGACAGGGCATGCGCTGGATGAGCTTGATGAGCGGATCCAGTTTAGCCGGGTCGAGGGTGATGTGGGTTCTAGCAGAATCGGGGTTGGGGATCGTTTGCCGCCAGTTGGGGTAGTTTCCTTCGATCTGCTTGCTGATGAACCTCCAACGTCTGCTTGAGAGTTGGAGGGCTTTATCATCAACCTTCATCTGCCACTCTCCATCCGCATTAAACTCCTTCCATCCGAGGAACTTGTGATTCGGGATGATGACGGAGTGCTTTAACGGCAACGAGAACGAATTCGCGTTGTAGAGGTGCTTTCCGTCAGAGCCCACAATGTAGTTGGCCTTGGGATTGCTGGTGTCGATGAAGGTGCCGTTGAGGACGTAGCGAGTTTCGTCCGTGCTGGCGCATTCCATGGCTTCGTGGATGGACCTGCGAAGCTCTGGAGGAAGTGCGATGGCCTCCGATTTAATGCGAGGAGTTGCTGGGAACTCTTCGGCTGGGATGTGTTTCACCTTTTGTTCACCAAAGCTGTCAGCCAGGGCGAATTTGATGAGGGTGGGTTCGATGTGGATGCGCTCGTCTTTTCCGCAGTTCTTGGTGAGCTGCAGGAGCTGGTCATACGGCACGAGCACAGCCATAGGGGGACCTTCGGCGGGATGTTCGAGACGCATGGTGACGAAGCGATCCAGGTCGGTGCCGGTAAGAGCAATCCAGCCTTCGGCGGTGCGTTCGACTTTGACGTGGTGCAGGACAGGCAAAACAGCCTTGGGATTGATGATTTTAGCGAGTCCTGACAGAGCGGGTTTAAGCTCCGCAATGGGTAGGGTGATGGGTTTCATGTGGGGGTGGGGTTGAACGCAAAAAGCCCATGCGCCGGTTAAGGACACATGGGCTTCGAGCGTGGGGTTGAGGCGTTTACACAAGCAGAGGGTCAGGACGCAGCTTGCCGAGTTTCCCAGGCCTTCAGTTCCTCCGCCTCATTGATCTTGTCGTCGTGGTGGTCGTTCCAGTTTTGAATTCGTTGAGGACGACACTTTCGATGCTGCCGAGAGTGATGCCTTGAATGGCCTCGGCTAGATCTGTCAGTGCCGTGTGAAGAACTGCGATCATGATTCGGCTTTGTATTTGAGCTGGGTGGTGGTGCATTCGGCGGAGAGGATGTCTTCACGCTGCCCAAGATAAACAGGCTGGTAGATGGAGCCTGATTCCTTGAATGCGTAGAGGTAACGGCATTCCACGACAGTCCCAGGTGAAGGAACATCGTGGTTGGGGGGTATGGTGACATTTCCCGCCGGCCTCACCTTTTCTCCGTCAAACAGGATCAATGAGACGCTGCGCTTGTCGTTCACCTTGGCGACGATGAAGGAAGCGGTCTCGTAGAACTTGTATTTGAGCTGGGTGCCTCCGGCGTTGGGTTTGCCGGGAATATACGGAGCGTCGATGTGCTTGAACACGACGCCTTCTTTGCCCTCACTTTTGAACTGTGAACACATGCCGGCCATTTCTGGTGAGCAGTAGGTATCCACAATCTTGATGTGGGGATGGTAGAAGGCGTTGAGCAGATCTCGAAGTCGCATGTAGCGAACAGCAAAACGCAGCTTTCTCATGTCTTCCCCGCTGATGGTGAGGAGGTCGAAAACGTGAATGGTTTCGCCTACGGCTTCACCGTCGAGGATGAAGTTCCCTTTATACTGGGCGGCACTACGGGCGACCATTTCAGGAACCGGAGTGATGAACCCCAGACGGTTGATGCCTGTGATGGTGTCGCCTTCTTTTCGGATGAGAAGCCGGCGTCCGTCCATCTTCTCCTGCATCCAGTAATCCGGATGGGCGAGGAGGTGTTCAGCTTGCTTCTCTTCGATGGGGTTGAGGAGCTGGCACTGAATACCGCTGTGTTTCTTGGGGCCTTCGACAGGGGCTTGTTGGGGTGAGTCCGCGCCAGGGAGGTAGCCCTTGGACATCTTTTCACGAACGAGTTTTTCGTAGATGCCTTTGGCGATCTGATATTCGACGGGTGCTGAGGTTTTGCTGCCTGTGTTGAGGGTGGAACCGCGACGACCATAGGCAAAGTGAACCATGAAGCCATTGTCCTTCGGGCGGATCCAGGCTTGATACACTTTATCTGACGGTCCCTGGCGGAAGTAGAGGGTGGTTGTGTCTTCCATAATGCGTGAAATGAAAAGAGCCGGACAACCCCTCATTTGGGATCATCCGGCTCTTGGGTTTTGTTGTTGGGGATTCAGTAGCCGTAGGGGTCCCGGCGTTGACCTCGCATGCGCATCTCCAGAATGCTGCGACCGATGTAGATCATGCCGCAGACAAGCAAGATGCTCAGCACGACAGAGAGCGGGAACAGCACGAAACTGCTGAACGTCTCTGTGAGCATGGCGATCCACACTTTGAACTGAGTGATGGCCAGGGTGACAAGCGGAGCCACCATGAGGACCGGAATGGCAATGCTGATGGCAAGCCGGATGTTGAGCTTGATGAATTCCCGCAAGTTGCCCAGGGGAGAGAGTGCGTATTCCAGCTTGTTGAGGAAGAACCTGCACACCTCAGCGGATCTTTCGATGGCGGTGAGATGTGGCAGTTCATGATCCACAACAGGCGCCAGCAGAGGTTTAGGCTGCCAGTGTTGTGTGAACGTTCTCTTCAGACTCTTCGCCCATGATGTGGGGTTTGCGGCCGTTGAGGGATGTTGATCCCATTCGTCGTGGTGAGGTTGCATTGTGGTGATGATTGCGGGTTTTGGAACCAAGTGCGGTGCCGATGATGAGGAGGATCACGCAGCCGATACCCAGAAAACCGGTAGCGATTTGCCAGCGGTTCAGGGTGATGGCTTGTGCGGACAGGTGGGTTTCCAGCGTGACGATCTTTTCCTTGTATTCAGGAATCGGATCGGGGCTGCTGGTGAAGGGCCAGAAGGCGTTTGCCGAAGGTGAGCAGCAAAGCAGGCAGATGATGAGGATGAGGTGTTTCATGGGGGTAGGGGTGGGGTTGAATATAGGGGGGCGGACCTCGATAAAGAGATCCACCTGCTTTAAAGGGTTCAGTGCCATTTGCGGCACTCAGCAAAGAATTCGCAGCCCATGCACGCAAAGCTTGGTGATGGGTAGAATTGACCTTTGCCCAGCTCATTCTGGTAAACATCCATGAAGTGAAACAGGCGTGATTCCTGTTGATCGCTCATAGGAGGCATGTCGGTGATGCAGAGCTTGGGGCTTTTGTTTTTGACCAGGTGATGCAGCTCGATGCCGGTTTCCTTTTTGCCGGTATTGTGGCGGTAGAGGACGGCGTAGCTGCTGGTCTGGGTTTCGTGGAGGTTCTCGACAGAGGCTGGGTTGGGTGTCGAGGAACTGGTTTTGAAGTCGATGATGCTGCCTTCTTGAACAAGGTCGAGAATACCGATGAGGCGTGGCAGACCGTGTTTAGAGAGGTCGGCTTCAATGGACACTTCCACGGCGTCAGGTTTGATGTTTGCCATCGAACCACTTTGCCGGATGTAGGTGTCACAGAGTCGCCAGCCCGTTGTTTTGCTGTCTTCTTCTTCACCAGGTTCCCAGTTGACGGACCCTTCGGAGATGTCCGCCCATGCTTTGGAGAACTCGTCGTGGAGTTCCTTCAGTGTGAGCGGTTTATTAAGCCAGCGAGCCTTGTTCCATGCTTTCAACGCGGAGTGAACCGAATTGCCGAGATGGAGAGCAGCCGTTTTGGGCTTTTTCAATCTGAGCACGTAGCGGAAGAAGAACTTCAGCCGGCATTGCAGATACAGAGACAGCCGCGAAGCCGAAACTGTATGCTGCAAGCCGGTGATGATTTCCTTCTCGCTGAGCTCTATGGGTGGAGGAGCGTCAGCGATCGTGTTCATGCTGCTTGGCGGTTGGTGGGTTGTTGTTGCCAGCGGGATTGGCGAGTGACGGGTTTACCGACTTTACTGAGCAGATCTTCGATGAGCTGTGAGGCTTGCATCTTGTTGAGCTGCTTGACGCCGACACCGAAGAGCTGCTTGGACAGATCCTCGGCTTCCTGCTTCTCCATCTTGTTGTCGCTGATGATGCGCAGGATGAAGCCCCGTTGTCCTTCAGTGCAGTTCCAGGCATCACCATTAGCGCGAGGCTGCTGGTGCTGTCCGTTGCCGTTGATCGGGTAGGTGCGGCCGTTCTGCTGTTGATGATGACCATTGTTGGCTTGGGGGACGTATCCGGGGTGTTGAATTTCCTGATCGACGCTGTGCTGGAGAAGTTCGTAAAGCTTCTGAATTTCCGCTTCGACCTGGCTGATGTCCGTGAGTTCGACTTCGACGGACGCACTGAAGCTGTGACTGCTGTATTGAGGCAGACCGAGCTTCTTGCTGTAATTGGCGCTGAGTTTGATGGCCATGATGTTTGATTTGGGTGGGGGGATGTGGACACAAAAAAGCCAGACCGTGAATGGCCTGGCTGATCGTGTGGATGGTGTGCTGTTTGAGTTCTAAGCCGCCTGGGACAGCTCAGAACGTGTGATGTCCGCTATTCGCAGGCTCGTCGCTGTAATCCATCCTGTGGAGCCTTGAAGAGCCTTTAGCAGCAGATCGTCCGTGAGCTTGGTCATGGGGATCTTGCGATGCTGGGCTTCATGGTAGAGGACGGAGACGAGGAACCTGGAGATGTGCGGAGAATAGTGACGTGGACGAGCCATGGTAAACATGGGTTGAGGGTGATGAATCTCGGAAGGCGAACCCTCCTTGGTCATTTTGTTATACCTCAAACACCCTTGTTTTTACGGGGGGGGGGATCAGACATGGATCGTGAATCTTGAAGCAGCCAAGAGGAACATCTTCATCCTGATCGGACAGATGCTCGCTGATGGAATGGGTGTCCCCTATGCATCGCTGATCACTGAGTTCGAGAAGCGGTGGTCAAAGCGGAAGAAGTGACCCCATCGAGTGCAGCAGCCCTTTTTCCTTTTCAACATCCTGTGCACCTAGTGCAGCAGCGCTTATAAAAAGCGCTGCTGCTGCACTAGTGCACCCTGCACCTCTGATTTCTGCCAAGATGAGTGCAGTTGGTGCAGTCCGTTGCACCTCTGCAGTTCCTCGGGTAGATTGGCGTGTTCGGAGGATTATCATGAGTACGGATTCATTCTCATTTGGCGATCATCGGGTCACTGTGAACTCCGAGGCCTATTACGATCTCATTTTCTTTGCGCCGTATGATTGGTGTCAGTTCCTGCTCGATCACAAAGGCTGGCGGTATCTGGATGAAGCCTGCCATGTGTTTCACCGCGACCATGTGGAGATGCTGGCGGAATGGGCGGCCATCGAAGTTGAGAAGCTGCCTGAGGAAATCCGTCACCCGATCGATGGAACGGTGCGTGATATTCCAACACTGATTCGCTACCTCGCTGCCGCCCTGCCTTGGAAAATCGCCAACAGAAAACTCGATGAGGCGCACATGGCATATTCTGAGGATGAGCCGACCTTTGCATCTGAAGAAGCGGTTCGTTCTGCTGCGAAGAATTTGATTGATGCAGCCCTCGAATATCCACCTCCGTATCGAGACGACATGGTGCAGCGTTCTCTGATGTGGACTGATTTTATGGATCGTGCCTGGCTGCAAGGACTCAACATTCCAACTCCATGGGGAACCTCAAGAAGACGTCGGTGATGTTGAAATCACTCCTTTGGCCTTGAGCGGGTCATGGGCAGGCTTGAAGTTTCCATAATGTAATCTCCTGCACTGCCTTCCCTTCCAGTCTCGGCCAAACCCAAGAGTTCTGCCGTCAAGGCTGGCTGGACTCTTCTCGGTCGCCATGATCCTCGGAGTTGTGGCGATGTGCAGCAATCGTGTCGGTGCCGGCGTCGCCATTTGGGATCAACGTTTCTTAGCCGCCAGTAACTTCATATGCTTCTGGACATGACGCTTACGTTAGACCAGCATGGAACAAAAAACGATGGCTCAGAGCAGAGGTGCTCGGCGGACCACTCACGTTTGGTGGGTGCGTCGATGATCGGCCTAGTCCTGATTGAGCAGTCTTTATGCGCTGTCTCACGGAGTTGATTGAGCGGGTGGAGACTGCAGAAGCGCCGCTCCCTGTGAAATCCAATGGCTCAGGAACAGCCAGCAAATGGCGATGATATTGACCACCAGCCAGAACTTAATGGTGGAAGTCGAGAGCACATTAAATGGGGCAGCATTGCCCAAGACGTCGGTGGAGAGGTTTAGTCCGACTCCCAGCGCGAACCATGAGACGATACTAAAAAAGCAGTCGCCCTTGCCTACCATCTGGGCCAAAATCAAAGGCACCACGACGCTATGTCCAATCAGATTCCATTTGGATGTTGTGCCAACAAAACCGAGAAGAACCTCTGGGAAGAATGATCCGCAGCCCACGGCCACGATGAGACGCCAATGCCGTATCAACCATGTGGGTGCTTCTCCTTTCCCAAGTCCTTTCATCATGCCAAAGACTATAACGAACGCACCTAGTAACCGGTGAAAATCCCCCAGACCGCTGATCTTGCCCGCCAAGCGCACGGCGGCGCCTGCGTCCAAAAGACCGGCACCATACAGGTTGGGATCCGTCTTGGGTTTTGCAGACCGCCTGAGCATGGAACGAATCTCGTCAGGATCTCTGACGCCACGCTCCCACAATAGCGCAGCCACACCGGCTACGTGAGGACATGCCATACTGGTCCCGGATTTCTCAAGGTACGTACTGACTACACCACCCCGTCGTTTGGTGTCCACGGACTGCTGTAGGATCATTGAGCCCACCGGTTGGCCGGTGGGCATTAAAATGCCGCCGATGAGATCTTTGGCTGCACGCCACAGCCCAGCCGCATCCCCACCTGGCGCTGCGATGTCGATCTCAGGGCCATAGTTCGAGTAGGAGGCGATGTCCGATGTGTCTGCAACCGCAGAAACAGCGAACGCATTGGTATAAGCGGCAGGATAAGCTGTCGGTTCAGCTTCATTCCCTGCGGCGCATGCCACGAACACACCCCTCTGGTGTGCGTAATCAATGGCAGATTCGTACAATGAAGATGGGCCCCTGCCGCCCAAGCTGAGATTGATAATATGAGCACCCTGATCCACTGCCCACCGGATCCCCTCCACAATCTGCGCTTCGGTTCCGCGCCCAGAAGAATCCATGACTCGCACGGGAAGAATGGTCGCTTTGGGAGACACCCCAGCCACACCTTTTCCATTGTTCGTTGCTTCGGCAATAGTTCCTGCAACGTGAGTTCCATGACCTGTCACATCTTCTGGTACGCTGTCATCATTCACGAAATCATAGCCCTGCTTGATCTGAGTCGTGTCAAAGTCATCAAGCTTGACGGAATCTGGGCCACTTTGCAGCATGCATCCGCTGTCGATCACTGCGACAATGGCTCCCTCACCCTGCGCAAACTCCCAAGCCGTTTCCATTTCGATCATTTGCAAATTCCATTGCTTATAAAAGTAGGTGTCATTGGGCCGGGAGAACCCATGATAAATGTTCTGGGGCCCAGCATATTCAATTCGTGGGTCCCCCTTCATACGCTCAATCAGTTCTTTTGTCTGCACTGTGCCTGAAGTTTTGGCAACCATGATCATTGCCTTTGACGCCGCGGTTTTCGATACAGGTTGGAGTTGAATTCCATAATCCGAGTTGATTGAAGCTATTTGTTCGGGGGTGATCGCATCGACCAGATCGACTACAATCTCATCCCTGATTATGTCATTAACAGCCCTTGTCTCCCGTGGAATGGGAGACTTAGGCACATCCCACTCGTTCCACATTCTTAGCCCCCCATAAAATAAAAGGGCCATCACCGATGCCCCCAAAAGACGAACAAATTTGGGTTTTAGAGTGTGCCTAATCCTATCCCACAGGCTCGGCCCGTTCACTACTTTTGACGATTCCTGAACCGAAGCAGTGACAGGAACCACCTTCGGCGGTTGCCATCCCGGTTGAGCATGTCCCGAACTCTTGGCGACAAAAGGGGCTCGTTCGACGCCCGGAGTGTTCTGGTCGGGCTTTGCCTGTGATTTTTTATCCGGGTTCTCCATAACAACTTTTTGTGTAGAAATAGCTCACCATCCCTGGGACTGCGGAGACATCCACCAGTAAACCCCCTTGAAGATATTCTTGAAGGACCCTATTCCTTTGTCAGTTTGAAACATGATCGGCTGGATGACAAAAACCAGCAGGAGGCCGAGACAGAAAAGTTTTATGATGAATCGCATCTGGCTATAGAGTAATCCTGTTACAGATTATGTCCCCTCCAACAATACTTGAACTCAGGTTTAACTTGGATGACTGCGCCATCAGCTTCAGAGCCGGTTATTTGAATGATAGATTCACTCCACTGGATCTCAGCACCTGGTGAGGGAGACACGAGCCTGGTGAACTTTTCAGGAGGAATTCGCCTGACACGCTGCTCGCCACTACTAACACCACCCGCTCCAGGTGGGCGAAACTTTCCATTTGCCTGAGAACTGCTTATCGAAGTGCTTCCTGCAATCCGTTCTCCAAAGAGCTTCGAAGCCCATTCATTGGTCTCCTCCTCTGAGTTTCTTAGAAATATTTTAACGCCTACGTTTCCCAGGAGGTTGTTGACGACCTCTTTTCGAGGGGCTGCCTTTTCCATGCTTGAGCGGCTCTGGCAGGCAACCACATTAACGTGATTGCTTTGCCGACTAAGGGAGAACATATCGGCATCACCCCGCCCTTCCGTTGTGGAGAAGAAATTGTGAAATTCATCGCAGAAAAACAGTGACGGCCTATTTTTCCCCAAGCGATTAGGTTTCTTTACTTCATTGTAAAACTCTAGTTTGGCGAGAGTACAAATGATCTTTGACATCGAATGCCTAGTGGCGATGGGAATGTGATAGTAGACGATCTTGCCTTCATCAAGAATCTGCGAGAGGTGAACGCCCGATTTCCCCCCAAATGCTCGCTTGAACGTAGGATGGAGAAAAGGGAAAAGCATGTTGGAGATGTGACCCGTGATCCCGGTTCGTGTTTCAGGGGCATATTGAAACCACTCATTAGAGAAAAAGGCCAGACAGTTGTCGATCAATTCATCTTTTGAGTTCAGATCAAGCCGCTGACATCTCTGAACGATGCTTTCATAGGAAACCGCTAGACTGTAAAGATCTTCGAAATTTGGCGGTTGGGCGCTCGATCCTGTTAAGCGCAACAGGGTGATGGCGTTAGTTAGAAACTTTTTGGCAGAGTCACCCCAAAACGCCTCTCCTTTCGAAGCCTCCGCATCTCGACCACTCATCACTGCAGCAAATCTCTCAGCCACCTCAAACTCATCATCTGCGGAGTCAAGGGGGTTCCAGCAAACGGAATCAGACTGGCTGGGATCAATTTCCACATAATCGTTTGAGCGCCCAAGACGAGTGCAGAGGTTTCTAATCTTGTCACGAAAATCACCCTTTGGGTCAAGAATGAGCGCACCACATGGTTCACTAAACCATGGAGGAGAGGCGGAGGAAATCAGGCCATCAAGCAACGTATTTAGAACGCACCATGTTTTTCCACTGCCTGTCTCACCGAGCACTAGAACGCTTCTCCGTAGTTCATCCCAATTCCAGCCAATACCCGCCGCATTGAACCGCTTCGCTCCCACCACTTGCAGCGGTTCCTTTCCCACCGTGCCCCCCCTGTGTCCCAGTTCCATCTCTTCTCCAAGCTGTGCGGCCAACTTTTGGATTTCAATAAGACCTCCTGAGTAGTAATAGGGAAACAACAACAGCCCAGAGAAAGACGCCCAACTGATCATTTCGAACACGCCATGGAAAGGGACCAAAAGATCAACCCAAGGCATGCCGGGAATGCTCAGCACCGATAGACCGACAGATGCCACCAACGCACTGGCCAGCGACACCAGGATGTTCATGCCTTTATTGGCCCGGTGACCAATGCGTTCGGCACTTCGAATGTTCTCGTCAGACTCATCGCGGAAACGCTTTTTTACAAACTCCCGAACGGCCTTTTCTCGAGGTGTTCCCATGATGCGAAGAGCGGCCAATACAGCTGCGAAATAGCCGACTGTCAGAAAGAAACGAAAAGAACTGTCAGGCACCATTGGCTTGGGGATCATGTGAATTGCCAGCATGATCAACAAACACACCGCGAACTTGCGCACCATTTCTCGGTTCTCTCGCACAAACTCCTTAAAGATTGGGTTCATTTGTGAAGTGCTGAGTTGCTATTGTCTTTGCTGCGAGTCACTCCCCAAGTAAAAAAAGTGCCTCAGTGCGAGCAATGCATTTCGTGGCTTGGCGGCTAGTTTCTTTTTGAGAGCGAGGCTTGGCAGAAGAGCTGAATGGATCACATCGCAAAGATGGATCGTTTTATCGGTCCATGATGAATCTGCCAAGATATTTCGGATCTATGGACGTTTCCCAAACCTCGACAGCGCGATTACTTCCCGGGCTGTCCTTGTCCAGCAACTCCGTTTCTCCAATCGATACCGTCAGCACCTTGGGTGGGGACACACTTCGGCTATTGAGCAAATGATTAGCAACAGCTACCGCACGTTTCTCAGCAAGGACTAGGTTTGATTCACGACTCCCGTCGGTGCTTGCATAGCCGATCACCACCAAGAAGAAGTCGGGATCACCTTGGCGTTTGAAGCATTCGGCCTTGTCGTAAGAGCTGTCCAACGCAGCTCCGTTAGTCGCATCCATATCAGCCCCGCCTTGGGAGAAAAACACTGTCTCGATCAGATTGAATTTTTCTGCTTCTTTGATCAGATTCTTAAGGTCACTCTTTTGCTCAGCAGAATATTTGGTGGAATCAGCTTGTTCAATTCGATCCGTGATTGCCGTTTTGACCTGCGGGCTGAATTGAGGACGGGCAATTGGTGCTGCTGGCGGAAGGTTGGTGCTGCCAGGAGCCGCTGGAGTAGACTTGCTCGGAGGGGGGGGCAGAGGCGTTGGGGGGGGGGCCGGTTTGCCAGGTGTTGTTGTCAATGCTTCGCGTATTCCCCAGGCCACCAGTTTGTCTTGCAAACCGAGTCGGTCGAACAAGCCGACGCACAAAATGCCGACCAAAACGATGCCAATCAGCCAGTTCATTAGGGTGTTTTTATTCATAAGCGATTTGGGTTAGAATGAGAGATGAAGCGCGATGATCTGTCCAACAAATTGGAGATCCTTTAGCTTTTTCTTGATTTCAATTGGCCGACCTGTTCTTTGTGGTGTCATAGTGCCCCCGTATATATTGATTATTATTAATGCTTGTAAATGTAATTTAATTGCTGATGCGCAATGCAACCCACTACTGAAAATCTAGAGCACGGTCGATGGCGGGAGCGATCCATTAAGCGCTTGGTGCGCCGTCGTGAGATTGACCGCAATCAACGGCCTGTTTGTGTGTTGATTGTCGGTGAGAGCAAACGCTGGGCTTGTCTGCTGGCCAGCGTCGTGGCGGATTCTTTGCCCGGAGGTGCCATGAGACTCGCATTGGATGAACTGGCCTTCACCCACCCTGATTTCCAGTTTCTCCGAATGCGCGAACCCGGCAAACTTGCCGCGAAGATTCTTCCTCCTGCCATGGATCTCTATTCAGAGTTGCTGAGACTCGTGGTCGATGCCCGGACCTCCATCGTGATCACCTGCCCAATGCTTCCGGCTGAACGCATGCTGCAGCACCTAGGCCTTTTCAGAGGCTCCGGGTATGAAATGGTCGTTTTAACGGAGAACGATCTCAATCAACCTCCGCCTTCCGATTGGTTTTGGACCGAAGCTTCTGGGCTTAACCAGTCATCTCATCACGCCGAAACTCGGCAGATTCTCCGTGAGATGGCTGACCACGCGGAGATTTGGAGACTCGATTGGGATGGGAATGCTTCCCTGTTGCGTTCTCCCAATGATCATCCAATGATTACGCCAGGCAGGAATCTTGTCGCCTCACCTCCGATCACGCGATCCGTCGGTGTTCAAGGTTCCTCCCGACCGCCTGGCCTGATTATTGGTAGGGAGGTTTTGATAGACAGTGTGCCCCCCCCCAACGCCTCCGATGTTGGATCCTCAAAGGAGTCAGAGGTGCATCCAGAGACATACAAACGCAGACTCGCCATGCTTGAGACGTTGCACTCACGGATGAAAAACAATGGCAATTAAGATCAAAATCGTAGAGATTCCCGAGTTGAATTATGAGTGAGCCAAATCCCCAACGAAGCCAGTCCGTCTCGGCTGGACCTCAGAGCCAACCAACGGCATCTGCCCCGGTATCCAAAAGCGCGGGGTGGTCGCCGGCAGCAAAAGCTGAGGCTCCCACGGGCAGTTCAGCGAACAAGCCAGCCTTTTCGGCTCCGCCAAAAGCCACTTCGGTAAAACCGCTCCCATTTGCCAAAATACTGATCGCCCTGGCCATCTTGGGGGGAGGGATGATGCTCTTCGATTCGGAGTCTGAAGAAGCTAAATCACCGAACTGGTCATTGCATGAGAAGGCGGGCCAGGGACCTAGCGGACGTCTGGTGAATGAAACCGGGGCCGTAATACCAAACATCGTCTTATCACGCGCCGATGAGAACCCACGGTTGCTCGCGCAGGCAAAAGCATCTGCCGACCCGCTTCAAATGGCGCAAGTCATCCAAGCTCAGCAGCCGCCGAACGTGCAAGTATCTCCAGACATTGGGCCCCAGATCGCGACCAAGGTCAATTCGGGGCAAACCAAATTCTACGATGTCCAGGTATGGGATACATGTGCCGAGGATGGGGATGTTGTGGATGTGATGGTGGATGGAGCTGTATTTGCCACCGTTACTCTGATGCATGCGCACACCACAGTCTCCATTCCCTGCGGCCCTGGTACGTCCGTGAGCATAGGCGCGCGAATTGATGGCGGAGGCGGAGTCACTTTGGGTGCAAAAACGAGTGCCGGCCAATATTTCACCCCCATCTTGAACCCTGGCGACACATTGCCGCTCTCTCTCGCCTATTGATCCGTAATTTGGCACACAATCTTTTCAGACCACAATCCCATGGGCCAACTTTTCAACGAGAACACGTTTTTCCGCTACTGTCTGGTGGTGGGCCTGGCATCCGCGTTTTTCCTGATCCAAGCGCCGCCGGAACGGCCGATTTGGGAGCGGGTGGTTGACCCCAGCATTGAAGACGTGCTCGATGGGGTCAAAAAAGGAAGAGACCTTAGATCCATTGCGGAGGATTTTCTCAAGTAGTCGGTCCAGTCACGACACCGGTTTTCATTATGAACAACAAGCTCGTTCAGACGATCATGGTCGCGGTTCTCGCGGTGGGCTTGTGCTCGCAGCTTTCCAAGACCAGCCTCGGACGTCTTTTGTTATGGGTCATTTTCATCGTTGCTGTGGGTGCCTGTGCGATTGTATGGCTCAGACGATACCGCCCTGCTCTCCTCATCAGGGCTTACCGCATGCCGGTGCCCAAGAAGGTCATTGATGTGATTTGCAAATGGAGCGGGCAGCAGGTTTTGGAAGCTGAGTTGAAAACTGCCGAATACGATCCACTCGCGGAAAATTTACTGCCGCAGACAAACGAGGATTTCGACAGCCTGAAAAGCTATTTGCAGGAAGAAGTCCAAGGGCATGAAGAAGCGATCAACGCGCTCATCGATGAGCTTTGGAAAGGGGTGAATCTGCGATTGCGCTCGCCGGGAAGGTCTCAGTTGCCACCGATTTGCTCGATTCTTCTCTTGGGACCAGACGGCGTAGGGAAGAGATTTCTGGCAGCCTCCCTCGGTCAAAGCTTTTTCAATGAAAGGTCATTTGCCTCTGTTGATCTGCGTGGGGCCGATGCTTCATCCCCCCAACTTGCGCAACTCATTGAGACAGTGCGGGTGTCTCCACACAGCGTGCTAATCATTGAGAACCTAAGCTTGGCCTCGGCAGACCTTGTCGATTTGATTCAACGGGTGCTGGTTAAAGGAGATCGACTCGGCTCCGCGCATGGTGCTTCGGTTACCTTTCAAAGCAGTGTTTTGATACTCGTTGAACATGCGCAACGTGACGAGGCTTTTTCGGAATTCGCTAAGTCCTTTGATTCGACTAATACCATGGCTCTTCAAAAGAAGGATTGGCTCAGGCTTCCTGCTCCATTTCTCGATGTACTCCACCCCATCTTAATGCCTCTTCCCAACCTCTCGGGGGCTGCGGCCATTTGCGCGTTGCAGGCTCAACGTGAAAGCGAGAAACATGGAATGCACTTGGATGAAATTGCCCCTGAGAAACTGGTGAAATGGGCGGGCGTATTGCGAAAAGACGGTGCATCAGCCACCCTTGGGATGATTGCAAGAGACATCAAGATTGCGCTTAATGTTGCGCAGCGTTCGGGCATGCATTCCCTTCGATTGAATGAAAGCTGATCGTGCTCGCAGAATTCATATTTAAAACTCGCCCGATTAACAGGAATCCAAGTCGAAAGACTGTGTATTGAAACTCTTTTCCATTCAATTATGAGCATACTCGATCGACTAACCAATACTCAAAAGTTGGCAGCTATAATCCAAGATGTTGAAAATGGGAGTGATCAAATAAACCCGGAAGAGTTGGCTCTTAAAATGAAGGAGCGTGTCAAAGGGCAAGATCATGTCATTGATCCTTTATGTAAAATAATAGCAACCAGAATGATGCAGACGCGGGGCGGCAGACCCCTAGTGTCGATCCTTCTATCAGGCCCATCATCAACCGGGAAATCGGAGCTCGCAAAGGCCTTAACAGAAGTGCTTTTCGACAATGAAGAGTCCATGATTATGATCGCATGTGGGGATCTAGCCACACATGACATCGCTGGCCTTGTTGGCTCACAGCAAGGGTATCAAGGAGGTGAAGGTCTGCTGACAAAGAAAATTAAAGCCACCCCGAAGACCTTGGTCTTATTTGACGAGGTTGAGAAGCCAATTCCAACCAAAGACGCACCGCTTGCGAAGATGCTGCTCGGAATGTTGGGGGAAGGACGTATTCAGGACCAACGAACAGGTGAGAGTGTTGACTGCTCAAATGTCATCGTGTTCATGACTTCTAATGCGGAGCAGGATGAAATGCGGCGTATCGCAAAGCTCTACGAAGGCAAGCCGGCTGAGATGCTAACTCAATGCAAGGCTGCACTCGAAAATAAACCATTCGCTCCAGAGCTTCTTAAGCGAATAGACATGGTCTCTACAACCAAAGCACTCAGCAACGAACTGAAGAGCGAGTTAGCCGCAGTTAAGATGGACAAGATTGTTAAAAAGTTCAGCCCGCTTGAAATTGCTGGAAATGGTTTGGATGTCGAAGTGTTCATTCCAATCCTGAAGTGGCTTTCAAATGACAAAAATACGTTCAGGGAATTTGACGCGTGGTTTGAGAACCGGGCTAACGAATCTATCGCAAAAGCCAAATCGTGCGGGGCGAAATCTATTTCCCTTTCTTATGATAAGACTAATGACTTATTTGTAGCCACCCCAGTCTCTTACAGAGAAGGATTCGCTCCCTAAGCTTATCCAGATAGCGATTGTAAAACTAAATTTTCCGCAATGGGACAACGTTTCTTGAAGCATGAGCCACAACTCAGCTTTATGCAGCCGCAATATCGTCACCGCACTCGATTGCGGGCAGCAAAACACATTTAGTTTCAGCCCGATTAATCGCAGCCACTTCCGCAAATGCACAGGCCAGTTCTAGCTCTTGTATTTTGGGTGCTCAACATCCAAATGTTATACCAAGATTTTATAGCAATGAAGGGTTACGCAATGAAAAGTGATGGCATTCATTATGCAACGACAGGGTTAGTTAACCTCTTTACCCATGGTATTATAGTTGCGATAACGGGATATTTTGGCGTAAGCTCTCATTACAGAGATGGTATTTGGTTCTGGCCGGCTTTAGGCTATCTACTTTCTATCAGCGTTCAACAGGCAGCGAAGTCGAATGGATTGCTTTGAGCCATGGATTTAAGCTATGGTGTTTAGATTTACTTTGGAGCTTTTGAGAGATCGGGTCTGAATCAACGGGATTCGGCCGACAGCGAGGACGAGGTTGCGGTCATTGCCGAGCGGGAATATCTTGAGTTTTTAAAGGGATTCGTTGCTGTGGTTTTTCGGACTGCCCGCGGAAGGCGTGCTTTTCGTCGGCAGAAGACCGACATGTCGGCGGTCCGGTTTCAGGAGAAATATCCGAAGTGGTGTGTGCCAGGTTACGCTACTGCAGCCGCGTATGCGTCTGGATTTGGGAGCACCCCGGACCTTGACCACACCCTTTCGTTTCAGATGATTCCTCGTGCATGCCGGCTCTTTAACACTTTTTGACCAGACTCAATTTTAAGGCGCTGCGCTATTTTGTTTGCAAACTGCTTCGGCTGCGTCTCTAGAAAACTCAATGCATCCGTTATTAAGCCCTTCGCTGACATAGGTTATGAATGACACCCTAAGAGGCACGACCGTCTTAATAGCGAATTCTCCAACGACTTGTTGCCGTGGGAATTGATAGATGATGACTGTGCCATGCACCTGAGGATATTCAAATTTCGTGATGTTTACTTCGACCAGTTAGGTTTGGGAGGCGGCTCTGGAAGCTTGTGTGCGCATTTTGACTTCATGAGCAATCTGGTTGCCCAAGTGTTCGCGGTCTCGCCCCGCATGTCTCTTGAAGCTCTCCAAGCTTTCGCGGTCTCTCCTCGCCCATTCCGGGATGGACGGGGCGTTTTGGAAACCGAACACATTGGAACTTGCCACCACAATTTTCACTATGTCGTGACTGGCAATCTCAACGGTCATCGGACTGATAATCTTGATCCTAGAGTTGGTTGATGCACAACTTTGGATCAGGCAGACGAAAGTCAGCAACAAAGTCAGGATAAGTTTTTTCATGATGTTTAGCTGAAGACTTCTGGGCAGGAAAAAGCCGCTGGTATCGTGGTCGTCGGGCCGCAAGCACAACGGGTGCAGTCTGGGAGGCTCGCAAATCATCCCCCGGGGCTGACTTTCAATCGCCAACACGCAATGCGGAAGCCAAGCGCAATGAACAGCAGCAGTTTGGCGGCAGCACCCCAGATCGGGCGCTGATTCTCGTATTTGCTGCCCCAGACAACATAACGGTCGGCGTAAAGGTTGCTCATGGCGATCCGGTGTTTGGGGGGCGATGAAAGAGGCGAAGGGATGGTTACTCCCCAATACATGGAGGCGTCCGTGATTCTCTGCGAGGCATAGCCAGGCATCCAGCGCACCACATGGAGAATGGCCTGGTCCTTCGGCTTGGGGGTGTTCTTATCGTTCTGCCAAGCCTCCAAAGGCACGACGAAACCGGAGAATAGGATTTGAGGAATGAGAAACAACGGCACGATGAACAACGCCTGTTCCGCACTGCGTGACCAGGCGGAGATTGCAAGGCCGATGCTGTTGGCAGCTAGGGCGGTCAGTGCCAAGCATAGGATTTGCAGCGGGACATTTCCTTCCCAACCGGTGCCAAACAGATGCAAACAAGCAAAAATCAACGCCGCCTGCAGCAGGGTGCTGAAGGCTCCAAAAACAAACTTCGAGGCGACATAGACACCAATGCCCAGTCCGACAAAGCGTTCGCGACGGAAAATTGGCAATTCCTTCACAATCTCCTGAGCGGAGTTATTGCAGCCCAGCCAGAGGGTAGTCAGATGGGCTAGAAACGCTTTGGGCTCGACTGAGTCCACGAACATTCCTAATGCCAGCCCTACAATGAGCGGTTGAATGGCGAGAAGACCCAAGTTCTTCCAGTCCGAATTCAGAATCATCCACCGTCGTTCGAGCAGCACATGCAGCACCGAAAGTGGTGATCTGAGCTGTGTAGCGGCTAGGCTGAAGGCTGAGCCGATCTGACCTCGTTGAATTTCCTTGATCTGTTTTGCGATTCGTGCGGCTTCCTCCCATTGGCTTTTGAGCCGCTTGGGCCAAGTCTCCACCTTCAATTTGAACCACTCCATCCATTGAGATAGGGACTTATTCTCTATATTCAGGGTGGCTTTTCTGTCGGCAGCCCGACGTTCTTCGGCAATGCGATAAAGTTCGACGTACATGTCCGTGAGCTTCGCGGCTCCATAATGTGCCGGTGCATCATGACTGCTACCTGCAAAATCGATGGAACCCATTACAATCAACGCAATGTGATTCATCAGGAATGCATTCTCGAGTACGTGCGTGGTGCAGATGATTGTACAGCCCTGGTCCGCCAAGTCCCGGAAGAGTTCCATGAGCATGGTTTCCGTGGCAGGATCTAGCCCTGAAGTTGGCTCATCCATTAGCAGCAGTCTTGGACTTCCCAGCAGTTCCACGGCCACGGAAACACGTTTTCGCTGCCCCCCCGACAGTCCCCCTCCCGAAGGTTCTTTGATGCGCTTCTTGATGTGTTGTGTGAGCCCTACTCGGCCAGCGACGCTATGCACGAGTTTAAAGATCTCAGAGGCTGGTGTTTCAGCCGGGAGACGCAGCCTAGCGCTATAGGAAAGCGCCTGCTCGACGGTCAATTGTTCGTGAACAATGTCGTCCTGAGGCACATAGCCTATTTCACTGCTGAAGGCTGCGGGGTCTGCAAGAAAATCCCTTCCGTCGATGAGCACTGTGCCAGAATCCGGGCGGAACATCCCGCTCATGGCATTGAGAAGCGTGGACTTGCCGTGTCCCGATGGACCCAAAAGGCCAACGAAGCTGTTGGGAGGCGCATCGAGCCAGGCATGATCCAAAATGCGGATTTTCGTTCCCGGGATGTCCCGGCTCCAAACATCGCGCGTCAGATCCCGAACGATCAATGCCGCCCCCCTTCCATCAGTCGGGCGCAGATGATTGCCTCGAAACCGGAAGCAATACCTGCCAAACTGAAGCAAATCACCGATTACCAACTCTACCTGTTCCTGGATCGAACCACTGTTGACTCGAGTGTCAGAGCTACCAGTTTTGCGGATGTGCCATCCTCCCGAACGGAATTCCAGGACAGCGGCATTACCCGAAACCGATTGATCCCCCTGCAGGTTGATTCGCGCCGACACATCCCGTCCAATCGAATAAGTCTGTCCCTCCTGTAGAGGAATGACGCTGGGACATGCCCCCCCTTCGAGCAGAATCTTAGCTTGGCTTGCCTGCTCCATAAGGTTCAGCATTGATTGCCCTTAATCTTTCAAGACTACCACCTCTTCAGGTGATCCTGTCTTCACGTCATACTTAACATAATGTCCGCCACCTTTTTTGCCGGCTGGTTTCGCAGGTGAAACTGGCACATAGACAATGTCCCGCGAATGGGCGCGATCCAGACCCGCAGCTCGAATTTTCCTCATCGCCTCAACCCGCTGTTCGGGGCTGAGAGGATAGGTGTAAACAGGCATGAGGTTTCCTTCCAAAATATATTCTCCCTGCCTTGAGTAGCGTGCTGGTAAGGCAGACGAACTGGAAAGCCCGGATTCCGCAGATCCGGCCACGTTCACGCCTAACAGATGCCCCGCCATCCAGTGGCGCGTTGACAGGCATTGTGTTGCGAACAGTAACAATGAGATAATGCAAGTGAGTCGAATAATCATAGGAAGAACTTAGGGCTGGGGAGGCTGTGGAAAATCAGAGGACGGTGCCTTGAGTACCGTCCACGGTAATGGTGCGTCCAGCCGAGGGATTCTCAGGAACGACTTTTACGCTGCCTGCAACGGCCCCGTTTTTGTAGGGAACTAAGTGCGTTCCACTGGGACCACTGTAGCCCTTTTTCGGAGGAACCTTAACATAGTAAGTCCCGGTCCGTCCCCGAGCCTTACTCTGCACAACCTCTCTTTGACGGGCGTCTGCTGCGTAACGCGCAGCAGAATGCAGCATTAAAAGCCCACCAAGTCCCAAAAAGGCGTTGCCTAAATCACGGTTGCCATTATTTCTGACCGCAGCTCCTACAACTCCCAATACGGCACCAAGTCCTGCTTCGGCGCCAGGAGATATGCCACGAGCCTTGCCCTGAGTGCCGTTGCTTGAGTTCTGAAAACCGGATTGAAATTCAGCGCAGGAACTGAGGGTCAGCATGGCACAGGTGACAGTACCACAGAGTTGGGTGAGTCGGAATGGTGTTTTCATTTCGTTTGAGTAGTTAGCGACAAGTGATGATATGGGGCTCAGAGGATGGACTAACGAATTGGAATGCAAAAGGGGGTGCTGGATGAGGCAAATCCATTCATGCCTTAGAAATTAATTGTGATGAAACACAAATTGCCAATGAATTGGGTGCTCTGTCAATCTTGTTTGTTCGAAAGTCTTCATTTGTCGCAGTGCGGTAATGGAACTCATCATTTCACCCCGTTTTTTCGAAGCCAGTTTTCGGCATCTTGTCCTGTCTCTTTTTCTGGCAGGGCGGATTTCTTCATCAGTGGGATCGCAATGGAGGGATGAGACTTCCACTGATATCGCGCGAGCCAGTATTCACAGAACCCATCGCCCAGATCCGCCCCGTCTCTGGCTCTGGATATCATAGTGGCCGTCCATTTTTTGCGCCATGCCTCCTCATCCTTCACCGGCCCAAGCCCCTGAACCTGCAGGACAAGCCAGCGACCGTAGCTGGGAGCAAACTTCTTATTTTTGGCGATAGCTTGATCAAACTGGTTGCTCGCGTTGTCGAACGCGCGTTTTTCCATCAGACTGAGATAGGCATAGGATTTTTCTGGCGGAACGGGAACAATCCCCGTTCCGATGCCAAACTGCCAGCATAGCCCCATGGCATAAGCCAATTGTGCTTCGAAGAGCTTGCTTCGCTCCTGCAAGTTTGCATTGCTTGATTTGTAATGGACTGCCAAATAGTCGAGAGATAGTTCGTTATAGGCCTCGTCCATCAGGCGGAGGCCGTCTTCGGGTGTACCGCCGGGAACAACAACTCCCTGGTAACCAGCGTCCTGATAAGCTTTCGATCGCGTCGTCAGCAGCGCGCCTTTTTTTGCCTTGCAGAGCGGCTGCCCGCGCTTGATCCCCTCGTCCAGATAATCGACGGCATGTTTAAGTTCGGCATTTGCGGCGGAGATGTCTTTTGACCTCAACAGCGTATTAGCATCCTCCAGACACTGATTGCCAAGAAGGTAGAACGCCAAGGTGGTTTCAAGCGGGGGCGCTGCGGCCTTTTTCAGCAGCGGGATTTGGGCACCCCACCCCTCCTTCGTGCTGTCTTCCGCCATCCGGAAGCACAGCAGCTCTGCATATGTTCTTAGATCCTGAGGAAGTGACCCAGGGCTGGATTTAAAACGTTCGCCATATTGGACTGCTTTGGCCAGGGCATCGATCCAGTCGGCCCTCAGCTTGTAGCTGTAAATGGCTGTATCGTGCAGCTCATTCATTTCGGACCTCGTGACGACGGGTTTCGGAGTGTAGGGAGCCTGTTCATGGAAGTCCTGTCCGGAAACTGTTCTGCCCGAGACGACCACAATGCGCCTCTGATCCCCCAGCACGTCCAGATCCCCCCCATCCCCGCCTGTGGTCAGAGACGTGTGGTTGCTGGGCTGGGTTTGTCTGACCTGATAAGCGCCAGGATTGAGGTCCTTAAATTCGTATCCGCCTTGAGCATTCGTTTGTGTCCGTTTAAGCGTCTGGTTGTTGTCATCCAGCAACTCAATGTTCACACCGTCAATACCGGAGCCTGACTCTACCTTGCCATCACCATCGGTGTCGGCCAAAACGAAACCTGCGATGGCTCCTGTTGCAGGAGGGGGCTGCGGCGGGGAAGATGGGCGGCGTCCTGGCGTTGTTTGGGCGCGCTCTAAAAAATCGACACCTGAAACAGTTGCGCCCGCCACTAAGGTCAGTCCCCCATTATCACCATGGACATCTGGATCTCCTCCATCCGAGTCGCTAACACTGTCGTAGCCATGAGGCTGTGTCTCTGCGATGAGGTACTTGCCTACAGGCACCTGATCAAAGAGGTAGGTCCCATTGGCGTCCGTCGTCGTTACTGTTGGCTGCACTCCAGAGGTAGAGGCGTCTCCGTCAACAGGAGTGCCGTCAGAATGCTGAAGTTCAAGCCGCACACCGGCCAGACCCGCGTCAGCTCTTCCATCACCATCGGTATCGCTGCTGACAGTGCCCGAAATACGCCCTACCGATGCTACTGGTGGAGATGATCCTCCTGATGGGAACAGAGGTTTCCATGTTTCCCACTTAAGCATGAGGGTAATCACTAGAGCTGCCAAAAGCACCCATGTGATTCGATTGCTTGATTTCTCGGCAGGGACAGATGGCCCTGGATCCGTCAGGGGCGGCTTGATTGAACCTACTTGCTGCGTAGGAGGCCTGTCAGTATCAGAAGGTGGTTTCCACGGCCCTCTGGGCTGCCGGCCATCCGAGCCTGTCGGACAACTTCCTGGAAGCGCACCGCCAGGGTGCAGGGGCACTTCCTTATCCTCGGGAACCACGGGCGCGTCAACGGTTGTTGGCCCTGGCGAAGGATTACCGGGCAACGATCTCTGGACCAGTTTCTCAGAATCAGGGGAAGGAGGATCCGCCGTCGGGGCAATGATGGGCTCAGGAGGAGGCTTGGGGCGAGCTTGACCCGTTGGCGCGGATCCAGTGGGGCGCAGCATTTTAGCGATCTCGCTCATCCACTCCTCGCAACGCCCCGATATGTTTCGTCGTCCTCCATGAACGTGCTCCAGCAGGCGGCAAAATCCGTTGCTATCACGGATGTCTATGGGCGGCACGGGAGGCGTCCAGAATCCACCTTCCGAAAACACTGCAACCGGTGATTTTCCACCCACGAACTCGTAAAACAGGGCGGCAAGTTGCCGATGCAAGGGGCCTTTCAGTGACTCTACTTGAGCGACTGTGCCGCCAGCAGCCGCTGTAGCGGTATTGCTCCAAGAGTTGACGGGATTGCCCATCGGAACCCAAACCCGGTGACCAGGCGCATACCACACGCCTGCGCTTTTTGCGTCCGGTAGGCTGATGACCGCCGAGGACAAATAAAGGCTCTGCCAGCCTCTCCTCTCACATTCATCGACCAATCTTGCCAGAAACAAAAACAAGTCCATGCCACCCCGGCTCAACCCATCCCGCTGTGTGTTGGGCATATTGCTACGCCGCAATGAGTTTAGAAAATCATCGCGTCCCCATGGCTCGGTAAGCACGTGTAGTGTCGTCTCATCCTCCAACCCCACACCCAGGATGTCCCGGATGCCAAGAAGACGTGCCTGAGCAGCGGCTTCAATTTCCTGCCTCATTCTCAGCCCTTCGGACTGCGCCGAGTTTGGAATGATAATTTGAGCGATTCCGACTTGATGTCTCCCCTGCGGAATCTGCCCATTGTAAAGCGTGACACCGTTAGTCACATTACAGACCTTGACAATGGAGTCGACATTGCCCACCTGTGCTCCGGTGAACATCGGTAATGCGGAGTCTGGGGCTTGTGGGTAGGATGCAGTTTCCTTTTCCTCATTTTTCAAGGCAGCGAGAATGGCGTCAAGCATCTCCTGCGGGCTTTGAAAACGCTCACCGGGCTGAATTGCCAGCATGCGGCGTAGTGTTTCAACCACAGCTCCAGGCACGTCACCCAGCACTCCAAAGTCCACTTCACAGATGAGCTTTGCCTCCCCCACTGCACGAAAGTCTTCCTCATCCGCGTGTCGGCCGAATGGCGGGCATCCAGTGAGCATTTCCCAAATACAGGAACCGAGCGCATAAACATCCACGCAGGGAGAATCGGGAACATGGTCGTCTAGGAGTTGTTCAGGAGGAGAGTATGCTGGGGTGCCTCTCACGAACGCACCGCAGTCCAGAAGAACCACCCGAGCCTCGGGAATACCAGCACCCGTCGTCAAAAAAATGTTCTCCGGCTTCAGATCGAGATGAACATGGGGAAAAAAATCCACCAAGCCGGTGGCCACCTGGGCTGCAAACGATAGCGCTTGGTGCCAATCCAACCGCCCGCCTCCCGATAGCTCTTCGGCAAGGGTTCGACCGGACAACCTCTCCATGGCCATTATGTAGGGCCCCTGAGTCGAACGCTTGGCCGAAAACACCTTGATCAAGTGTGGCGAATTGGATGTCATCAAAGGCCCACAACACTGCGCCTGCATCCTCCCGACCACCTCGTCCTTAAAAACCTTCAATGCCACTTCAAGATGGGTCTCTGTATTCCGGGCGACGTAAATGGTCGCAGTTGCCCCCTCCCCCAAAACCAAGGGGGCTGAGTCAGCATCTGCCAAAACCTTGTATTCGTCGAATTTCAGGAGGGACATTCTAGGGGACAATACGTTGAAGTCCGATGCTTAAAATGGGAGGGTGCCAAGGTCAAGACGTCAAAACTACGGTCATACCGAATCGCCCCCCCCCTCACCCATGAAGGGAGATGACAGATCACGATATCGGTTGTCGTCCGGAGGTGATGTGGAACATTAATCCCCCACGCACCGCCTATGGACAAATCCTTAATACAGGAAATCGCCACTCGCTTGGCACGAGAACTGAAGATGCATGATGCACCCCAGCTTGTGCATCGCCGTTTTGACGACCTCCGCCTCCTCGGGATGAAAGACTCTATCTCAGACTCACTTAAGAACAGGGGGACCGCTGGCGGTGAAGAAATTCAGGTTGAGATTGAAGAACTTGAGAGTCGGCTATTTTAAAGCAAGATGACATTCTCATCGTGAGCTGTAAGCGAATCCTAAAAGTCAACCGTGACCGATCGGGGGTCATAAGGCACTCCGAAGTAAAAAATCCTGCCCAGTCAAAAAGGCACCTCGATTCCGCCAAAATCACAAGCGAATACCGATCAAAATGAGCACAAAAAGTGAAGAATCCTTCGAGGAAAAACGGGCACGTCAGCAGCAGATAGTGAACAGGGCTACAGAAACGCGTGAGTTCAGAGATCAGGCGGCGCGAGAAGCTGTGAGTCACAAACCTTCACCAGATCAGCAGGAAGACCATCAGCGAACGATAGACATTTACCTGAAAAATGCGCATGATGCACGAGTGGAGGAAATCGATGCCAGGAAGAAATTGGCAGACCTCGAGATGGAAGAAAAAGCACGCATGCTGGAAGATGAAAAGGAACGCAAACTGCACGATGACTATGAGCAATCACGGGAGGAACAGAAGCAGAAACAGCAGCAAGAGCAGGAACAGAAGTCAAAAAGCCCAGAGAAGAAGGTCTGACAATCGTCAGCGTCTCGATGAAATTAAACAAAGCGCCCATGCCACAGCTTTCCCAGCCCCCAACTTCTCCCGCAAAAATTGTGATCCTGGCGGACTCCCCAGATTTGGCGGATCGCAAAGCGCACCTTTACCCCATCATCGACTTTCTACTCGCGCAGGGGCATCATTACATTCCGACGATGGACTCGTTCAATCCCCGAGCTTTCTACCATGACAAGACAGGTGAGGTATTCGGTGTCGCGGAGCGGATCGATTGGAACAACCTGCTCGATCACTTCGAGTTTCCAGCCAGCATTCAAGTTGAACCAAGGTTGGGCACCATTCGGGATACACGACGTTCATTGATGATTCACGAAGGCCTGAATCCCATGCCCTCACCTACTGAAAAGACAGTAAACCAGGCCTGCACTGAATGAGTGCTGCGAACTCCAATGCACGAGCCGGCGCCGAGCAGTACCGCCCCCAGTCTGGGTATTGTGCGGCAGACACATGGAGCCAGGACAAGACTTCCACAGGGGAGTTCTACAGTGTCCACTATGAAGGACTGGATGACTGTCCCCAAAGCATCTATTTCACGGACAGAGAGACGGTGGAGTCATGCCGTGGCCAAAATGGCCGGATCGACAGCCGCAAACTGTGTGAGAAGCTGCAGATTCGGCCACAAGCCAGTTGGAACACTCAGTCCGGCACCGTCGAATATCGATACCCAAGTGAGGTGACGCTTTACCGAACCAGGCCAGGCGAAACGGTGACGTATAGCGAGGGTGTCGCCACTAACAATATCGCGTTAGGCGAGGGCGGAGCGTGGCAATGCCAAATGAACCATGACCTGATGGCACTGGACGAGAAGCTTGAACGCAGTGGCCCCACGGAAACATGTGAAAACTCTCGAGCGCAGCTACCTTGCTTCAAGCAAATGGAAAAGGATCAGGTAGGCAATTATCTGGAAGGCAATCGGAGAATTGAAACGGAGCACAAAACTCAGCTCAAGAAGCTTGAGAATGGGACTGCGGAGCAGTTCGCAAAATCACAAGAGATTTACCAACGAGAGTTCGAGGCTAAGCAGTATAAAGAGTCAGACCAGTATCGGGCACACAAGCTTGCTCAGGACGAAGCAAGACGTGAGCAAAAAAAGAAGCACTTATCCATCTATTGAGACTCGCATAATAGGGCGACATTATGGCCAAAGTTCAGCTTGTGA
>CAYMHJ010000045.1:0-28308 GCA_964390165.1 uncultured Prosthecobacter sp. | reverse complement strand
AGGCGAAGAAAACCTGCTCGGCTGCTTCGAGCGGGAGCACGGCGAGGATGATTGGGAGCAGGATCGATTTCATGGTTGGAGGTAAATGGCGCTCAGGCGAATGTCGGTGCGTTTCGAGCCTTCAAAGATGACGCGCAGCCGCACGCGGTCTGGCAGTTTGCTTGGCTTTTCCCACTCGATAGGTGTCTGGAAGCCGCTTTGAGTGATGCGTGCCACGCAGCCTGGAATCGGGCGTTCGAGATGATCCAGCAACTCAATGCGCAGCGCGGCATTTTCGCTCAAACCGTCAGCGTTGATGAAGAAACGCGGGGTTTTGACGATGAGAGAGGCTGTGACGAGTTCCGCCGTCACTTTCGGCAGTTGGTAATCACCCGGGCCTTCGTTGGTGGGATCGAAAACGAGATCACCAAAACGGTCACGCGGCAAAACGGCGATCCCAACGCCACCTCGGGGCACTTCTTTTCCACCAGTGGGTCTTGGATCCCAGGTGCCGTAATAAACAAAAGTCTGTTCGCCGATGTTCTCGAAGCCCTGGCCTTGAAGCAGGCCGCCTTGGTCCCATTCGCCATCCTTGCCGCGTTCGAGGAAGGTCCATTCGTGTTTCGGTTCGCGGAAGTTGAGGCCGTCATTGCTCATCACGAGGCCGAGGTCGATGCGCACATCCTTCCACTCTGCCGCGCCGTGCCAGCGACCGTAGATACCGAGCAGCACGTTGCTGCGATTCCAAACGCTGATGCCCTCGTGGCACTGCTCTCCCTCGCGGCTGCGATTCGGCCCAAGCCATTCATACTGCGATGCGCGCACGAAGGCGATGTTGTTGGTGGCAGACCAGTTCACGAAGTCGGCGCTGCGGTAGTGCCGGACCGAGCGGCCCTGATACGGATGAATGCCGGGCAGAGCGTTTTGCCCGGAAATGACAAACTGGCCGCCCCATTGGTAAAGGCCGCCGCAAGGCTCGAAGTGAAAGCCGGGGATGAAAAGGTCTTCCTTACGCAGTTCCGCCTTGAGCGGCTTCACGTCCTTCACCGGATTCCAGCACAGTCCGTCGGCGCTCACGAACGGCAGCAGCGTGCCGAGGCGTCGTGTGTGGCGATAATAAACATGCGTGGTCATCTTGTAGCGCCGTGCAGGATCGGGATCGGCGTCGTCTTTGAGGACTTTGAGGTTCACAAAGCCCCAGGACTCGCCGCCCATGTCGAGCAGGTTGTTTTTCTTGCTGCCATGGAACTCGACGAGGCCGAGTTCCGGCTTCACCCAGTTCAAACCATCCACGCTCTCCGCATAGGCCGCCCGCCAGCGTGATGACGCCACCTTGTTGTTCGGATCGTCATCAAAGGCGACATACCAGAGACGGTATTTGCCGTTGTCTTTGATGATCGAGCCATAAAACTGCACGCCATGCGCATCCGGCGTGCCCGGTGCACCGCGCTTCACGACCGGGTTAGCCGCATGCCGCGCAGGCTGACGCATCTCCAGCTTCAAATTCTGCGTTTGAGGAATGGAGACGTTGTCGAATGCGAAGAGTGTTGTTGCCTTCGTTTCGTCGAAGTAGTCGGCAGCTTCGAGAGTTGAGAGGCTGATGGCGAGGAGGAGGGCGATTCGTTTCATGCTTCGTCTTTCCAGGTGTCGTCGTGATGAGAGCCAAACAAGTCTGTTTGGGGCAAAAGCTGCTCCATCAGGTTTTCAGGCGGAATGTTCGGTGGAAGAGGCTGGTGACGAGCGGGAACACCCAAAGCCAAGGTGCCGGGAGGCACGTCTTTGTTCACGACGGCTCCGGCGGCGATGAAGGAACCGCGTCCGATGGTCACGCCGGGGCATATCGTGACTCCGCCACCGATGCAGACGTGATCTTCAATCGTCGCGCCCTGCACGGTGCCTTCGCGCATCGGATACTTTGCATTTAGGAATGTGGTGCCGGGGCCGATGAAGACGAAGTCACCGATGGTGGTGCGGCTGGGCACATAGACGTGCGCCATGATCTTCACGCAGTTGCCGATCTTCAGGCGGCCCTCCAGAGTGCATTTGTGATGCACGACGCAGCGGTTGCCGATCACGATCTCGCCACGGATGAGCACCTGATGGCCGCATTGAAAGCGATGTCCGATCGTGGTGTTTGCGTAGATGATGCTGCCGCTGCGGATGATGGCGTGATCGCCGATGCGCGTCGGCTGTGAATCACCGGGATAGCGATAGCCGAGGATGACATCGGGATCGATCTGCGCGTTCGCGCCGATTTCAGCATACGGTTCGTTCATTGAGCGAATCGGCGAAGGGTTTCGAGAGCCTGCACGGCGATGACATCACCCGCAGGCTTGGCGTAGGGCGCACGGAATTTGCTGTAGCGGTAGTGGGCGCTCATGTATTCGCCGTCGCCGGGGTTCGTATTCGCGCCGTCGGTGAGGTAGCCATACGAGAGATTCGTGTAGCCGCAGGGAATGGCGAGCGACAGCGGCGATCCGGCGCGGATCTGGCGGCCAATGCCTTGAAAGGGCTCGAAGGGCATGCCGACGATGCCCACATCGCCAATGCGCAGCACCTGGATCTCGACATCGAGTGTCTTGGCCACGCTGTCCGCCTTGCCCTGCTGGCGCAGATCGAGCGCCCATTTGCTCCAGGGCAGGATCATCTCGATCAACTTGCCGCGATAGGCGGGTGTGAGTTCGCGTGGGAAGTTGTGTCCGATGCAGCGCAACGTGTTTTCATCACCAGCGGTGGCGCGTTTGATGAAGTCCTCCATCTCTGCGATCTCGGCCTTCAACGCTTCTTCAGACGGCAGCGGAGCGAGCGGGATGCCCACCTTCTCGGTGGCGAAATCAAGTCCGTCTCGCTTCGATGCCTTCAAGTCAGCCAAAGCGGTGATGTAGCTGTCGGCAAGGTAGCGACCGTATTTGCGCGAAAGGTCGGCGTCGCCGCGAAACATGCCTTTGGAGTTTACATCACCGGCGCAGCCTTGCAGAAAGCTCACGGTGATCGGCTTCGATGGCGAGAGATGCTGCGCGAGGTGCTCACAGGCAACCTGTGGCCAGTCGCCGAAGATGATCGGCTTCTCAGGATGAAAGCACGAGCATGGATGGCTGGTGAAGTGCGTGATGGCGGTGACGACTTCGCCGCGCGTGTTCTTGAGCAGCACGATGGGTGCCTGCCGATCCATGTCGCCATTGAAATCGACGCCAAGCAGGTCGCGGTCCTCCTCGCGGATGAGATACGAGGTGCCATCGGCATAACGGCCTTTGCGGTTGTAGCTGATGCGGCCTTCTGTTCCCTCTGCCCACCAAACGTTCACGGGTTGCAACAGCGCGGGTAGTTGTTTCGCCGTAACGGTAAATTGCTTTAAAAACTCCTCGCCCGCAGGCACCAGCTTCGGCGCGGGCAGGTCTTCCGGTTTCATCGAAATGGCGGAATATGCCTCGATGTGATTGCTCACGAGATTGAGGTCCGTGTGATTGTGCGAGACCATCAGCAGCACATTCGCCAGCGGCAGGTTCAGTGCCTCCGCCGCTGTGCGACGGATCAGCGGGCTGATGTTCGCGCCTTTGGGCGAGTTCATGTGCGGCGTAATGAGACACACGCGCGTCTCGCCCGCTTTCAGCAGCGTGACCGCCGTCTTCAGCGGTCCCTCCACCTTCTGCACCAGCGCCCCGACTTTGCTCGATGTGTGGCCACCCGTGCCCGGCGTGATGCTGAACTCCAGTGCTGCTGCTTCCAAAGCAGGAGCGGCGCACGCACTGCTGAGCCCGCCTTGGAGGAGTAGGGCCGTGAGAGCACTGGTCAATGATTTCATCCGTCGCTTAACGTGGAATAGGTTCCGCCGTTTCCTGGTTCAATCAAAGAACCAGGAGGGCAATCAGCGATTTATAGGTCTGACCGCTGGTCAAATCTACGCGCCATAAGCACCAGCAGCGCCGTCATCACCGATGTAGCCGCCAGCATCCACACACCCGCCGCGTAGCCCGTGGTGTGCTCTTTCAGCCAGCCCATCGCATACGGACCCGCGAAGCTGCCGAGATTGCCGATGCTATTGATGAGGCCGATGGCGGCCGCGTTCGCCGTGCCTGCGAGAAAGCTCGTCGCATAGGCCCAGAAGCTCGGTGTGTAGCCCGTGAGGCCGATCACCGCGATGCAGAGAAAAAGCAGCGCGAAGGCGAGATGCGCCTCCAGCATCGCCAACGCCGCCAAACCCGCGCCACCGAGCAACAGCAGCCCCGCTGTGTGCCAGCGCCGCTCGCCCGTGCGGTCCGATGACCACCCCGCGAGCACCTTCGCGATCACGCCCAGCGAGTAAGGCAGCGACACGAGCAGCCCCACCGTAAAGTTTGAGAAACCGGAGAGCGATTTGATCATCGTCGGCAGCCAGTATCCGAGACCATTCGAGGCCAGCAGTCCGAAAAAATACGCCGCTGAAAAGATGAGCACGCGTGGATCACACAACGCCTGCCACACCGTCGGTTTGCGCGTCTGCAAAGCCTCTCGCGCCACACGCTCGCGCTCCAGTTCGGCCACGAGCCAGGCTTTCTCATCATCCGGCAGCCACTTCGCGTCCGCAGGCCGTTCCGTGAGAAAAAACCAGCTCGTGATGCCCAGAACGACCGCTGGCACCCCTTCCAGGATGTACAACCAGCGCCATCCCTCCAGCCCCAGCCAGTCCAGCTTTAGCAACGCCCCCGAAACCGGCCCACCGATCACCATCGCCAGTGAAATGGCCGACATGAACAGCGCCACCACCTTCCCTCGATCCGCCGCGCGGAACCAGTGCCCGAGATACACAATCATCGCCGGGAAAAAGCCCGCCTCCGCCGCACCGATGAGAAAACGTAGCCAGTAAAACTGCTGCGCGTTTTGAATGAAGCCTATCGCCGACGCCAACACGCCCCAGGTGATCATGATCCGGCACACCAGCACCCGCACGCCCCAGCGTTGCGCGATCACCGCCCCAGGCACCTCCAGCAAAAAATACCCCACAAAGAAGATGCCCGCGCCCAGCCCATACATCTTCGCCGTGAACCCCAGGTCCGCCGTCATCTCCAGCGCCGCATAGCTCACATTCACCCGGTCCAGATACGCCACCACATACAGCAAGATCAAATACGGCATCAATCGCCCCATGACCCGGTTGCGGACACGATTCGCGATGTCTGGGCTGGTGGGGGTCATTCAGTGAGGATGACGCAACGGACGAACCTTGGGAAGAACTGAGCTAAGAAAGTTCGCGACGGACGAGCGGCAAATGCATCTGGATGGCAGACATTCCCTGCGATGCAGATTCAAGGCTCGTCTTTGTGAAGTCTTTGAGGATCGTCTTTCTCAGACGCCACGAAATCACACATCACTTCACTCGTTTCTTCAACGCTACCAGCATCGCCTCCAGCTTTTCGGTGATCTTGGTGGCGGCGGGGACTTCGAGGTAGCTGCTGCGGGCTCGCCAGGTTTCGTAGCCGCCGAGGACGTGATGTTCTTCCGTGGGCAGGTAGCCGTTGTAGCCGTTCGCCAGGGAGATGGTGAAGTGGCGGTCAAAGGGGCTGGTACGCTTCAGCCGCAGGCCGATCTCCACAAATACTTCGCAGGGGATGCTGGCGATGCTCAGGCTGCCGATGCGATGCGCCTGGAGTTTCACCGGGACGGTGTCGGGATAGTCGGCCAGCTTCAGGGTCTCGCGGGCATAGATGGCTTTGCGGTCGCCCCACTGGCCGTCTTTGTCTTTCGGGATGGTGGCCAGCCACTGCTTCGCCTGCTCGATCTCCTCAGCATTGCCTTTGCGGACGCCGAGCTGGAGTTCGCTCTCTTCGGTGTCGATCTCCGTTTCCTTCTGCCACTTGATGGAATCAAAGGCGCTCATCGCTGCATCGGCCACGCTGCGTGCCACGAGCTGGATCTGCTCGCCAGGGTTGCGCTTGTAGCGGATGGAGGAGCCGTAGTTGGCGTTGTTGATATTGCCGCTCGTGCCATTGCTCATGATGCCGACAAAGGGGGGCTTGCCGGAGTAGCGTGCATCGCCTGCCTTGAGTTTTTCGCCCATTTCATTGGCAAAGGCGGCGAAGTAATCCGCGCTGATGGCGGGATTTCCGCCGACATAATGCAGGCTGTAATTCGCCAGCAGGCCGATGGGCCGGCCGTCCGTCAGGCTGCGTGCGGCAATTATCGCCACGTCCTGATCCACGGGTCCGGTGGGCACGGAGACCTTTAGATTCACCTGCCCTGGATTCATCTGCGCACGATCCGTGGAGATGCCGAAGGGGTTCTCATAGGTCATGCCCGACTTCACATGCCAGCGGCGGTTGAAGACCTGGGAGGGATCACTGCCAAAGGCCCAGCCAAACTCGGCGGGCTCCATGTTCTGGATGGCCTGCACGATGCCTTTGGCGATCAATGCAGGTACACCTTTCACATACTCCATGTCGGGGTCGCTCTGAAAGGCGGGTGTCAGTGCCGCAGCCGAGTGCGTGTGGGTGGCGGAGATGAGGATGTGCTCGCGCGGGATGCCCGCCTCTTTTGAGGCCAGCGTCTTCGCCTCCTCGCTGATCTCACGCGGCAGAAGGCAGGCATCGACGATGGCGAAGACGAGCGTGCGTTTGCCATCATTCAGCGCCAGACAGCGCGCATGCATGGGATCATGGATGCTGTTGGCAAAGCCTCCCTTCATGCCGCCATTCACGGGCACGGGAAACTTTGTCGGCGAGATGTCCTGGGCAAAGGCACCCGCTTTAAATTCGGCGCGGGCGGTACAGAAAGTCAGCAGGAGGAAAGGGAAAAGAATGGCGCGATGCATGGGAGAGTAAACGCGCGCACGCACAGGCCGCTGCCGTCACGGCATCACGGCTTTCGATACTTCACTGCCACTGTGCCACCAGCTCCTGGCGGCATTCACTCCCCGACCGGTTCCTTGAGAATGCGGCGGAGGATGGGGTAGAGCGCCTCTTCACATTCCTTGAGCTTCAGGCGGAGCTGGCGTTTCACGAGGGGATTGCCAAACATGCGGTGGCTGTCGGCCACACGGCCTTCGAGGATGGCCTCCCAGGTGGCGTTCGAGGCATCCAGCGCGGCGGCGAGGCTCTGATCCAGCACGGGCATCTTCAGCACGATGTCCTGCGGACGGATGATCTCATCGAGGGTTTCAGGATTCACGGGACCGTCTTTGAGACTAACCACAATGATGGATGGCGCATCCCCAAACACCGAGGCACGCCACTGCTTGATGGCGGGCAGGCTGGCGGCCTTCGAGGTGACGGGATGGATCGGCAGCCAGTGCAGTCCGTCATCGACGCGGAGGCTCTCGATGATGTCGGGATTCAGGTCACGCGCCAGCACGTCCTGGCAGCTCGCGGGCAGATCAGCCAGCACCAGCTTGCCTTCCATGGCCGACTCAACGATGCGACGCATGGTGTCCACATTGTCGATGGGCATGGACTCGATCTTGTGGGGCGAGATCTTTTGAAAGTCACGGTTTCCGAGGGCGTCGCAGTCGAAGAGAGCCACATCATCACGCTTCTCGAAGCCTGCGAGTTCATAGAGCAGGCGGGCGATGGTGCTTTTGCCAGTGCCGCCGCTGCCAGCGGTGATAAGGATCATCTTCATAGGTCGTCGAGGTAGCGTATCAGCGGTGATGTCGAAAGGAAAATTGTTGGTCAATTCCAATTGATGTGGCGCGGGGGTGGGTGATGGCGCTGCGGCTGGCGGCGGAGCATCCTCGTCCGTGGCTGGCTTGTAGCGCACCGTTCCACGCAGCAGATGATTGCCCAGGTAGCAGGAAAAAAGCCCCGGCATCTCCAGGCCTTTGGCGGAGTCCAGATCATAGCTGGAGAGCCCGAAGGCTCCGTCCTGCAGGCACTGCCAAAGCCGGTTGAACTGCTCCTGCCAGTCCGCCCCGAGTTCGGTGTAGGTCATGCCGGGCTCACGGGCCTCACGGATCACGATGGGTGACCGGCCGAGGAAAAGACAGCCCGCGCGGGATTCGAGCATCACTGTAAGACCGCTGACGCTGTCCAGCCTCACGTCCAGCGCTCGCGCGGTTTGCGCCATGTCACGCTGACCCGGCAGACGCAGCAGGATGTGCTGCGGGTCCAGGCTGAGATCTGCGGCGGGCACTTCGGCGGCCACTTTGCCCAGAGCCTCCTCCAGCAGATCGATCTCCCCCTGCCCCAGGCTGTGACGATGGGCCAGCAACCGGGAAAGACGGATGTAGGGGACAGGATTTGATGACGAGGTCATGCGCCCGAAGATCTCCGGCGGCTCCTTTCGGGCAGGCACCGCCGGCAGAAACCCCGGCACCAGAGCAAGCTGCGACAGCATGTTAGAGCCCTTCAGCCCATGAGTCACATTGGCGATGGTCATCAGCATGATGCTCTTCAACTGCTTCAGGGTCAGGGACGTGGTGACGCCGCGCTCGATCTCCCGGAAATGGGACAGCAGGGCCACGGGCACACGCGCCATAGCGGCCATCGTCACATTCACCCCCGGACGCCCGTTCATCAGCATGGCACAGACTTCGAGCAGACGTGTCGGCAGTTCACCCGGAGCGTTGGCGCGGGCCTCGAAGCGGTCCACCATCAGATGCAAAAACTCCTCCTGCCACACGCCGACCCGGCACCCCAGCGGATTCAGATGGCGCACCGCCTCCGGCAGCCAGGCTTCCAGCGCCTCCAGCTCAGCCGCCAGCCTCCATACAAGAGCGCAGGCCACACCCACCGGCATCGGCCCCACCCGCAGGATGTATTCCTTTAAAGGTTCGCCAGGAGCGGTGCCGAGCATGGCCATGGCCTGAGCACCGTTGTTCTGCACATCAAGCACTCTCGGCAGAGAGGGGAAATAGGCACCCAGCATCGGGCAGAGCCATACCAGTTCACTCTGCTGGAAGCTCTGCCTGACCAAACACGGCCCCTCCTCAGGATGCAGCTCCCTCGTCGGCCTAATGGAGTGAGACGAGGCGAGGAGGTCGGCCAATTGGGGTGCTGTCTTTTGGGAATCGGTCGGCAGCGATGACATCAAGGCATTGTAGAGAGAGCTATGACTCTAAGCATGAATCACGCAAGCTTAGATTCATTGTGTGGTAAAGGATCTATATCCGACAATTTCGACGGAAACGCAAAAGTCAGCGCCAAAAAATTGGGTTACCTCAGACCACAACGCGTCACCCACTGCTTTCCTCTAAAGCTGGCTACTTTCGGCAGCGTCCCTTGATCTTCTTCGCCGCCTTCTTGCACCCCATCTCGGAAACGATGCCCTCCAGCACGGCCAGCGCGAAGGAAATCTTTTTAAAGAAGCTCGGATTGTGTGGCACCAGGATGAAGCGTGGATGCTTCATCCACAGTTGTCTCAGCTTCCGGTCCAGTTCCACCGCCTGCTCCAGCGATTCATTGCGGATGGGGGTCCCGCCCTCAATTCCCATCCCGCCCACGGCGGCGCTTTCGAAGAAGATCACCGCGTCATAGCGCTTCAGCTCCGCCTGCATCGTCGTGTCCACATCCTCGAAGAAATGATGCGGATCACCCGGCCAGTAGGCCGCGCCGTCGATGGTTCCGCGATCACAAAGCAGCACGCGGTCGGGATACATCGCCGCCTGCACATCCTCCAGGTTCCGCTGCACATGATAGATGGCACGCTGCGCCGCATGCACCGCACCGGGCACATGCACGCGCGGGAAGCCGCCGGTGAAGATCATCGTCGCAGCCTCTGGCACCAGCACCACGCGCTCTCCCATCTCCCGGCGGAAGAGATCCCCCGCCGTCGTCTTTCCCCCACCCGGGCCGCCGGTGAGGACGATGCGACAGTGGCCATTGCTGTGGTTCTTTTTCTTCATGAGAAACAGCAGTCTGGCAGGTCCGCACAGATTCCGTCAAGCCGCACGCAGGATCACCACAGTAGAAAGCAGGATTGGCAGCGCAGCGCACAGGCATTAAAGGATAGACTGCATTCATGAAAATCCACCTGCTCCTCCTCACCGCCTCGCTTGGCATCCTGGCCGCCTGCACCTCGCTCAAAAGCCACCGCGCCAAGTCCGCCTACTTCGAGGCCCATGTGAAGCCCGTCTTGCAGGCCAACTGCCTCCGCTGCCATCAAGGCCCCCAGGCCCCTGCCCGGCTGAATCTGGCAGATGGGCAGAGCGCCCGCGCCTCCGTCAGCCCGCGCACCGGCCGTCCTTTCATCATCCCCGGTGATCCCGATTGCAGCCTCATCATCGGGGCCGTCACCCGCATGGGCACTCATCCACGCCTCATGCCGAAGCTCGATGTCAGCCTCACCGAAGACGAGATCGGCGAGATCAGCGAATGGATCGAAGACGGAGCCTACTGGCCTGAAGGCGAAGCCGGGAAACTCCGGCCCGTCTTCAATCCCGAGAATCCCTGAGCCACCTCATCACTCACGGAGGTGTGAGCTTGCTGACCAGATTGCTCAGGTAGGGGAAGAGCTGCTTCTTCCGGCTGACGACGCCGGGCATCTCATACACTTCGGAGCTGCGCTCGTGGTAGTCGATGGCGGTGGCCACGCGCTTGTCTCCTGCGATCAAAAGTACGCTATAATGCGCGGTGATATCCGTCACCATCAGGCAGGCGAAGTGCAGGCTGTGTGCGGCGCACAGGGCGGTAAGTGCGGCGTGCAGCTCGCCCTGCTTTTTCCAAAACTCCTCCAGCCCCATCTCCTCGATCTGGCTGATGCTGATGCGCCAGCCGTTCTCTTCGAAGACCTTTCGATCCCCCTCAATGGCACGGGCAGGCGTCGCCTCGCGCAGCAGGGAGCCGGCGGCGAAGAAGTCCTTCACAAACTGCCCGGCATCCACATCGGCCACCTTGGAGAGCCACTCCAGGATCTCGCGGTCGGTCTGCGTCGTCGTCGGGCTGGTCAGATGCAGCGTGTCCGAGATCAAACCGGCGCACAAGCAGATCGCCGTGGCCTTGTCCGGCGTCAGCCCTCTCATGCGGAACATGATGCCGACGATGGTGCTGGTGCTGCCCACCGGTTCATTGATGAAGCGCACCGGCTCCTTCGTCCGCAGATTGCCGCTCAGGCGGTGGTGGTCGATCACCTCGATGATCTCCGCCTCATCCGCACCTGCCACAGCCTGGGAGAATTCATTGTGGTCCACGAGAACCAGCTTCGTGCGCGGCACCTCCACGAGGTCTGATTTGGAAAAGACACCCTCCAGGCGGCCCGTCTCCTCATCGATCACAGGGAACAGCGGCTGGTGGGAGTCCTGCACCGCATGGATGATCTCCCGCAGCGGCGTGCGCGTGGTGAAGGAAAGAAAATCATGGATCAGTGCCTCCGCGATGGGGCGGGAGAAACGGATGAGCTGGGAGGCGCTGGCGGTATCCTGCGGGGCGCAGATCACGCTGACGCCCTTGCTCTGCGCCTGACTGATCAGACTCTCCCAGGGGGTGAAGCCACCCGTGACCACAAGACAGCGCACCCCCAGCTCCATCGCCAGCGCATGAATCTCCGGCCTGTCACCCGTGACCAGCACCACCTGATTTGGCGGGAACTGCCGCGCGCGCTCCCGGGAGGTCTCCACGCTCGATGCCGCCACCACCAGCACCAGATCCTGCACCGTTTCCGCATGATCCTGCGCACCGATGGATGTCCCGCCAAGCGCGGCGACCATGTTTCGGATGCTCGTGCTGACCTCGCGGTTCGCCGCGCCATGCGTGGCCCCGCTGGGCAGGAAGAGCTGCGCCATTTCCTGGATCGTGGGCATGCCGAGCAGTTTCTGGGCTGCATCCACGACCGGGATGGAGCGGAAGCTGTGCTCCATCATCTTCCGGTACACGGAAAGGAAGGTCTCATTCGGCGTCGCGGTCAGCACTTCCTTCCTGCAGACGATGCCCGCCGTGGGCCGGACATCCAGCAGGAGCTTCGGAGCCTCCGCCCCGGCCAGCTTCAGGACCCAGTTTGTGCGCGCATTGATCTCCCCGCAGCAGGCGGCCACCACCTCGCCCCCCCGCACCTCACGAAGATAAGCCGCATAACCGATGGCCGCGCAGATGGCATCCGTATCAGGATTTCGGTGGCCGATGACGTAGAGAGGATCAGACATGAAGATGGGAAAGGGGGCGCACTTGTAATGCAGCCCACACAGCTTTCCAGCCCGCGAGGCGAATTTTGTCAGGGCAAACGAGGCGGATGATCCGCCGCCCAACGAATCCTTGCATCAGCGAGACACTGCACGTTCGTTTTCCCGGCCAATCTTCTTGCGCGGCTTCCGTCTGGCGGGCTAAAGACCTGCCAGCATGAACCGCCCGATCTTCCTCCTGCCATTGCTCGCCGCGGCCTGCCTTTCCTCCTGCTCCACCCTGCGTTTCTACTCGCAGGCGGCGGGAGGCCAGATGGAGATTCTGCGCAAGGCTAGGCCGGTGCCCGAAGTCATGGCTGATCCGAAATCGAAACCGCTGCTCAAGCAGAAGCTCTCCACCGTGGACGACATCCTCGACTTCGCGGAAAAGGAGCTGCATCTGCCCGCGAAAGGGCAGTATCGGCGCTATGCGAATCTGGGCCGCCGTCATGCCGTGTGGGTCGTCTTTGCTGCGCCTGAGTTTAGCGTGAAGCCGAAGACCTGGAGCTATCCCCTGCTCGGCAAGCTCGCCTATCGTGGCTTCTTTGAGGAAAAACTGGCCACAGCCGAGGCCGACAAGCTCCGCGCCGAGGGCTTCGATGTTTATGTCGCCGGAATCGATGCCTATTCCACGCTTGGCTTCTTCCGAGATCCGCTGCTAAATACCTTCATCGGCCGCAGCGATGCCGACCTCGCCGAGCTCATCTTCCACGAGCTGACTCATCAGCGCCTCTACCTCAGCGGCGACACGGATTTTAATGAAGCCTTCGCCACCGCCGTCGGCCAGGAAGGTGCCCGCCGCTGGCTGCGTGCCCGTGGCCGGATGAAAGAGCTGGCGCAGTATGAAAAAGAGATGCGGGTGGAGCGGGAGTTCATCAAGCTCGTGCTGGAGACTCGGGAGGAGCTAAAGGGACTCTATCCGCCAAAGCCACCCAGCGAGGCCATCCTCGAATACCTCAAGACAACCAGGAAGCCTTTAACCAAGTACATCGCCATCCCAGGAGGACATGAACGATGGCTGAAGATAAGAGATCAAAAACAGAGCACCTTTACCAGACTCCACCAGCGCGCCCTAGCCCTCGATGCCCGCCACGGCGGCAGCCTGAAGCTCGAGCGCTGGTTTAACAAGCCCGTGAACAACGCCCGTCTCGCCACGGTGTCCTCCTATTACGAGATGCTGCCCGGCTTTGAAGCCCTGCTCAAACAACGCGGCGGCGATCTGGAGCAGTATATGGCCGACATCGGCACCATGCGCCAGCTCAAGCACGATGACCGCCGCCAACGCATCATGCAGGCGATCCCTTAGCCATGAAGCGCCTCGTCATCAGCCTCGTGATCCTCGCCTTGCTCATCGCCGCAGGGATCATGCTGAACTCACGCCCGACGCCACTTCCGCCCGAGGTCAGTGCCGCTGTGGCTGAGGAGTTCGATCTCTGGCAAAAGCAGTTCCACCTCGGCGAAATCGACCACGCCGAGCGTCTCGACCTCCAGCACCTCACCGAGCGTGACATGCGCCAGCGCATCCGCGAGGCCCAGCTCGAAGAAGCTCAGATCGAGAAGCAAATCCCGCCAATCACCGAAGCCGAGGCCCGCGCCTGGTATGCCGCTCATCGTGATGAACTCCGCATCCCCACGCTGCACCGTATTTCCCATCTCTTCCTCACCCGGCACAACCCGAAGAAGCCGGACCGCAGCGCCGAGATGCGCAGCATTCATCAGAAGCTGAAAAGCGGCACCGACTTCGCCATGCTCGTGTCCCAGCATTCCGAAGATGCCCGCAGCAGGCCGCTCGGCGGTGATCTCGGCTGGCTCAGCGCCACACGGATGCCCGCCGACTTCATGACTCATATCGAAAAGCTCCGCGTCGGCGAAACCAGCGCTCCAGTGGAGACAAAACTCGGCTGGCACATCCTGCGCGTCACTGAGCGCCGTGAGCCGCACCTACCTACCTTTGAGGAAGCGCTCTCCGAGATTCAGGCGCTGCTCGACCTCTCTGCACGCGAGAAGCGGCATGACCAAAAGTAGCACTACACCCCATGGTCACAAGGCCGGGAGCCGGACAAGATTGGACCACATCATCACCGCCATCCGGGGGGTGATGGTGACATCAACCTACAGCCCAGCTCATCATGAAATCCATCCTGCTCATCACTCTCGCCCTTTCCACCCTTCTCGTCGTCAGTTGCAATAAAAAGAAGAGCGAAATCGACGCCCGCACCGACACGAAGCAGACGGCCATCGAACATGAAAAAGAAGCAGTGGACGCCGCGGCCAAGGAAGCCACCGCCCGCACCGAGACCAATGCCGAGATCGACAAAGCCAATATCGAAGCCAACAAAGTCACCATCCAGGCCCAGCTCGATGCAGAGAAGATCAAGAACGATGCCGATGCCGCCGCCGCAAAGGCACGCGTGGACGCTGAGAAGAAGTAGTCTCGAACAGGTTTGGAACCTGACATCCGCACAGAAGGCTGTGCGGAGAACCGCTCACTTCTTCGTTTTCTTTGCCACTCGCGGAGCAGTCACGGTGACACCCGCAGCCTCCATGACGAGCTTCTGAAAGACGTCCTTCGGCTTCCCACTGTCCGGCACGAGCACGTTTTGCACCAGGAAGACTGTCACGATCTGATTCACGGGATCGATCCAGCCATTGGTGGCAAAAGCACCGCCATGTCCGAAGCTGCCCACCGGCATGGCTGAGCATGGGCGCTGAGTCTCGGTGTTGCTCTGCCAGCCGACGGCGTAGCCCTGCTGCTTCCCGCCCGCCATTACTGGAGTTGTCATTTCCTTCACCGCCTTCGCCGAGAGGATGCGCACGCCATCGAGTTCTCCGCCATTGGCGATCATAGCGTAGAAACGACCCATGTCTGCCGCTGTTGAGAAAAGACCGCCCGAAGGCTCTATCATGCGCGTCACACTCGCGTCACTGGTGACGAAGGGATTGTAGCCCGGTGAGAGTTCAAGCGTATCCTCATCCATTTTATAGGTTCGGGCGATTCGCGCGCGATGAGCATCACCGGGGTTGAACATTGTGTCCTTCATTCCCAGCGGCTTCAGCAGACGCTCGCGCATAAAGTCCTCATACTTCATGCCTGAAGCGATCTCCAAGATGCGCCCTGCCACCGTCGGCCCAAAGCCATACTCATAGCTGCTGCCCGGCTGAAAGGCCAAAGGTGCGCGCACCAGCGCCGCCACATAGGACTTCAGCGAGATCGCGCCATCCGAAGGCTTGCGTGGAGGAAAGGCGATGCCTGCCGTGTGGCTCAGCAGCATCCGCAGCGTGATCGCCTTCTCCGGCGCCGAGCCATCCGCCAGCTTCATCTGCCCGAGTTCCGGCAGCCACTTCGCGGCAGGATCATCCAGCGAGAGCTTCCCCTCATCCACCAGGATCATGATCGTCGTCGCATTCACCGACTTCGTCATCGAGGCGATCCAGAAGAGCGCGTCCTTCGGCATCTTCTTCCCCGCCGCGATGTCCGCCATGCCGGCAGCCTCATGATGCACCACCTTCCCCTTCTCCATCACCAGCGTCACCACGCCCGCCGCCTGTTTGGCCGCCACCGCCTGCTCCATCGCTGGCTGGATCGCAGCGAGCTTGGTGGCATCAAGACCGAAGGTGGATGTGGCGAGGAGAACGAGGGCACAAAGAGAGCGGAGGAGCATCCACGATCAACGCCGCCCGTCCCCCGCCTGTTGCATTCGATCTCCCTGCCCTGCCTCCCCTGCCCATTTGTATTCGCACCGGCTTCATCCGTATCGCTAAACTCTGCCTCCAGCGCGCGTAGATAGAGGCATGTCGCTCCCCCTCGACCGTCGTCAGTTTCTCTCCGGTGCCTATGGCATGGGCACCATAGCGCTCGCCACCCTCTTGCAAAAGGAGGGTCTGCTCGCCAATCCCGCGCTCGCTGGCGGCCAGCAGCATTTCGATCTCACCCCCAAGCCCGCCCACGGTTTTGGTCAGGCAAAGGCGATGATCTCCATGTTCATGCAGGGCGGGCCGAGCCACATCGATCTCTTCGAACCGAAGCCCGAGCTCATGAAGCTCGATGGCAAAGACTTCCCCGGCGAAGTGAAGTATGACGACGCCGCTGGTGCCAGCCGCGAGGTCATGGGCCCGCAGTGGAAGTTCAAACCCCGCGGCCAGTGCGGCACCGAGATGAGCGACCTCGTCCCCTACATGGGCAGCATCGCCGATGAGATGACCCTCATCCGCTCCATGCACACCGGCGTGAACAATCACGGCCAGTCCATCTACTCCCTCATCAACGGCCAGATCGTCGGCGGACGCCCCACGCTCGGCTCCTGGCTCACCTACGGCCTCGGCAGCGAAAACCAGGACCTGCCCGCCTACGTCGCACTCACCGACCCACGCGGCCTCCCCGTGCTCGGCGTGGACAATTTCTCCAACGGCTGGCTCCCCTCCATGTTCCAGGGCACCGTCGTCCGGTCCAAAGAGCCCCGCATCCTCAATCTCGACCCACCCATGTCGCTCAAAGGCGAAGCGCAGGCCCGCTACCTCAGCTTCGTGAATCGCCTCAACCGCGAGCACGCTGATGCCCGCCCCGGCGAGACCGATCTCGAGGCCCGCATCCAGAGCTTCGAGCTAGCCGCGCGCATGCAAACCGCCGCCAAAGAGGCGCTCGACATCATGCAGGAGAGCGAGGCCACGAGGAAGCTCTACGGCATCGACAAACCCGCCACCGAAGAGTTTGGCAAGCGCTGCCTCATCGCCCGCCGCCTGGTCGAGCGCGGCGTCCGCTTCGTCTCCATCTTCACCGGCAACCAGACCTGGGACCACCACAGCAGCATCCTCACGGGCTTGCCCGCCGCCTGCCTCCAGGTCGATCAGCCCGCCGCCGCCCTCGTCATGGATCTCAAGCAGCGCGGCCTGCTCGACACCACCATCGTCCACTGGGGCGGTGAGATGGGCCGCCTCCCTGTCATCCAAAACCGCGCCGGAGCCAAAGGCCGCGCCACCGTCGGTCGCGACCACAACACCTATGGCTTCAGCATGTGGGTGGCCGGAGGCGGCTTCAAAGCCGGTCACGCTCACGGTGCCACGGATGAGTTCGGCCACCACGCCGTCAAAGACGTGGTCAACCACTACGACTACCACGCCACCCTCCTCCACCTCTTCGGGCTCGATGCCAAAAGGCTCAGCTTCAAGCGCAACGGCACCGAGCAGGTGCTCGTGGAAAATCCGAAAGCGAGAGTGGTGACGGAGTTGCTGGCCTGACGGACCCGCCGGATCTTCCGTGGACTTCATAAGTCCTGAGTGCCAAGCCTCAAAGGGGTGTGGCAACAAAGCCCAGCGCAAGTCCGCGCACAGCGAGGCGCAGCCCTGGGTCGCGGCCAGCATGGATCTTCATTTCCAAAGCCCCAAATGGGCAAGACAACGGCACGGGACGCCACTTGATCGGTGAGCACCCCTCTCCCCCCGCAGGGCATGATGGAAACATCACCGGTTCCCTTCGGTGGAGAGGGACGGGGGGAGGGGCCAACCCACTCCGGCCTCCACAGGACACCTGATTCGATCATAGGCAGACATCGCGAACCGTGTTTCGCGAATCATTCTGGCGACACATCTGCCCCAAATTCACGCCACCACCCACCTCCTCGGTACTTCCCACGGGGCGAGCGCGGCGCAGGCGCGGACTTTGAAGTCCTGGATGAGCTGTTCCGGCGGCAGGGCAATGGTGCAGACGACGTCCTGCACGCGCTCGGGATCTCGACTCCGGGCTCCACTGATCCGCACGGATTCGATGCCCGTGGCTTCGCGGATCTTCGCTGCGATCTCGTCGGGCCCGAGCTTGCGACTGGCGACATTAATCCCTGCACCGAGGCATTGATCAAAGGCCAGCCTCTGCGCCGCGATCTCAATGACGTCCCAGGTCAGGTGCTCGCTATTGGCAAAGATCTCGCCGGGCTTCGTCTCATCGTAGCCGAGGCCCACGGCATCGCTGCGCACCATGAGCCTGCCTTCCTGGGCGGTGTGAACCTCGATGCCCGGCAGCACTTGGCCGATGTCGGGCTCGGAGCTGCGCAGGGTCGTGGTGGCATCGTAGCTGATGGCTCCGCATTCGCTGGTGCCGTAGAGATTGTGCAGCTTCAGCCCGAAGACCTCGCGCACGCGGTTTTCCAGATCCAGCGTGAGCACGGAGCCTGCGGACACGGCGAGTGTCACGCGGCTGAGATCCAAACCCGAAATCAGCCAGGCCTTCCACATGGCAGGCACGCCGGGGAGAAAGACCCTCTCATGCTGCGCCAGCGCCTCGATCATGCCCGTGGGGAAAGGCGTGAGCAGCCAATGAGTCGGCAGACCATTTAGCAGCGTCTGCAAAACCGTCGTCGTGAGGCCAAACGAATGTGCCACGCTCAAAGGAGCCAGAGCGACGGCGTGTTGGCTCAAACCCAGTGCGGCATGGAGCCTGTCCACATCGGCGGCGATCTGCGCGAAGCTGAAGAACTGGCAGCGCCGCAGTCCGGAACTGCCGACGGTTTGCTTGATCAGCGCCACCTCGGCGGAGGCTGCGGAGGCTGGCACGCGCCTCTGGCGATCTTTTTCCACCACCTGCACCGGCCGGCCGGTCAGGAAACCAGCCAGCAGGGCCAGGGTGATCTCCACGCCGTCTCCCTGCGCCAGATAAAACTCCCCCTGCACCGGACAAACCTGCGGCTTCAGCGCACGCGCAGCCGTCTCCAGCGCCCGAAACGTGAGCGCGCCTTCAGGATACCAGAGGGCGATCTCATCACCTTTCTGGCTGAGGTTTTGTTTCCATCGTTCACCAAACATTTGACACTCAGGGCAGCGCGTCCTTAAACCGGAGTCGCTGGGCCGCGACAGTGGCGAGTTCAGCGCGTAGGTTCAAGCGTTGGAATCCATCCAGCTCTCTCCGCCGTTCTCTTTTGCTCTGACCGTGTCTTCCTCTTCTCAACGCATCCTCATCACCGGCGCGGGCATCGTGTCGCCGCTCGGCATGGACTGGCAGGAGAACGAAGCTTCCTTCCGCGCCAATCGGATGAACTTCACGCCGGTGACGATGTTTGATGTCAGCCAGCGCATCGCCAGAACCGCCGCGCAGGTCATGCTGCCGGAAGAGCGGCTGTTTTTAAAAATGCCGCGTCGGCGGGATCACCTCATCGACCGTGGCACGAAGATGCTCCTGCTCGCCATCCGCGAGGCGCTCGCCATGGCCAAACTGCCCGGATTGCAGGGCATCGACGCCATCATCATCGGCACCTCCGCCGGGGCCATGAGCGTGGGGCAGGACTACTTCCGCACGGCCATAGGTAATGCCGGACGCGTGCCCGGCCAGCTCTCCCGAGTCGAGTATTACCAGCCGCAGAAGCAGATCGCCGCCATCGCTGCGGAGTATGACTGGCGCGGGCCGATGATCGTCGTCTCCAATGCCTGCGCCAGTGGTGCCAATGCCATCGGGGACGCCATGGCGATGATCCAGACCGGCAAAGCACGCCGCGTGCTCGCCGGGGGTTACGATGCGCTCGCCGAGCTCGTCTTCGCAGGCTTCGACACCCTCCGCGCGCTCGCTCCGAGCGGTGTCCCCCGCCCTTTCGATGCGGCGCGCGATGGTCTCGCCCTCGGTGAAGGTGCCGCCGTCATGCTGCTGGAAAGCGAGGAAGCCGCCGCTGAGCGTGGAGCCACCGCGCTATGCGAAGCTGCGGGCTACGCCACCGCCACCGACCTGCATCACCTCACCCAGCCCGACCCCGAGGGGAAAGCCGCCATCCGCACCATGGCAGGAGCCTGCGCCATGGCGGGCATCACCGCAGGCGAGGTGGACTACATCAACTCCCACGGCACTGGCACGCCCTACAACGACGTCGCCGAAGCCAGCGCCATCAAAGCCTGGGCCGGTGAATGCGCCGGGCGTATCGCCCTCAGCTCCACGAAGTCCGCCATGGGCCATCTGCTCGGCGGCGCAGGCGCGGTGGAAGCCGTGATCTGCCTCATGGCCATGCGCGGCCAGTGGCTGCCCGCCAGCCTGAACGTCCGCGAGACCGACCCAGCTGTGTGCTTCGATCTCGTCAAAGAATGGCGCGAGGCGAAGGTGAATGTGGCGCTGACGAACAGCTTTGGGTTTGGGGGGACGAATGCCACCCTTGTTTTCAAGCCAGTAAGTAGTGCTCAGTGCGCAGTGCGCAGTTTGGATGCGAGCCAGGGACTGCGTGTGCTCAGCAGCGGAGCGGTTTCAGCAGCAGGCTGGAGCACTGAGTCACTCGTGGCTGCAGTGACTGGAAACACGGAGTTGGCCATCACGCACTGCCCGCGCACCGTCAGCACGCGCGACTGGGACTGCCAGGTGCGCATGGTGCCGCCCGTCCCGGCGGACCGACTTCCAAAGTTCCCCCGCCTTCGTCGCGCCAGCCCGATCACGAAGTTCATCATGGCCGCCGCGCTGGAGGCTTTGGAAAAAGCAGGCTTCCCCAATGGGCAGGGCGCTGGCCGTCTGGGCATCATCCAGTGCATGTTCAACGGCTGCGTCCAGTTCAGCGGCAAGTTTTACCACGAAGTCATCGAGACGCCCGCACTCGCCAGCCCGCTCATTTTCCCCGAGACCGTTTACAATGCCCCCGCCTCCCACGTGGCCGCCTTCCTCGGCGTGGACGGGCCCGTGACCACCCTCATCGGCGAATCCAGCGCCATCATCGAAGGGGTGTCCATGGCGCACACCTGGCTGACTCAGGATCTCGTGGACCGCGTGCTCGTCATCGGTGCCGAAGAATGCGACTGGGTCGGTGCCGAGGCCGTGACCTATTATCATCCCGATCTCAAAGCCACCGAAGGAGCCGCTGCCCTGCTGTTGAGCCTCGGCGAAACCGGCCTGAAGCTCGCCCACACACCCGCCTTTGCCTTCCTGAGTGAAAACGAACGCGCGGAGAAGCTGGGGCGCATTGTTTCTCAAACAGGCCCCGACGAAGTCCGGGTAAGCGGAGAGTCGGGCATAGCCATGCTGGATGAAGCGGAATCCTCCGCGTGGCTCACCGTCAGTGAACCGTCCCGCGTGCGGGACGGGACCCCGAACGTCCTGAAGCCACGCGCCATCCTTGGCGAAAGCATGGGCGCGGGAGGTGTCCTTCAGCTCGTGCTCGCCGCCGAGATCGCCCGCCAGAACGGCGGCAAAGCGCAAGTCACCCTGCCCGGCAGCCTCTGCGCAGCCTACGGGGCGAGCCTTGAGCCGGGAGAGTGACCACCGAACCCAGCTCAGGGTTCAGTCATTGGGTCATGCCCAGGCACCTGTCCCCTTCGGACTGACATCATCTTGAGGTCATGATCATTCCCAGGGACGTCCGTCGGCTAAATCGGGTGAAAGGTTTGCTCCAAACCCTGAAGGGTTTCGTCCGTCCGGTGAAGGGTTGGAGCCTGCCGCCCAGCTGTTTCAAAACCGAGCCACACCCTTCACTCCGCCCCGAGCTGGCTCAGATACTTCACCAGATGGGCGAGCTGCTGCTCGTTCATCGTGGCGGTGAGGCCGTCGGGCATGACGGTGCCGCCGATCTGGATGCTCTGCGTTTCGGAGCGCTTGATGCTCTTCACTTGGCCCGTGGCCATCTCGCGGATGGCGATGGCTTCCGCTGTGTCGGTCTGCTTGAAGCCGGTGACGACGCTGCCGTCCTTCATCGTGACCGTCGCGGCTTCGTAGCCTTCCTTGATGTTCAGCGCCGGCCAGACCACCTCGGTGATGATCATGTCGATCGGCAAACCTCGGCTGATCGTGCTCAGGTCGGGACCGATCTTGCTCTGCGCGACTCCCGGCATGTGGCAGGCGATGCAGCCGGTCTGCTCGTAGATCTTTTTCCCTTCGGCGGCGTTGCCAAACGTGTTCGCGGCTTTGATGATGTTGCTGACATACTCCTTCGTGTAGGCCGGAAGCGCGGCGTTTATGCCCGCGAGCTTCATGAGCAGCGGCGAAAGCTTCGCGTCAGTCTTGCCGAGGCTGTTCAGCGCCTGGAGCACGAGCTTGGCACTGCTGATCGAGAGTGCTTCGGGCTTCTGCAAAGCACGCGTCAGGGCGGCGTGACCTTCGGTGCGGGCCACCAGCTTGCTCAGCAGCGGTGCGGCTTCCTGCGGTGTCTTGAGATTGGCGAACTGCTTCAGCATCCGGCCCACCACCTCATCCGGCTTCATGCTGATGAGCGCATCAAAGGCCTGCGCGTGAAGCGCTGCCTTGTCATCAAAGGCAAGTTCGCGGATGCGGTCGGCGAAGGCCTGGACTTTCCAGGCTCCGGCCAGTCGCAGAGCCTGGGCACGCAGTGCGGGATCGCTGTCGGCAAAGAGCGGCTCCAGAAGCTTCTCCGCATCCTTCGGCTTGGCGGTCTTCAGCGCAGCCAGCACGGCGGCGTTTTTGCCTCCGCGCTCGAAGATGAATGGCAGGTCATCCACGGTGGCGACACCGGCCAGCGCCTTGAGCCAGGTCGTCTGTTTCTCGGCATTGCCCTGATGCTTCTCGATCTGCTGGCGGATGATGGCCAGGACATTGCCGGAGGCCGCGTTTGGCTTGTAAGCCACCGCCGCGCCCGAGAGGTTCTTGAGGTCGTCGGGGTTGTTTTCCACCCAACCATTTTGCAGGGCAAAGATCAGATGCTCGCCCTTGTCGAAGCTCAGCTTGCCCGCGCTCAGCAGTGCCGCCCAGAGCCCGTTTGTGGCGTGCAGGGTCTTCGTCAGCGCGTGGAGATGATAGGCGTTGAATTCCTTGTCCAGCGACCGCGCGGCCACCACGGCAGCGCGGGGATCTTTGACATAACTGGCCGCCACGATGGCCTCCAGCCGCACGAGCGCATCGTCATCGGCGATCTGCGTTTCCAGCAGCGCCAGCGCCTCTGGCAAAACACCGTTGCGTGCCCAGGTCGAAAGCGTCCTCGTGGCATAGGCGCGGATGCGGGCATCCGGCGCGCGCAGCAGGGACTTCAGCAGCTCGGGCCGCGCTGTCTCGTGCGCTTCATAAAGCGAGAGCGCCTGGAGCCGGCGATAGTCATTGGTCGCGTTCTTGGTTGCCCAGGCATCCACCGCAGCCACGACTTCCTTCGAGTCTTTTTCAAACAGCAGCCGCTTGGCTTGATACGCCGCCCAGCGCTCCGGCGAGTCGAGCTGCTCCAGCAGGTCTTCCGTGCTCGCTTTGACGAGATTGGCCTTCTTGACCACTTGGCCGCCTTTGTAACTGACGCGCCAGACACGGCCATGCGCCTTGTCGCGGTCCGGGTGGCGGTAGCTCGCCTGATAGTGACCGATGATCGGGTTGTACCAGTCCGCCACATACAGGGCTCCGTCAGGACCGCAGCGCACCTCCACGGGGCGGAAGACATTGTTCTTCGTCTCGATGATGTTCGGCAGCAGCTTCGTGGAGAACATGCCGTTCTCGAACTTCAGCTCGTGCTGCTCCAGCAGGTTCGCGTAATAACCACCGATGATGATCCGGCCCTGCATCTCCTTCGGGAAATGGCTGCTGTGCAGGAACTCCATGCCCACCTGCTTGATCGGTGCCAGGCAGAGATTCAGCGCCTGCGCATTCACCGCGAGGTCAGAGCGCACCAGTCCAGGCGTGCTGTAGTAGCTGCCGATGTTCGCGCCGCTTTTGTGGAAAGGCTGGCCGTAGGGCGTGGTCACCACTCCCCAGCAGTTCGCCCCGGCGGAGGACCACTGGAAGAAGGGATCGAGATGCCCGGTGCGCGGGCGCAGACGCCACAGCCCGGCGCGGTTCAGCGTCTCCACGCCATACGGCGTCTCCACGCGCGAGTAGATGTGATGCCCCTGCGTGAACCACAGCTCGCCGCCGAAGCCCCAGTTGATGCAGTTGATCATCTGGTGCGAGTCCGCAGTGCCGAATCCACCGAGCACGATGCGCTTCGTGTCCGCCTTGTCGTCGCCGTCCGTGTCTTTGAAGTGCAGCAGCTCCGTGCCCTGCGCCACATACAGGCCGCCATCGCCGAGTTCGAGGCCCGCAGGCATGAAGAGGCCCTCCACGAATTTGTGGAACTTGTCCGCCTTGCCATCGCCATCCGTGTCTTCGCAGACCAGCACGTAGTCGTTTGCCTTCTCACCCGGCTTGATCTGCGGGTAGCTCACCGCACAGGCCACCCAGAGGCGACCGCGCTCATCCCAGCGCATCTGGATCGGCTTCACCACGCCGTCCGCCTCACTGGCGAAAAGATTGACCGCAAAGCCATCCAGGATCTGGAAGCTCGCCAGCTCCTCCTCCGGGGATTGCGGCTTCGCTGTCGGCGGCTCCACCGGGATGGAGGAGCGCACGCCAATGGGCGTCACAGCCTTGCCGGCGATGGCGGCCCAGATGTTCTCCTCCGCCTGTTTCAGCAGCGGCAGGAAATCGTTCATCTCCGTGGGAAAGATGCGCTTCGAGGCGTCCTTCCAGTCCTTCGAGTAAGGCTGCGTGGTGCGGTCGCCATTAAGAAAGGCCCAGTTCATCGGCCGCCAGTAGTCGAACCAAAGACGCTCAAATTCCAGGACCTGGGCGCGGACCGCTTCGTTGGTTACAGGCTTAATGCCAACACCTTCGGCGATCATGTTGGCGACCATCCGGTGCCCAGACTCATTGAGCTGATAGCCGTTCTCCATCCGCTGCGGAGTTGTGGCCATGATCCATGGCGAGAGATCAATGAGGTGCGTTCCGAGGCGCTGCGCGAGGGCTTTGATGGCCTGTGAATACTGAAGAATCTGCGAGTTATGCGCCTCCATCGCCCCTTCAAAAGGCACCGGAGTCACCAGTACCACCCGCCGCCCCTGGTCTGCAAATTCCGCGATCAACTTTTCATACGCCACAATGAACTGCGGCAGCTTCTCGACACCATTCAGAGCCTCCATCTGACCGAACTGGGCGATCACCATCGTCGCCCCCACATCACGGAGCTGCTCCCGCCAGTCGCGCTGCTGCCGCCAGCTAGTCGAGCCCGCCGCCGCCTGGATGCGCCGTTCTGCCTCTCGACGCCTTGGATCCAGGTTTTCGAGATTTCCTCCATCCCGCCACTGCTCGAAAACCGTGTCCCCTTCCCAGCCGAAGTTACGCACTTTGATCTTCAGCTCCGGCTTTGCCGCGATGAGATGCGTCTGGAGGAATCCATTAAAGCGCGTCCGCTCCATATTCGAGCCACCCGTCAGCGCGATGACCTCATTGGGCTGAAGTTGGAACGCTGGCACCGCGATGGCAGCATGAGTCAGGAAAAGCGCGACAAGGGGGACGAAGGAACGAAGCATGAGCAAAAAGGTTGGTCAGCTCATAACAAAGGCCCGCAAGACCTTCTCTATCCAGAAGATTCGAAGAATCTAAGTCTCGATTACTGCCCTGGCGTATATTCCAGCCACAGTACGCTGGCCGGATTCGCAGCAGTCAATAATGGATTCCCTTGTCTGATTTGCATGGCAGGCCAGGAGTCTGAACCCTCTCTCCCCGCCATGGATGTGTTTCGTCGCCAAGCGCCCTTTGTGGGGATGAGGGGAGCTACTGGAACGGTCGGTGAGGCGTCGGTCCCTCACCCCAAAGTATGAGTGGATACCAACATGGGTGGATGCGCCCTGGCGTGGATTTCAATCGAAGTGCGATGCCAGGTTTGCCGCAGCGAATAAGGTGTCCCTTGGGAGCGACAATCCGACGCAAATCACCAACAGCTAAGACGCTTGAAAGAGGTGCCTTGCCTGGGTCGCTGCCCGCCGTGAATTCTGATCTAGCCAAAGAGGAAGTGCTTTGGCATAGGGATGGCCATGTTCCACTCTTTCCTTCGATGGCGTAGCCTCGCTGCCCTTTTTGTTCTGGTTCTGCTGCTGGCGGTGGGAGTCGTGATCGCCATCCCACACAGCCTGGAGCGCCGCTGGACCGCCATCGAAGCACGCCTGGCCCAGGCAGAGATCTCCGCCAAGTTTTTGCCGCTCGAAGCCAAGCCTCTCAGTGCTGAAGGGAACTTCTTTAATCACCCTGATTTGATCGACCTCCCGCTGAAAGAGAATGATCCCGCCAAGCAAATGCTTCTCGATGCCCGGAGACAGAAACTCATCGGTTTGCAGACAGGTCTGGAAAACGTGACTCTCGGCGACGGCTCTATCTTGGGACGGCCTCTTGATTTCAAGGAAACAGCCAAGCTGCTGGTGGAGACAAAAGTGCTGCCCGTGCAGCCTGATAGCGGTGCAGAAGCCGAGGCGATACGAGCCGCTTTGGAATCACGGCCAGTGCTGCAGATGCTCATAGAGCAGGCCAAGGTCAGCCAACATGCCGAATTCATTCCCGCTCTGCCAATGCGGCCCCACCCCTCACTGCTGGTGGCCTTGCCTGCACCGCATTTGGATGTCATCCAAAAGCTGAGCAAGCCGCTGATCCTTCATGGCATGGCCTGCGTCGAGTTGGGTGATTTTAAAGCTGCATTGGATGATCTGCGGGCTCTCAGCTTCGTGTCTGAGGCCTGTCGTCGGGAAAGCTATTACCTACCAGAGTTGGTGGCTATCACGCTGGATGCGCAGGCCTTAAAACTGGTCTGGCAAATGCTCGCGCAGCCGACTTTTCCCACGTCCGCATTGCAGCCTTTGCGTGAGCTTTTGACGAAACGGATTGATCCGCAATCCTTCTATCGTGCCGCCAAAGGGGAATTTGCCATTGGCCTGCAAACCCTCGATTACTGGCGGCAACAGCCAGAAGCTTGGATTTCTGAAATCGCAGGAAAAGCCGCATCGCCTTCGGCGGCAAGATTGCAATCCAATCCATGGGTACTCGACCTCAACCGCTGCTTTTATGCGGAGGTTTATCTCGACCATATGCTGCTGCCACTTTCCCGCCTGGGGCTTCGAGGTGCATTGGCAGAAGCTCCTGCCATGCAGGCTCGGCTTGAGATTCATGATCCGAAGTGGCTTAACTTCGATAAACTTTTTGCCATGATCATGATTCCAACCACGGAGGTCATGCTGCGCATGAACCTGTATTTTGAAACTCAGCTTCAGCAGGCGCTGACAGCTTGTGAGGTCGAGCTTTTCCAGCGCCAGCATGGTCGTTATCCCACGGCGCTGACTGAATTGCCCAACCCGTTGCCTTTGGACCCACTCACACAGCGCCCCTTCAGCTACCGCCTCACCCGCGACGCCCGCTATCAACTGTGGAGCCCAGGCCTGGATGGCAAAGATGACCAAGGCCATGTGCCTTCAACAGCTTTTGGATCCACTTCCAGTATGACCGGTGGACTTTACCGAGGAGACTGGACCTGGCGCTACACGCTGACTCCCTGACGCGCCCCGAAACACCCTCGCAGATCAAGGCTCCACCTTCAGCCCTTCGTGCTCGGCGAGCTTGGATTGGGCTTCATCGAAGGTCAGAAAACCTGTCGCCTTCAGCAGCTTCGCCGCACTGACATGCAGCACATCCAGCGAGCGACAGACCGTATCGATCTCCGCATGATCACTGATCCGATGCGCCTGTGGGAACCACTGATGCGGCCGCAACTCACGTTTCGCGAGGATGCCTTCGAGCAGGCCTTGTTTGAGCTGCTGGCGAGCGATTTGATGCTCAGCAGCACTCATCCGCCCGTCCTTTAAACAAGCGCGCCAGGCGATCTCCGTCTCCAAAATAGTCAGGCGCGAAACCAAGATCGGCAACTCCACACATTTCCTCAGCCACTCACGTGCTCTCGGCGTGTGATCATCGCGACCGAAGGCAGCCACGAGCCAGCTTGCATCGGCATACCAGATCATGCTTTGCCTCTCATCACGAGCACTGGGTTTGGTGGAAGCTGGTCTGCTGGAGGTAGCGTTTCCTCGAAGAGCCATGCCAGATTTTTGACATCAGGTTTTCTCCTCCGCGACGGCTTTGCAGCCACTGCTTTGGTTTTCATCAGCGGTGTGAGTTTCGTCTTCGGTTTGGCGCGGGTGACGGTCTTCATGCGCTATTTATAATCCCCCAGCCGGATCATGGCAAGCCCGCCGCCCATGTCACTCTGGCGACACTTCCGCGCAAATGACCGCCAGCAGACGTAATGTCTGCTGCACACTTTGGGCTTCCCCTCATGAAACGAATCCTTCTTCTCCTCTTCCTCGCCACGGCTGCTTTGGCTGAGGCTCCACCGGCTCTGCCTCTCCCTGTCGCCAGCTTTGGTGCGGCGGCGACGGAGTCCGGCAGCGTCTATCTCTACGGCGGTCACAGCGGCACGCGGCATAAGTACAATCGCGACGAAGTGCATGGCGACTTCTTCCACTGGCAGTCTGGCATGACCGATTGGGAGGCTTTGGCGAAGGATGAACCTGCCCAGGGAGCTTCACTCATCGCCACG
>CAYMHJ010000044.1:0-28323 GCA_964390165.1 uncultured Prosthecobacter sp. | reverse complement strand
TTCATGAGCTCTTCGCGAATCCTGCGGGGCCGCACTCGGGTCTCGTGGCCGGTTTGCTCGTCGCGGCGGCGATGCTGAAGTCGGCGCAGTTCCCCTTCCACTCCTGGCTGCCGGACACGCTGGAGACGCCCACGCCGGTCTCCGCGCTGATGCACGCGGGCATCATCAATGCGGGCGGTTTCCTCATCGTGCGGCTGAGCCCGCTGGTGACGCAATCCTCCACGGCGCTGAACACGCTGGCGCTGCTCGGAGCCTTCACCGCGCTGTTTGCGAGTGTGATCATGATGACGCAGACGAGCATCAAGAAGTCGCTCGCGTGGTCCACGGTGGCGCAGATGGGCTTCATGATGCTGCAATGCGGCCTCGGTGCCTTCGCGCTGGCGATGATGCACATCGTGGCGCACTCGCTCTACAAAGCGCATGCCTTCCTGAGCAGCGGCAGCGTGGTGAATCTCGCCAAATCATCGTGGACGCCGGTCGGACGGCCTGCGGCGCATCCGCTGGTGGTTCTTGGCTCGCTCGCGGTGTCGATCGCGATCGGCTTGAGTGTCGCGGCAGCGTTCAGCTTTGATCTGGCGAATGATCCGGGGCAGGTGCTGCTCATCGCGGTCTTCATCATGGCGATGTCCCACCTGCTGTGGACGCTCTGGAGCAGCAGCATGCGGCAAAGGCTCATCCTGCGCGGCATTGGCCTCGTCGCGGTGGCCACGGCGGCGTGCTTCGCGCTGCATGCGGGCTTTGAGCACCTGCTCGCGGCCAGCGTGCCGGCCTACGCGCCGCTGCGCAGCGGCGTGGAGCACGCGGTGATGATCCTCGTGGCGCTGCTCTTCCTCGCAGTGCTCGTCTTCCAATCCCAACTGCCCGCCTGGGCCTCACGCCCGGCCTTCCAGCGACTCTACGTGCATGCCAGCAACGGCTTCTACCTCGGCACGCTCTTCAACCGGATCACGCAGAAACTCATCGCCTGAAACACCTCCCGCCTCCCCTTTATATGAACACCACCCTCGACGCCGCGACCGAAGCTCTCGCCATCAACAAGCCCGTCGTCCTCGCGGACAAGCCGAACTGGCTGCGGCATGCTCGCAATGCCTGCCTGCGCGTGCCGCCGCTGTGGCCGCTGCACAGTTTTGTGGCCGTGAATCCCTTCGTAGGTCTCACCGGCCGGCCGTTTGCGGAGGTGTGCGGCCTCATGCAGCGCGTCACGCACGAGAGCATGCTCATGAGTGTGGACTACTTTCAGCAGCAGTTCGCCAGCGGCCGCATCACCACGCCGGACCTCACCGCCGCGATCCAGCAGAGTGGCGCGGAGATCAGCACCGCGGATTTGCTCGCGTGGTTGAAGAACCCCGAGCCGCAACCGCTCGCGGGCCTGCAAAGCCTCGCCGACATCGCCACGACGCGGTTTGGCGGACGCTGGAGCACGCTGATTACGGAGGAGATCTCGAAATGGTGCGCGGCTTACTTTGACGAAGGTCAATCGGCCTGGCGCATGCCGTGGAAGAAGCAGTCGCTCTTCGCCGCGTGGCGACAGGCGGCGCTGGTGGATGCCACGCCGGAGCTCATCGGCTTCAAAGGCTTCCGCCGAGTCGTCACCGGCCTGCCGGAGAGCACCGCGGACGCAGTCAGCATGATGCTCGACCTGCTCGGCGTGCCCGCGGCGAAGGTGGAGGACTACCTGCACCGTCTTTTGATGACGCTGCCCGGCTGGAGCAGCTACGTGCAGTATCAGGTGCGCGACAAAGCGATGCACGGCACGCACGATGAATCGCTGCTCGACCTGCTCGCGGTGCGGCTCGCGTTTGAGACGCAGCTCGCGCGGCAGTTTGATGAGGCCGATCTGAAAGGCGAGTGGCTGCACAACTTCGCTTTCGAAAAAGCCGCTTCACAGGACAAACAGCTCCTCTGGCATGCCGCGCTCGAAATCGGCTTCCAGCGCGAACTTTGCACAAAAATCACGCAAAGCGCCACTCAGGCTCCGAGCGAGGCCAAAGTGCGCCCCGCAGTGCAGGCGGTGTTTTGCATCGACGTGCGCTCCGAGGTCATGCGGCGCTCGCTCGAGGCCGCATCGCCTGAAATCGAGACGATGGGCTTCGCGGGCTTCTTTGGCATGCCCATCGAATACATCCCCTTTGGCCAGCGGCATGGCAGCTCGCAGGTGCCGGTGCTCTTCACGCCAAAGTATCGCATCCGCGAGCATCTGCCGCAGGCCACGCCCGAGCAGGAAAAGGACGCGCGGCGGAAACTGCAGGTCGGGCGCCGCGTCGCGCACTCGTGGAATGCCTTCAAAACCTCGGCGGTGAGCTGCTTCAGCTTCGTCGAGGCCGCAGGCGTCGGTTTCGCGTGGAAGCTCGTGAAGGACGGCTTTCAACTCGGCAAAAACGACTCACATAGCTGCTCCTCCTGCGCCGCGCCGAACCTGCACGAGCACAAGCGACTCATCCCCGATCCGCTCGATGACACGCAGGCCGAGGCCGGCATCCCGCCGGAGGATCAGGTGCAGCTCGCCCTCAGTGCGCTGAAAAACATGGGACTCACGTCGAATTTCAGCCGCCTCGTCATGCTTTGCGGTCACGGCAGCAACACCACGAACAATCCCTATGCCGCCGGGCTCGATTGCGGTGCCTGCGGAGGTCACGCGGGCGATTCGAATGCCCGCGTCGCCGCCGCCATCCTCAATCAACCCATGGTCCGCAGCGCGCTGGAAGGTCACGGCATCCGCATTCCGCAGGACACGCGCTTCATCGCCGCGCTGCACGACACCACCACGGATGCGATCACGATCTTTGATGCCGACAAAGTGCCGCTCTCGCATGAGACCGACCTTTTGCAGCTCCAGCTCTGGCTCGATGAAGGCTCGAAACGCTGCCGCCAGCAACGCGCCGCCAGTCTCGGCCTCGCCAGCGCCGAAGAGGCCGAGCTCGACCAGCTCATCCATCAGCGCAGCCGCGACTGGGCGCAGGTGCGGCCCGAGTGGGGTCTCGCCGGCAACGCCGCCTTCATCGCCGCGCCCCGCGAGCGCACGCGGCACCTCAATCTCGGCGGCCGCGTCTTTTTGCACAACTACCGCCACAGCGCCGACACCACCAAGAGCACGCTCGAGCTCATCATGACCGCGCCCATGGTCGTGGCGAACTGGATCAACCTCCAATACTACGCCAGCACGGTGAACAACCGTCTCTGGGGCAGCGGCAACAAGGTCACGCACAACGTCGTCGGCACCTTCGGCATCCAGCAAGGCAACGGCGGCGACCTCCAGGCCGGCCTGCCGCTGCAAAGCGTCCACAACGGCGAAACCTGGATGCACGAGCCCGTCCGCCTCAGCGTCCTCATCGAAGCCCCCCGCACCGACATCGACGCCGTCATCGCGAATCACGAAAGCGTCCGCCAGCTCGTCGAAAACGGCTGGCTCCACCTCTTCGCCATCGAGGATGAGGGGCGGGTGATTGTGAAAAAAGGAATCAAAGCCTCGTGGACATCCGTGTGAGCCAAGCGTCACGCTCAGCCGATTTCTGAGAAGCATCGGCTGAGAACGCTCATTGGCAGCAAGCCGGCGAAGCCTAAAGCTTAAACTATCAGCCCGTTCTCACTAAATCCCTCTGGTTGTAACTGTCTGTTTCAGGTGCGGTGCCATCACTCGGGAGGTGATGGCATCCTCCTTGACACTCGGCCAATGGGAGAGGGCGGGCTGACTCTGCATGAGCATCGAAAGTTTGTTATCATTTGCCTCATTCGTCCTCAATCCCTCTTAACTCATGTGAATGCCGACTCAAATACTCACGCCCACCACCGTTCGATTTACAATGCCATGCTCGTGTGGACGCTGCCGGTGAGCGTGGGTTTCGCGCTCATTTTGCTCACCAGTGTCGTTTTCGGCCTCACGCTGCCAGTGCATCTGCTTTGGGTGAATCTGACCACGGGTATCCTGCTAGGCCTCATGCTCGTTTTCGAGACACCGGAGGCCGACATCATGAAAAGGCCGCCGCGAGATCAAAAGACGCCGCTCTTCGATTTCGCCATGTTCATGCGCACCGGCCTGGTTTCGATGATCATGCTCGTCGGCAGCTACTGCGTTTTCTTTTACGAGCAAAACGCTGGTTCGACCATCGCCGTGTGCCGCACCGACGTACTGAACGCCCTCGTCGCCGTAGCAAGCGCTTATCTGATCAACTGCCGCAGTCTGCGGCGCAGTATTTTCAGCATCGGCTGGTTCAGCAACCCACGTCTGTTGCTCGGCATCGGGCTCACGGGCGTGCTCCAGCAGATATTTACATATGCGCCGGTTATGAACCGCTATCTTCATACTGCTCCGCTTGATGCCACGGTGTGGCTGGGATCCTCGGTGTGGCGACAGGGAATCAAGCAATGTCATGGTTAGGCCCCGGAGCGCCACCACTCGCGTCTCAGCCATTCGCTGATGGCGTGGGGTTAATAGCCCCCGCATGGTCCGCGCTCTTCGCGAATGCCTTGCGGCGTCGTGGAGATCGAAATGCAAGTCCAGCGCAGCTGCTGGGGCGTAGTTTGCCCGCCTTGAAACTCTTCCCCCATCCATGATAAAAAACCTCTCCATCCTCTCGGCTCTGTTTTGCGCCTCCACGCTGACGTTGTCGGCACAAACCACGACGGAAACCACCACCGCACGCTCCGTGGATCTCATTGACCCGGCGGCGTTCGGGTTTGGAAGACCGGGCTATATGGTGGACACGACGTTCATCGACACGCAGGACTTCGCGAATCGTCCGGGCGGGCTCGATTTCATGGAGCTGCGCACGATTCTGCCGTTGTGGACGAAGAAGGTGAACGCGCTGCGCATCAGCGCCTCGCTGAGCTATAATTTGAGCGAGCTGGACTTCAACGGCTTCCTCGGCTTGCAACGCGAGACGCTGCACACGCTTGAGGCGCAGGTGAGTCTCTTTTGGCGGCCGGAGCATTCGAAATGGTGGGGACTGGGCTTCTTCACGCCGGGGCTCGGCACGGATTTCCAAGGGTTGTCGTGGGATGACTTCGAGGTCTCGGGCCTTGGACTGCTCGGCTATCGCTTCACGGACACGTTCAGCCTCGCGGGCGGTTTCTTCGCTCAATATGGCGCACAGGAGGGCATGATCGTGCCGGCGCTTGGTTTCATCTGGAAGCCGGACCCGTTCATCGTGCAGGTGACGCCGCCGTTTGTCGTGCTCGGCTGGCGGGCGACGGATCGTCTGACGCTGAGCCTCAGCGCCTACCCGAGCGGCGGCTCGTGGGATGTGGAGGACCCGAATGTGAATCGCGTGGAGCTCAATGGCTGGCAAACGGCCGCGTCGGTGATCTACCAAGCCACGGACCGCTTTTCCATCTCGCTGCGTGCCGGTATGAATATCGGCGGTGAGCTTGAGTTGCGCGACGGGAACAACAATGTGCTGGCGAATGAAACGCTGGAGTCGGCTCCCTTCGGGGCGCTGAACCTGCGCTGGCAGTTTTGATCCCGTTTTGATGCACGCATGACTCCACCCCTTCCAGATGAGGCCCGCTTCCGACTGCTCGTCGAGAACATCGGCGATGTGCTGTGGTTCAAGCAGCTGAACCCCGCGCGCTTCACCTATGTGAGCCCCGCATTTGAGCGCATCTGGGGTCGCAGTGTGGCGGAGCTGCAGCGCAAACCGGGCCTGTGGGAGGAGGGCATTCATCCGCAGGACAGACCCGCCGTCCGTCAGGCGCTGCGGGCGTGGTTCAGCGGCGAAAAAGCGGACTACGAGGTGCATTACCGCGTCATCGGCAGAAAGGGCGAGGTGCGCTGGCTGGCGGATCGCGGTATCATCTTGGGCCGCAAGAACGGCAAGCCCTACCAGATCGGTGGCATCGCGCGTGACATCACCGAACGCGAAGCGGCGGATGCCTCGCGCAAGCGCCTTGCTGCCGTGGTGGAGAACTCCGACGACGCCATCATCACGCTCGATCTCGATGGCGTGATCCAGACGTGGAATGCCGGTGCGGAGCGCATCTTCCAATACACCGCGAAGGAGGCCGTGGGACGCAATGTGGGCTTCTTGCGACCGCTGGAGGCGGCGGATGACGAGGCCGTTTTTCGTCGTCACATCCGACAAGGCAAACGCATCGACCACTACGAGACGCATCGCGTGCGCAAGGACGGTCGCGTGATCGACATCTCCGTGTCGATCTCGCCTTTGAACGACTCCGCCGGACGCATCACCGGCTTCTCCAAGATCTCGCGCGACATCACGCAGCGGAATGTGGACCGGCGCATGTTTCATCAATTGCTCGAGTCTGCGCCGGACGGTTTTGTCATCCTGAATGCCGAGGGCATCGTGCGCATGGCCAATGCACGCACGGAGGTGCTCTTTGGCCTGCCGAGGAAGAAAATCATCGGCGCTCCCTTTGAAGCGCTGCTGCCTGCGGAGGACCGGCATCGCTTCACCGTGTGTCGACGCGAGTTTTTGCGGCAACCGGGCCGCTCGGAGAAATTCCGCGGCATGCATCTGAACGGCCTGCGACATCGCGGCGGGCCGTTTCCGATGGAGATCAGCCTCAGCCAGGTGGAGACGCCGGAGGGGCCGCTCATCATCATCGACATCACAGACATCACCGAGCGCAAAGAGGCCGAGCAGACCATCCGCGAACTCAACGCGGAGCTCGAGCAGCGCGTGCAGGAGCGCACCGCTGCGCTCACCGAGCAGATCGCCGCGCGGCTTCGACTTGAAGAGGAGCTGCTCAACATCAGCGAGCGCGAGCAGCGCCGCATCGGCCAGGATTTGCATGATGATCTCGGCCAGCAGCTCGCTGGTGCATGGATGATGGCCGATGTGCTCCAGCGCACGCTGGAGGCGGACCAATCGCCTCGCCATGCCGAGGCAAAAAAGATCGGTGGCCTGTTGCAAAAGGCTCTCGCGCACACGCGTGGCCTCGCTCGCGGACTGCATCCCGTCGCGCCGGAGCAGGGCGGTTTTGCGAAGGCGCTCGAAACGCTCGCCGCGCAGTCTGGCGAACTGTTTCGCGTGAAGTGCCTCTTTGAATGCGAAGAAGCGCCGCCCATCGACGACGAGGCCGTGAGCACGCATCTATATCGCATCGCGCAGGAGGCCGTGAGCAATGCCGTGAAGCACGGCGCGGCCAAAAAAGTGCGCATCCAGCTCACGCGTGCCGCTTTGACCATCACCGATGATGGCAGCGGCCTGCGCGAGCCTTTGCCAAGCGAAGGCATGGGCATGCGCATCATGCGCTACCGTGCCGAGATGGCCGGCGGCACGCTCAGCGTGCGCAACGGCCGCAAAGGTGTCATCGTCACCTGCCAGTTTCACCCCACGACTCACCATGCCGAAAAAACAGCCGCCAAACGCCGCGCCCGCCAAAAAGCGCGTCCTCATCGTCGATGATCATCCGATCTTCCGCGCCGGTTTGACCGGCCTCGTGAACCTCGAGGCCGAACTCACCGTCTGCGGCGAGGCCAACGACGCCACGCAGGCCATGCACGCCCTCGAAAAGCTGCATCCCGACCTCGTTTTGCTCGACATGAGCCTTCCCGGCAAAGGCGGCCTCGAATTGCTCAAAGACATCCGCGCCCTCTCGCCGCAGACGCCCGTGCTCATCATCTCCATGCACGACGAGACGCTGTATGCCGAGCGTGTGATCAAAGCGGGAGGCCGCGGCTACATCATGAAGCAGGAAGGCCCCGAAAAGATCGTGCAGGCCATCCGCAAGGTGCTTTCCGGAAGAATCTCTGTCAGCGAGCGCATCGCCGCGCAAATCCTCGATGCCATGTCCGGCGGCAAAGGCGGCGCAAGCAGCTCCGTCAGCACGCTCACCGATCGCGAGTTTGAGGTGTATCGCCTCCTCGGTCAGGGCAAAGAACCGCACGAGATCGCCCGCACGCTGCATCTCAGCATCAAGACCGTGGACACCCATCGCGCCCACATCCGCCAAAAGCTCGGCCTCCGCAACGCCACCGAACTCATCCACCACGCGACCCGCTGGACGGCAGAGCAGGGATGAATCGTGCTCAGCCTTTTGCTGAGGTGCGCTGGTCGTGTCTGCGCATTTAAGTGCCCATGAGGTGAGGGCAGTGTGAGGCCATGAGCGAGTCCACGACTTCCACCACCAGACATCCCATCTTGAAGGTGGTGATTTTGCACGAGGACTCAGATGTCAGTCAGCATGTCGAGACGCTGATGATGGTCGTGAACGCAACGTTTGAGGAGGTCGCTGAAGTTTGTGTGAAGCGCTGGAGTTTTCATCAGCTCGAGCGGCTGGATGTGCGCGCCATGGCTAGTCATCTTGGCAAGGATGCCTCGATACTCATGGTATGCACCTCCTCAGGTCAGATGATTCCTGAATCTGTGACCTCATGGATGGAACGGACATACCAGTCTCCACACTGCCTCAAACCAAGCATCATCCGCTATTGGCAAGGAGCGGAGATCAGAGAGGATTTCACCTGGAAGATGGCCTCCATCTGGAATGTGCCCATTGTCTCTGAATTCAGCCTGAATGGATCGACTTGCTGGGAGCATTTCCGTCTTTTTGTAGAACAGCGGCTAAGTAGATGCATGCAGGGTTCTGAAGAGGAATGCCTGGAAGCCGAAAAACAGAAAAACCCTCCCAGAGCCAGGGCGGAGCCGGTGGAGTCTCACCCTATGGATCAGGAGATTCGTGATCATGCCTACTATCTCTGGGTGGAGGCAGGAAAGCCGGATGGCTGCCATTTGGAGTTCTGGCATCAGGCCGAACGAGAAATCCGAGAAGCTCAAGCTGCGGCTCAAATGCCAGAGCCGGTTCAACAAACTCACCCCAACATCAAACCCCATGAAAACAACCACCCTACTGATCACCATCATTGGCTGCCTGCTGCTGAGTTCATGCACAGGATACCCCGTAACCTCCATGCAGGGTCAAGAAATGCCCTGCTACAGCACCTGGCACGAATACCCAAGAAACTCCTGACCATAAGCCGTCACCCCTGCTGGCAACACAAAGCCAGCCGAGGTGGTGATTTTCAGGCCCGCCCGGCAAATTCAAACCCCCATTCTTATTCACTATGATTATCCGACTCGACTGGTTCGGTTGCGAACCAACCTTCATCAAAGAGCAGTGCATTCACAGAACTCTCGAAACTCTGCAGGCAATCAAACCGATCTCGCGAGCGAGCGTGAGGATCGAGGAGCAGTTGCAGGCCAGTCCCTCCTTCCATCTCACACTCATGCTCACCATGCCTGGGCCGGATGTGCTCGCGCATGGCACCGGGTTTACCTTTGATGAGGCTTTGCGAAAGCTCGAGGCTGCCGCAGTCAAGGTCCTGGAAGGACGGGCGCAGAAAGCCTTGAAGCAAAATGACAGGGGTGCCTTCCGTGGATTGAAGGCCCTGCACCAACACTGAAACAACGAACGAGCATAAAGAACGCCATGAAAACATCCTCATTTATTTGTCTCTGTCTGACTGCAGCACTGCCGCTTTCTTCATGGGGAAACCATCCACCAGACCCGCCTTTCACGCCCCAGGATGGCAAGCTTCACCAGTCTCCGCTGACTCGGTATGAGTGGCATAGTCTTAACCGATCCGCCAAACAGATCGAGCGCCTCATGTATCAGGCCCAGACCATTGGGACACGTATCTGGCCCCACGCTGTTCGTGATGCATCAGGGCGCGCCGGGCTGATCATCATGGCACAGCGTCCCCTGCTCATGTCGATGAATGCCGAAGACCTTGATGATAGGCAGGCATGGGTCATTCTTTCAGTCCTCGCAGCAGCCAGGGAGTCGGCCGAGTCACCTGCATCTCTGGATCATCTGGCGCTGACTGACACCGAAGGAGCAAAAGGCCATCTTTGGTACTATGACGTGGACATGAATCTGGCTCGCAAACTCTATCGTCAGCTTGTAGCAGGCACGCTAACCATTGATAAAGCTTATCATGAGATCATCAGTTCCTGGACACTTGTCACCGCTACGCAAAACGTTGCCTCTAAGTGACGCTTACCTCCCGCATGATTTTCAGCTTTATTTTGACTCTCGATTGAGTACCCAGCGTAAATCTCCCACCCCCAGACTGTCTTGAGCCAGCCACCGACTTCGTCCAGCCTCACCCTTCTTTCGCAGCTCGCTAGCATCACTGGATGCGAATTTGATCACGAGCGGGCGCGTATCGCGGTTCAGAATGCATTGAAGGAGGATGCTGAACCACTGGCGCGGCTCGTTTCGGCGGCGGCGGAGGTGTATATGAAAGTCACCCCTGTGCGCCAGCCGCTGGCGGAGGTTTTGTGGCACGCACGGCAGGATCTGCCAGTGGTCATTTGGTGCGGAAAGCATGAAAAATGGATCGTGGTGACCTTCGCAGGCTGGTTTCGTCTGCGCATCGCGGATGGGGATCATCCGACGCATCGGCTCAGCATCTCGCGCAGTGAACTGGTGAAGATGCTGGGCATGCAGAGCGTAAATGATGTCGTCGAAGCTGGTGTGGTGCATCCCGAGCGGCCGGCACACGCGATGAGCATCCACGCCGATCCAGAGCATCACGACCACATTAGCCCTGAGCGGCGCTTTTTCCGACTTTTGAAAGCGGAAAGGCAGGACATCATCACGCTTCTTATTTTCTCGGTCTTTTCCGGCATCCTTTATCTCGCTGCGCCACTCGCGGTGGATTCTGTGGTGAGCAACCTGGCCTTCGGCGGGCAGTCGCGGCCCTATGTGCAGGCCATCGTCGTGCTTGCGGTGGCGCTGTTTGGGGCGCTGGGCCTCCAGGCCGTCGTCAGCGGCTTTCAGTATTACATCTCCGACATCATTCAGCGCCGCATCTTTGTGCGCACGGCGGCGGACCTCGCCTACCGCCTTCCGCGCGTCAAAGCGCAGTCCCTTGATGATGTGCATGCGCCAGAGCTGGTGAACCGCTTTCTGGATGTCGTCACCGCGCAGAAAAGCACTGCGCTGCTGCTGCTCGATGGCGTGAACCTCATCTTCGGCAGCCTCATCGGCATGTTACTGCTCGCCTTGTATCATCCGTTGATGCTTTTGTTTGTCGTCATCCTGCTGGCGCTCATCGCGCTGAGCATGTGGCTGCTCGGCAGAGGTGCGGTGAAAACCAGCATCGCGGAATCCCGCGTGAAGTACGATGTCGTGAACTGGTTTGAGGAGATCGCGGCCTTCCCCTTCGCCTTCAAAGGACCGGGCGGCTATCAGATGGCCTACGAGCGGGCGAACCAACTCACCACCGAGTATCTCGCCCGCAGAGCTGGCCACTTCCGCATCGTCATGCGGCAGATCGTGGCACTGCTGGTGCTCTCCGTATCCGCGGCGGCCGTTTTGCTCATCCTTGGCGGCTGGCTGGTGGTAAGCCAGCAGATCACGCTGGGCCAGCTCGTGGCCTCGGAGCTCATCATGGGCAGTATCGTGGCCGCGATGGCGAAGATGGGCAAAAAACTCGAGGCATGGTATGACGCCATGGCCGCCATGGACAAGCTCGGCCACATCTTCGACCTCGAAATCGAGCGCGAGGATGGCGAGCAGCCCCTGAAGCGCGAAGGCGGTGCCGAGGTGCGCGCCTGCGAGGTGTCCTTCGGCTACCATGAGCCGCTTTTTGCCAAAAAGAACTTCACCGTGACGCCCGGCAGCCGTGCCGCGATTGTCGGCCCCCACGGCTCGGGGGCCAGTTCGCTGCTCGACATCCTTTTCGGCCTCCGCCAGCCATCGGACGGCCATGTAAGCATCGACGGACTCGATCTGCGCAGTTGGTATCTGGAGGCGCTGCGCGAGAGCGTGATGCTGCTGAGGCGCGATGAGATTGTGGATGGCACGGTCATCGAAAATCTGCGCCTCGGCCGCGTCGATGTCGGTTTGGATGAAATCCGCAGCGCCTTGGAACGTGTAGGCCTGCTCGATGTGCTCCTGCACCGCCCCGAGGGCCTGAATCTGCACCTGAAGGTCGGTGGAGCGCCGCTGAGCGGCAATCAACGCACGCGTTTGCTGCTCGCTCGTGCGCTGGTGCAGCGCCCTCGGCTTCTTTTGATCGACGAGCTTTTCGACAGCCTCGATGATGAGTCCTTCGGTCTTCTCGAAACGGCCATCCTCGATCCCTCGCTCACCTGGACCGTCATCCTCGCCACCAGGGATCACGGTGTGACGAAGCGCTGCGATCAGATCATCGAGCTCGCGCCGTGTCATTTGAATGACGGCACGACCTCGCAATCGGAAACTCAACGCCTGCAAAACCGTTCATGAGCCATGCCACCCCTTACTCCGTGCCTCCGCTGCCTGCGCTGAGCCTCGCTGGCAGCGCGAAGTTCACGCGCCTCTTCAGCCGCCTGCTGCTGCTGGGCTTCATCGCGTTCGTCATCGGTATTATGTTTCTGCCGTGGCGTCAGTTTGTGACCGGTGCGGGGCGGGTGATCGCCTTCAATCCGCTCGACCGCCGCATTAACATTGAGGCACAGGTCTCCGGGCGGGTGAAGCACCTCCATGTCACCGAAGGTCAGCGTGTGAAGAAGGGCGAGCTTATCGTCGAGATTCAGGACAACGACCCGAATCTGCTCAACAACCTCAAGGCGCAGCGAGAGGCCATCGAAAGCCGCCGCGACTTCGCTCATGGCCGCGTGGAGTCTCTGACTGCACAGATTACGCAGCAGGAACTCGCCAAGGCGCAGGCCATCGACGGCGCGGAGCAGCGCGTGGCCGCTTCGAAGATCGCCGCGCAGACCTCGCTCTTGAACTTCAACCGCACGAAAGACCTCTTTGAGAAGAAACTCGAGTCACAGCGCAACTTTGAACTCGCAACGCTCTCGCGGGACTCGACCATCGCCGAGCTGAAGTCCGCCGAGGCGGCGCTGAAGCGCACCAGCAACGATTTTGACGCCACCATCGCCTCCACGCATGCCTCGAAAGGCACCGCTTTGAGCGAAGTGGCCACTGCGGAGCGCGACCTCTCCGTCATCGACGTGCAGATCAACCAAAACCTCCGCCAGGTCGTGGAATCGCCGCGCGATGGCATCGTGCTGAACGTCACCGCCACCGACGGCACCTACCTGCGGCCCGGCTCGCTTATCTGCGTCATTATTCCTGAAACGGACAGCCGCTTTGTCGAAATCATGGTCGATGGCAACGACATGCCGCTCATCCACGCGCGGAAAGATGGCCAGCCCGGCAGCCCCGTGAGGCTCGCTTTTGAAGGCTGGCCTGCCGTGCAGATGATCGGCTGGCCGCAGCTCGCCATCGGCACCTTTGGCGGCGAGGTCGTCTTCGTCGATGCCACTGACGACGGCACGGGCATGTTCCGCGTCGTCGTCGGCCCCAGTGATGACATCGTCGATCGCGGAGATGGCAAAGGGCCCGTCACTGTCGGCTGGCCGGACAAAGACCGCTGGCTCCGTCAGGGTGCCCGTGCGAATGCGTGGGTCATGCTCAACGAAGTCCCGCTTTGGTTCGAGCTATGGCGTCAGATCAATGGCTTCCCACCGGTGGTGAGCAATGCGGATGGCAAACTCGACCCGACCAAAAAATGACAAAACAAGTGCTCAGTCGCTTCGCGGCATGGTTCCTCATTTCCCAGTTTTCAGTTTTCAGCTTTCAATTTTCAATCCTGAGCGCTGCCGAGAAGCCCCAGACGCTCCTCCTCGCCGAAGTACTGGCTTCCGTTCAATCCCAATACCCGCCTTACCTCGCCGCATTGATCGAACAAGACATCGCGAACGGTCGTGTGCGGCAGGCGATGGGCGCTTTCGACCTCAATTTAAATGCCGGTGGCACCACCAGCCTCGCTGGTTATTACGACGGGCGCACCGGCTATGCCATGCTGGAGCAGCCGCTGCCGTTCTGGGGCGGCAGCGTGTATGGCGGATACCGGCTGAGCAGCGGCTTCCTACCGAACTACAACAAAGATCGCACTGGAGTCGATGGCGAGGGTGTGCTCGGCTTTCGCATCCCACTGCTGCGCGATGGCACCATCGACCGCCGCCGCGCCGCGCTTTGGCAGGCGCAAATTGATCAGGAACTCGCCGATCCGATCATCCTGCGGCAGTACCTCGACTTCATCCGCTCCGCCACGATTGCGTACTACAATTGGGTTGCCGCTGGGCAGCGCCTCGCCCTCGCCGAGGAGCTTCTGCGCATCGCCAAAGACCGCGACAGCGCCATCGCCGAGCAGGTGAAAAAGGGTGCGAGCGCGCCCATCGTGCAGATCGACAACCAGCGGCTCGTCGTCAGCCGCGAGATCGCCACCGTGCAGGCTCTCCGGCGTTTCCAGGCCACCGCCATCGAGCAGTCGCTTTTTTTCCGCACTCAGGACAAGGCCGAGCCCATCATCGCGAAACGCGACCGTGTGCCGAAGGCCTTCCCGCCGCATCCACGACTCGATGAAGCTCAGCTCACTGCCGACATCGCCAAGGCGGCCATTTTTCGTCCTGAAATCCGTCGCATCGAGCTGCTTGTGGAAAAAGTCGAGATCGACCGCAAGCTCGCGAAAAACAACCTGCTGCCGAATCTCGACGTCGGCATTGAGGCCGGTCAAATCTTCGGAGGCAATCGCCCCAAGGACATCGAGCAAAACGAGATTGAAGCCAAAATTGAGTTCAAATTGCCGCTGCAACGCCGTGACGCCAAAGGCCGGATCGACATCGCCGATGCCACCATCGAGCGCCTGAACAACGACAAGCGTTTCGCCCGCGACCGCATCGCCGCCGACGTGCGCGATGCCTACAGCGCCCTCATCGCCGCCTACGACGCGCTGAAGATGACGCGCAAGAATGTGGAACTCGCCCGCCAGCTCGAAGCCGCCGAAAACGAACGACTCAAACAAGGCGCGACGGATTTGCTCGCCCTCCAGATCCGCGAACAAGCCACCTTTGACGGACAGGTTCTCGAAGTCGAAGCCCAGGCCGACTATTTCCGCGCCCAGGCGAACTACCGCGCCGCCATCGCCGCGGATGCGCCGACGAGATTGCCGAAGAGGTGAAGGTAGAGTTTGGGGGCACGTGGTGCTCCTGGATCGTTCGGTAAGGTGTCGGCCCCTCTCCCCAGAACGAGATCAGGGAGTTTGCGAGATGCATTGCCGGGGCGAGGGAGCCAGATTTGTGGCCTTCGGCTTTGGGTTGATTCCCCAAGCGGGTTCTCGATTTTGAGAGGGTTGGTATTCTATTAATTTCAATAAGACCCAATGCATCATAAAAATGAGGGGGTTTAGACATGGATATTCAGCGGTTAGAAATGGCTTTTCATTGCTTAGACAGATCGAAGCGGTGTTTAGAAATAGCTATTCGGCGGTTAGCTGTGGTTTTCCGGCGTGGCTCTCTAGCTAGGCATGGTCCAGAAATGGATACATGGCGGGTAGAAAAGGGGATCCGGTGGGTGGCCATGGGGGTTGGGTTCAGATCCATTTTGATGAGGCGCGTGTAATAGAGGCATCAGTGCGAGTTCTGAGGCGGGGTGCTGATTTCCGCCTGGACTGCCTGGAGAAGTGTGACGGACTTTTGCGCGGGTGTTGGCAAGGGCAGTGAAGCGTCGTATCCCATGCGCCTGCTCATGCCTTCTTTGATCCAAGTTGCCCGACCTGTTCTCCTCCGCCTCTGGCGTTTGGGGCTGCTGGTGGTGGCGGTGGTGGTGATCCGTGAGGCGGTGCAGACTCGTGGGAAGCTGGAGGCTGCGGCGGCGCTGACGCCGGAGAGGCTGCGGGATTTTTTCCCTGAGATCGTGAGCCTGGGGGAGGCAAATCCGGCGAACGGCTGGCGGACGGCGCTGGACGAGGCTGGGCAGACCCTGGGCTTTGTGACGACGACGGCACCGGAGTCTGACGGGATGATCGGCTACTCCGGCCCAACCAACAGCCTGCTCGTCTTTGACCCGAAGGGTGTGCTGACGGGGCTGCGGCTGCTGAAGAGCCACGATACGACGGAGCATGTAGCGGAGGTGGTGGCGGACCGGAAGTTCTTCCGGCAGTTTCAGGGGATGAAGCCGGGAGCACCTGCGCCGGACCCGATTCATGCCGTGAGCGGGGCGACGCTGACGAGCACGGCGATGGCGCAGGGCGTGCTGGAGAAGCTGGGTCGGGCTTCGGGGACATCGCTGCGCTTTCCTGAGGAGATCACGCTGGAGGAGGTGCGGAAGCTGGAGCCTGGGGCGGCGAAGCTGGTTCGTGTAGAGTCGCCACGTGGTGGGTTTGAGGTGCTGGATGCGGGCGGGAAAAAGATCGCGCTCGCAGTGCGGACATCACCGGTTTCAGATGCGGTGGTGGGCTACAAGGGGCCGACGGACACGCTGATGCTGCTGGATGCGGAGGGGGCGAAGCTGCGGCGGATGGCGCTGCGCAAGAGCTACGACACGAAGCGCTATGTGGCCTATGTGACGGGGGATGATTACTTTTTAAATTTCTTCAATGAAAGCACGCTGGAGCGGCTGGCGGACATGGACTTCAAGGAGGCGAAGGTGGAGGGGGTGTCTGGTGCCACGGAGACGAGCTGGAGTGTGGCGGAGAGTCTGAAACTGCGTGCGCAGAGTGTGCTGGCGGAGCGGCCTGCAGGCTGGCTGAGGGAGATCCGATGGCGCTGGCAGGATGCGGGGCATCTGGCGGTGCTGGTGTCGGCACTGGTCATGGCTTTCACCCGTCTGCGCGGTGTGGTGTGGCTGAGGCACACACATCACGCGCTGCTGGTGATCTATGGTGGCTTCATTGCGGGGGAGCTTTTATCCCAGGGGCTGCTGGCAGGCTGGGCGGCGCATGGGACGCCGTGGCGCAGTGCGCCGGGATTTCTGCTGCTGGCGGTGGTGGCGCTGCTGGGGCCAGTGGTGACGAGCAAGCAGCTTTATTGCCACCACATCTGCCCGCATGGGGCTCTGCAGCAGTTGCTGGCACGGCGGCTGCCCTGGCGGTGGCAGGTGTCTGCAAAGGTGGAGCGCTGGCTGACACGGCTGCCCTTTCTGCTGCTCGGGTTCGTTTTCCTCAGCGTGATCTGCGGCTGGGTGGTGGACTTGAATGCGCTGGAGCCCTTCGATGCCTACGTCATCCGCTTTGCTGAACCGGGAACCAACTCCGCTAACGTGCCGCAGCTGGTATACTCATTCGAGGACTATCTCTCCGCTGTCATCTGGGTTGCTGGTTGGGCCAGCATCGCCATCGCATGTTGCGGATTGGTCGCCTCACTTTTCCAGCCGCTGGCCTACTGCAAATATGGCTGCCCGACGGGTGCGCTTTTTAAACTGATCCGCTTCACGGGAGATGCGGATCGTCTCGGCGTGCGGGACTGGGTGGCTGCGCTTTTGTTGCTCACCGCCGCCCTGATTTGATCCTGAGAGCAACGATGTCGTGGTGGACTGAAAATAAAGCGTGCAGCCTGCCGCTGGGAACCGTTCATTTGCAGGACATGAGCATGGATGCAGTGAGTAAAGAAAGCCAATTTCCACAGACCCGTTGGTCGCTGGTAAGGCGCAGTAGATTGGTGGGTCAGGATGCTTCGGCGTTGAGAGCACTGGGGGAGCTCCTGCAGAGCTACTGGCAGCCGCTGTATGTCTTTGCCCGGCGTTCGGGACTGGAGTCTGAAGATGCCGAGGACGCGGTGCAGAGCTTTTGCGAATCCCTGATCGCCCGTGAGTCACTGGTCGCGGCAGATCGGGAGCTTGGCCGTCTGCGTTCGTTCCTGCTGGGCGGGTTTCAGAACCATCTGCGCATACTGCACCGGGACGCGCAGCGGCAGAAGCGCGGTGGTGGAGCACATGTCATCTCTCTGGATGACGCCGAGGCGGTGCTGGACATGCATCCGGTGGATGGAGAGACGCCGGACCGGGCCTTTGACCGCCGCTGGGCTCTCACGCTGCTGGAGCATGTGCTGGCGCGGCTGAAGGCAGATTTTGTAGCGCGGGGACAGGGTGAAGCGTTCGCCGTGCTGGAGTCAGCCCTGGTTTGGAATGGCGCGAAGATGAGCTACGACACCCTGGCCGCCAGGCTTGACATGAATCCTGCAGCGGTGGCCCAGAAGGTGAAGCGCATGAGAGCACGCTACCGGGAGCTGCTGGAGCAGGAAATCGGCGATACGGTGGACGGGCCGGAGGCGATGGCCGAGGAGCGTGGCCATCTTATCCAAATTCTATCTGGCGGATGATGTCAAAATCCCTTCTGAACAGAGAATGTGAAAAATGACCCAAGATCCCAGATGCCTGAAAATCTGAACCCATGTCCCATTTGCCAGTCTGCCTTTGACCCGGAAAAGGTGCCGGGTGGCATCTGCCCACGCTGCCTCATGATGGGCGGGGTGGATGAGGACATGGATGAAGCCGCGCAGCCTGCCTCGGAATGGGTGCCGCCGCCGGTGCCGGAGCTTCAAGCCCTGCTCCCAGCCTACGCGATTCTGGAGATGATCGGGCGCGGGGGCATGGGGGCGGTCTTCAAGGCACGTCAGCCAACGCTGGACAGGTTCGTCGCCATCAAGGTCCTGCCCGTGCTTCGGGATGAACTGGGTGTCGGCTTTGTGGACCGGTTTAAAAATGAGGCCCGACTCATGGCTCGGATGAACCATCCCGGTATTGTACATGTGTATGATTTTGGGGAGCTGGCGGGCGGGTTGTGCTTCTTTGTCATGGAGTTTGTAGAGGGCACGGACGTGGCGCAGATGGTGAAAAGCAGCGGACGCCTGCCCGCCGATCTGGCCGCGAGCATCACGGCGGATGTCTGTGCGGCGCTGCACTACGCTCACGAGGCCGGCGTGGTGCATCGGGACATCAAACCGGCGAACATCCTCGTCTCCCAGGAGGGGAATGTGAAAGTCGCCGACTTCGGCCTGGCGAAGAGCTGTGATCCGGACGCTCTCGGCGTGACCGGCTCGGGACTGACGCTGGGCACACCGGACTTCGCTGCGCCGGAGAGCCTGGTCTCCGGGATGCTCGTGGACCACCGTGCAGACCTCTACGCGGTGGGCGTCATGCTATACAACATGCTCACGGGCGAGATCCCGCGTGGCGTCTTCCGCCCGGTGAGCCGCCAGGTGCAGGCGCGGGCGTCTTTTGATCAAATCATCCGCAAGGCCATGAGTGCGGACCGTGAGCACCGCTACCAGACGGCGGCTGCTCTTAAAAAAGACGTCGAGCAGGCGAGCAAGCCGCGCATGGCGGCCTCCCTGCGCTGGCTGGGCATGGCGGCGATGGTGCTGCTGCTCGTCGGGGGCGGCATGGCCATGCGCCCAGTGCTGCTGCCGCACGAGGCGGTGCTGACGGAGCGGCAGAAAGTGGAGCGCCTGGCCAAGTGGGTCTTTTCCAAAGGTGGCCACCTCGTGGTGCGCAGCGGCACGGACCTGATCACGGCCAAGACGAGCGCGGAACTGCCACGCGGGCCGTTGGTGATCGAGCGCCTGCTTTTCACCGCCATCAGGGAGCCGAATCTGACAATCACAGATGCGGAACTGGCACTGTGGCTGCCGCTGGTGCCGGAGCTGAAATTTTTCATCGTGGAGGGCTCGCCGAGGCTGCTGCGGAGCCTGGGTGAGAGGGGACTGATGGAGTTGGCGCGTCTTTTGAACCTGGAGCGCCTAAGCCTGGAGCATGCGCCGCTGACGGATGACCTGATGTATCCCCTGGCTGCCTACACAAGGCTGCTGTCACTCAATGTGTCGAACACGCGGATCAATGGCACCGGCTTCTCCCACCTGCGGCGGAACCTGGTGTGGCTGGAGGTATTCGGCTGCCCCATCAATGAGGCGGGCTGGAGCGAGATCCGCGAGTTCAAGCGCCTGCAAGGCGTGAAGATGAGCCCGGGCGTGGCCCCGAGCCTGCCGAGGGACGAGGATGGCCATGTATGCCTGCCAGCTCTGAAGGAGTTTTTATGGCCGGAGAAGGCTCCGTAATTTTTTTGACGGGTTTTGTCAGAATGGCGGCGGGAGGGAGAAGGAAGGGGGTGCATGCATTTGTCCTCTTTTTCTGTTTTACCTTATCTCTGGCTCCTACGCTGGGCGGTGTTCGTGGCGTTGCCGCTGGCTTGTGCCATGCCGCTGGCGGCGCAAGCCATCATCACCAAGACCCTGGACAGAGGCAGCAATGGCAACACTGGGCAATACACCTCACAGGCTATCGTCAATGGCAACCCGGCGGCGGCCTACTACAACGTCACGGATAGCAGCCTGATGTATGCCCACAATAGTGCGGTGGACGGCTCGGGAAGCTGGAGCGTGATCACGGTGGACAGCGCTGGCGTCGTGGGCTTCTACCCATCGCTGGGGGTAGTGAATGGCAATCCGGCCATCAGCTACTACGACAGCACCAACGGCGACCTCAAGTATGTGCGGGCGGCGGATGCGAGCGGCACGACCTGGGGCACGCCCGTGACGATCGACAGCCCCGGCAACGTGGGCAGCTACACCTCGCTGGTGGTCGTCAATGGCAATCCGGCCATCAGCTACTACGACGGGACCAACGTCCGCCTCAAGTATGTGAGGGCCACGGATGCGAGCGGGACGAGTTGGGGCACGCCGGTGACGCTCGACGGCACCGGCAACGTGGGCCAATTCACCTCGCTGGCGGTGGTCAACGGCAACCCGGCCATCAGCTACTTAGACACGACCAACATAGACCTCAAATACGTGCGGGCCGCAGATCCGATTGGGGCGAGCTGGGGCACGCCTGTGACGGTCGACAGCGCCGGCAACGTGGGCTTCCAAACCTCGCAGGCGGTCGTCAATGGCAACCCGGCCATCAGCTACTACGATGCGACCAATCAGGACCTCAAATACGTGCGGGCACTGGATGCCAGCGGAACGAGCTGGGGCTTGCCGGTGACGCTCGACAGCACCGGCAGCGTGGGCCAATACACCTCGCTGGCGGTGGTGAATGGCAATCCGGCCATCAGCTACTACGACGTGACCAACGGCGATCTGAAGTATATGCGGGCGCTGGATGCGAGCGGGACGAGCTGGGGCGCGCCGGTGACGCTCGACGGCCCCAGCAGCGTGGGCCAATACACCTCGCTGGCGGTGGTGAATGGCAATCCGGCCATCAGCTACTACGACGTGACCAACGGCGATCTGAAGTATATGCGGGCGCTGGATGCGAGCGGGACGAGCTGGGGCGCGCCGGTGACGCTCGACGGCGCCATCGTCGGGGGCCAATACACCTCGCTGGTGGTGGTGAATGGCAACCCGGCCATCAGCTACTACGACAACACCAACACCGCACTCAAATACGTGCGGGCCACGGACTCCAGCGGGACTAATTGGGGCACACCTGTGACGCTCGATAGCGCCAACGTCGTGGGCTGGGACACCTCGCTGGCGGTGGTGAATGGCAACCCGGCCATCAGCTACTACGACAATACCAACGGCGACCTCAAATATGTGCGGGCCACGGATGCGGAGCGGACGAGCGGCGGGGAGGGTAAGAGTGTCGAGGGCTGGGGAAACGTGGGACAATACAGCTCGCTAGTGGTGGTGAATGGCACCCCGGCCATCAGCTACTACTACGCGACCGAGTTCAACCTGAAGTGGGCGACGATGATTCTTGTGTCGCCCCCCACGGTGACCAGCGTCTCACCGAGCTCAGGTGGTGTGGGCACCAGCATCACGATCACCGGCACGGGCTTCACCGGAGCCACCAGTGTGACCATCGGTGGCACGGCGGCCACCAGCTTCAACGTGGTGAATGACACCACCATAACCGCCGTAACGCCCGCGGGCAACGTGGGCAGCGCCAGCGTGCTCGTCACCACCCCTGGCGGCACGAATGCAGCGAACACGGCGTTCACATATTTGGCATCCAACACCGCGCCAACCATCACGAGCAACGGCGGTGGTGCGACGGCCGCCATCAATGTGCCCGAGAACACTACCGCTGTGACCACAGTCGCTGCCACGGACACGGACCTGCCCGCGCAAACGATCACCTACTCGAAGAGCGGAGCCGCTGCGGCCTTGTTCAACATCGATAGCGGCACAGGGGCGCTCACCTTCGCCGCTGCGCCTGATTTTGAAAACAATGCAGGGCCTTTCAGTGTCACCGTCACAGCCACGGACAACGGGATGCCCAGCGCCCTCAGCGATTCACAGGACCTCACGATCACGGTGACGAACGTGAACGAGATGCCCAGCTTCACCGTCGGCGCCAATCAAACGCACAACTTCGGCACCAACACCGTTCAAACCATCTCCAACTGGGCGACCAACATCGACGATGGTGACAGCACGGTGACCCAGACGCTCACGTTTAATGTGATCGGCGATTCGAACCCCGGAATTTTTACCACGCCACCCAGTGTGGACGCGAATGGCACGCTGACCTACCGGCCTAATGGCACCGCTGGCATGGCCATCATCAATGTACAGCTCAGGGATGACAGCAGCATCAATGGCACCGCGGCGCTGAACTCCTTCTCGGAGGGCTTTGTCATCACCGTCAACACCCCGCCGGATATCAACATCACTGGCAACAACCAAATCATCGTCACTGGTGACACCACGCCCAGCACGAGTGATGGCACAGACTTTGGCGATGGCTTTCCCGGCATCCCGGTTAGCAAACTTTTCACGATCCAGAACGTCGGGAGCGGTCCACTGATCTTCACTGGCATGCCGATCATCTCCATCAGTGGCCCCCATGCCAGTGAGTTCACCGTTTCCACCCAGCCAGCAGCCAGCCTATCGTCGTTTGCAACGAGCTTCTTCTACATCGACTTCCTGGCGGCAGACGCTGGTGTGCGCTCAGCGACTGTCACCGTCGCGAGCAACGACCCTGATGAAGCCAACTTCACCTTCGCCATCCAAGGGAATGGGCTGGCGGCGAACATCGTACTCGAAGGGAACAGCACCACGATCACCAAAGGCGATACAACACCCAGCCTGGCGGATCACACCGACTTTGGCTCCATCACTGCCGCTGGCGCGGTGACAGAGGTTCGCACCTTCACCATTCGCAACAGCGGTAACAGGGACCTCACGGGTATCTTCGCCAGCATTATCAATGGTAGTCTCACCGACTTCACGATCAGCACACCCCCCGCGAGCACTCTGGCTCCCGCTGGCACCACCACGCTCGGGGTTACCTTCAATCCCACAGCCAGCGGACTGAGATCGGCCACCATGCAGATCTACTCCAGCGATCAGAACGACTCACCGTTCGAATTCACCATGGCAGGCACCGGGGTCAACTCGGCACCCACAGACATCACGCTCAGCCCTGCCAGCATTGCCGAAAACAACGCGGCAAACGCCACCGTGGGTGTGCTAATCGCCACGGATACGGAAGTGGGCCAGACGCACACCTTCAGCTTCGTCACCGGCACTGGAGACACGGACAACGGCAGCTTCACCATCGACGGGACGGCTTTGAAGCTCACCCCAGTGGCCAACTTCGAGGTGAAAAGCAGCTACAGCGTTCGCGTGTAGGCTGATGACGGCAATGGCGGCACTTTCGCCAAAGCCCTGACCGTGGCCATCACGAACGTGAATGAAGTCCCCAGCTTCACGAAGGGTGCGAACCAGGTGCATACGGTGGACAGCGGTGCGAAGACGGTGCCCGGCTGGGCCATGGGCATGGATGATGGCGACAGCACGGTGGTGCAGGGCCTGAGCTTTACGGTCGTGGGTAACAACAATCCCGGCATCTTCAGCACGGCTCCGGCCATCGCTCCGGATGGCTCGCTGACTTACACTCTGAGCGGCACGTTGGGCACTTCCACGATCACGGTTTACCTTACGGATGACACGAGCATCGGCGGGCAGGCGGCGCGGAGCAGTGGCAACCAGTCATTTACCATCACGAACCAGGCTGCTGCGGACTATGTGGTGACGTATGTGGGCGGGCACCTGACCTGCACGGACATGAGCGGGAACGGGGATAACTTTGCCATGTATGAAAGCACGATCGATCCGGGCAGTGTGCGCCTGAATGCGGGTGGGCGTACCTTCAGTGTGAATGGCGGCCTGAACTCTATCTCGGAGACGGGGCCATTCCCGATGGCAGACCTGAACAGCGTGACGCTGAACGCTGGTGCGGGCAATGACATCATCCGCATTCAGACCGGTGTCTCCGGCAGCACTCTGAGCCTGCCGGATGTGACGATCAACGGTGGCACGGGGGATGATTCGGTGCAGTTCCAGGTGCCCGTCACCTTCAAGCTCAATGCCAGCCTGGATGTGGATCTCCAGAACGATGACGCCACCCCCGGCAGGGACAGCATCAGCCTGAGCAGCAATGTCCTTCTCAGCCTCTCCGGCGTGGGCACGGCCACGCTGAAGACGAGCCAGAACGTGGCCTTTGGCAGTGGTTCCATGCTGCGGACGCAGAATGGCAGCATCCTCATCGAGGCAAATCAGCAGACCACGGCCACGACGGGGAACTTCCACGGTCTGGACATGAACAATGCACGCGTGGAGGCCACGGGCACAGGCTCGGTGACGATGCGTGCGCGCAGTGGCAACAGTGCTGGTTTCCTCAAAGGTCTGAACATCTACGGCGGGTCCAAGGTGCTCGCGCAGAGCGGCGGCATCACCTTCGTGGGTCGTGGCCAGCCGGGACATGCCAATCAGGGGAACTACGGTGTCGGCATCAGCGGCTCTGGCGGTGCCACCCAGGTCATCGCCACGGGCGGGGACATCCACATCACCGGCGTGGGCGGAGCGGATGGTGCTGTGGGGCTCAACCAGGGAGTCGTCGTGGAGGCTGACGCGGAGGTCAGTGCCACGGGCGCGGGGAATGTCACCCTCATCGGCACGGGTGGGAATCTCACCGGCACTGGCAATACCAACCATGGCGTGGTTCTCTTTGGCACGAATACGAAGGTCACGACCGAGAACGGGGATCTGGCCCTCACCGGTCAGGCGGGTGGCGGCGTAGGCAGTAACTTTAACTTCGGTGTCAACCTCGCCTCCGGACTCAGCGTGGGCACCACGGGCAGCGGCTCCATCCTCATCACCGCCACCGGTAATACGAATGGCGCCGGCGGCGGCTTTGCCACCTCCATTCCTCTTTCCACTGGTGGCGGGGACATCACCATCTCCGGCACGGCCAGCGATGGCACGGCGGGGGGCACCACTGGCGGCGTGGGCGTCACACTCACTGGCGCGCTCAGCGCGGCAGGGGGAGACATCCAGATCACGGGTGTCGCCAAAGGCCTCGGCTCCACCCTCTACGGCATCAGGGGCAATCGTTCGATCACCACCACGGGCGCGGGAACCATCACCCTTCACGGCACTGGCCCGGCAGCGGGCAGCGGCGCGGGGATTTTCATGCCCAACGGCACAGGTGCGAGTGTGACTACCGCAGGCGGCTCCATCTCCCTGACCGGCATCGGTGGCGGCGGTGCCCAGGCATCGAACAACACCGGTGTGGATATCCGTGAAGTTACCATCTCTGGCCCTGGTGCGGGAGCCAGCCTCACGGTGCACGGCACTGGCGGCTCTGGTGCCCAGCAGTTTAATCATGGTGTGGAGATCTTCTTTTCAAACGGCAGGCTGCTCACCTCCGGCGGAGACATCCAGGTGACTGGCATCGCAGGCACGAACGGCACGAATTGCTCCGGCATAAGCCTCACCAGCAGTGCCAGCATCAGCGCCGGAGGAAACGGTGATGTCACCCTCCACGGCACCGCAGGCGGCACCCTCAACTCACACGGCATGACTCTGGCGGCCAACGCCATCTCAGTGGCAGGTTCCGGGGACATCTCACTCACGGGCATCGGCAGCGGCACAGGCAATGGAGTCTTCCTCAACCAGGGGCTCAGCAGCGCCGGGGGAGACATCACCGTGCATGGCACTGCCGGCTCGGGTGGTGGACTCGGCATCAGCGGTCTCGGTGCCGTGGCCGCAGCGGGGGGAGACATCAGCCTCACCGGCATCACTACCGGCACCGGAAACAACCGTAATGGCCTGTCATTCACGCAGCCAATCACCACGAGCGACACCGGCACCATCACCCTCTTCGGCACTGCGAGCACTGGCGGGCACGGTTCCGGCATTAATATCACCAGTGCCGTTACCACCGGCGGCGGCAGCATTTCCATGACTGGCATTGGCGGTGGCGGTGGCACCAGCACGAGCAGTTCTGGCATCCGCATCACGGGCAGTGGGGCCATCGTCTCCGGTCCTGGGGCAGGCAGCACCCTCACCCTCCACGGCACTGGCGGTGCCAGCACGGCAAACTTCCCCAACGGTGTCGAGGCTGGATTCAGCGCGCAGCTCCTCACCTCCGGCGGTGACATCGTCATCACCGGCTTCGGCGGGCCAAACAACACTACCGAGTCTTTCGGCGCGCAATTCTTCAGCAACACCATCGTCAGCGCAGGCGGCACCGGTAGCATCACCATCACCGGCACCGGCGGAGCCGCACCCGCAAATGCCCAGCACGGCGTCAACGTCTCCACTTCCACCCTCAGCACCAACGACGGCCCCATCACCCTCAACGGTATCGAAGGCGGGCAAAACGGCGCCCTCGGTGGACGCGGCATCAATATCAGCGGCACCACTACCATCACCGCTGGTGGCAGCCATGACATTACCTTCGTGGCCGATAGCGTGAACTTGAGTACGACCAGCTCTGTCAATGCCGCCGGGGACGACATCATCTTCCTTCAACGCACCGCAGGCACCGACATCGCCCTCGGAAGCAATGACACCGTCACCGGCAGCCCGCTGGTGCTCGGCCTCACCGATGCCGAGCTGGACCGCCTGAGTGCGAATGAAGTCCACATCGGAGACGTGGATAGCGGAGCAGTGGAGGTGACGAACATCATTACCCCGCTGAACTACCTGGTGTTGTATCTGGCCAAGCCGGTGACTTTTGCCAGCGGCGGCAGCTTTGCCTCGGACATCGCTTCGGAGACCGTCTTTGAGCGTATGATCGTGGACGGCGGCATCACCTTGGAGTCGGGTAGCGGCGTCAGTGGTACAGTCCTGGGCGGCTTCGTTCCCTCGGCCTCAGCAGTGATCCCGGTGATCCAGAGCACAGGTGGAGTGACGGGTATCTTTAACCTGCTGCCGGAGGGCACGCCGGTGAGCCTCGGTAGCCTGGCGCGTAAGATGCGCATCACCTACGCGGCTGGCAGCGGCAACCACATCGCCTTTTACAGCTCGCCGGTGGCTATGCTGTTCGGCAATGCATCTTACATCACTAACGGAGACGCCACCCCCTCCTTGACCGACCACACCGAATTCGGCGACGTGGTTACGATAGGCAGCAACACGGTGGTGCGCACCTTCACCGTCTTCAACGACGGACTGGCACCCTTGACCGGCATCGTGGCCAGTGTCGGCACAGGCATACCCGTCGGGGGCTTCGCCCGCACCACCACGCCGGACGCCACCCTGGCCTCCGGGGTGTTCACCACCTTCGATGTCAGCTTTGACCCGATGGCTGACGGCCTCCAGAGCAGCACGGTCACGGTGACCAGCAGTCAGCCGCTCGACAGCCCCTACAGCTTCAATATCCAGGGAACAGGAGTGGTAGGTACAGAAATTGCCGTGCATGACGGCAGCCACGGCCTGGCTCCTGAACTTTTGGATGGCCAGCTCACTCCCGTGAGCTTCGGCAGCACCGCACCAGATGTCGCCAGCCTGCGCAACTTCACCGTGCGCAACGTTGGCACCTTAGATCTGAACATTACTGGCATCTCCGTGCCCGCCAGTTACATCACCAATGGTGCCTCCGCAGTGCTGGCCTCAGGTGCGAGCTACACCTTCCAGGTCGCGCTGAAAAGCAGCACTCCGGCCACCTACGCAGGCAGCATCACCATCAGCAGCGACGACCTCGACGAAGCCACCTTTGACTTCCCCATCACCGGCACCGTCGTGGCCCCCGGCAGTGCGCCCGTGGTCAGTGTGGGCGAGAACATCGCCGTGCAGGGAGGCTCGGGCAGCACCGTGCTCGGCGGACCTCCTGGCTCCACGCTTTACAGCTTCATTGGTTCGCCCGCACTGAACTCCAGCGGCGTGCTCGCCAGCGCCGTGCAGATCCGCCATGCCGATGCCAGCCTGCATACGGGCATGATGGTCGGCCAGCCCATGGTGCTCATCGCCACCGACACCCAGATCGCGCCGAGCCTCCCCGGCGTGAACCATTTCAACTTTGGTCCGCCTGTCCTCAATGAGGCGGGTTATGTCGCCTTCATCGGCGAAGTGCGCGGCGGGGGCATCACCCCCAACGTCAACAGCCGCTGCCTCTTCAGCAACGCCAGCGATGGCACACTGAAGCTGGTCGCCCGCGTGGGCACCAGCGTCGGCCTGGGCAGCAATCTGAAGACCATCGGCAACTTCTCCATCGGCGGTGATCTCGTCATCTTCCTCAGCACCCTGGCTGACAACAGCATCGTGCTCTTCGGCTGGGATGCCAACACAGGTCTCCGTCCGCTCATGCGCAATGGCCAGAGCCTCGATGCCAATGGCATAACCAAGACGGTGA
>CAYMHJ010000043.1:0-28950 GCA_964390165.1 uncultured Prosthecobacter sp. | reverse complement strand
ACTTGAGGCGAAGGGGGGGAGCTGGAGAATGGAGCAGGGTGGGGGTTGAAATGGGGGGGGCGCTGTCGGAATGGTGCAGAGAATGTCTGATCTTAAATCTCTGCTGCTGGTCCGTGCGCGTGAGCTGGGCTTTGCTGACTGCCGGGTGGCGGAGGCGAAGCCGGCGCAGCATCGTGAGCTCTATGAGCAGTGGGTGGCGGAGGGGAAGCACGGGGACATGGCCTGGATGGCGCGGAACATGGACCGGCGCACGGACCCGCGCGTGGTGCAGCCAGGGGCGCGGAGTGTGATCGTGCTGGCGCTGAATTATCACCAGGGGGATCTGCCGCCGTGCAGCGCGGGGGGGTATCGGATCGCCCGCTACGCGTGGAATGAGGATTACCACGACCTTATTACCGCGAAGCTGAAGGCGCTGGATGTCTGGTTGGCAGGGCAGGGTGGGCAGCAGCGGTATTATGTGGATACGGGGCCGGTGCTGGAGCGGGACTGGGCCAGCGAGGCAGGCCTGGGCTGGGGCGGGAAGAGCACGATGCAGATCCATCGGCAGCTCGGCACCTGGTTCTTCCTGGCGGAGCTGATCACGACGCTGGAGATCACGCCGGATGCGCCGGCGAAGGATCTCTGTGGGAAATGTACCCGCTGCATCGATGCCTGCCCGACGAGGGCGATCACGGCCCCGCGCCGGATGGATGCGCGCCGCTGCGTGAGCTATCTGACGATCGAGAGCAAGGGGCCGATCCCGGAGGAGTTCCGCCGGGCGATGGGGGACCGCATCTACGGCTGTGATGACTGCCTGACGGCCTGCCCCTGGAACAAGTTTGCCCAGCTTTCTCACGAGGCGGCTTTTCAGGCGCGGGAGGCGGTCTTCAGCAAACGACTGCGCGATTTCCTCACGCTGACGGATGAGGACTTCCGCCTGCTCTTCGCGAAGAGCCCGATCAAGCGGATCAAGCGCCCGGCCTTTCTCCGCAATGTCTGCGTGGCGCTGGGGAATGTGGGTACGAGGGAGGATCTGCCTGCGCTGCTGCCGCTGGTGGCGGATGAGCACCCGCTGATCTCCGAACATGCGGCCTGGGCGGTGGCGGAGATCCGGCGGCGTGAAGTTTGAGTGATTTTTCCTGTAACGGAACGGCTGAAAATCGTCATGTATGAGGTGTGCCCCATCGGGTGCATCCCCCCCTATGAAATCGCTCTTCTACACCCTCCTCATCATCGGTGGCCTGTTCACCGCGTACGATTACTTCCTCGCTCCGAAGTGGGATCGAGTCATTTTTGAAAAAGGTCCGCGGCCTGCGGCAGCTGTGACACAGATCCCCACGCATGTGGTGGAGGATGATGGCGCACCGCCCGAGACCACAGCACCCGCGACAGCACCTGCGGGAGCGAAAAAAGAGGACGACTGGCAGCCCACGATCCCGCAGGTGCCGACGGGGGAGTTTGTGCCGCCGGTGATCCCGACGGTGGAGACGGTGACGAAGAACTGGACGATGATCCCGAAGCAGGCCTTCCCCCGTCCGGTGATTCTGAAAAAGGATGTGCAGGTGCAGATGAGCGTGGGCAGCTCCACCCTGCGCGCCGGGGCCACGGCTCAGGCGATGGCGGCGGATCAGGGGATGCTCCAGGTGGCACCCACGGCCACCTCACCAGCGCGGGGAAGCATCGCGGTGACAGACACGGACTTCCCAGAGCAGATCCAGGTGAGCTATGAGAAGTGGAAGGCGGGCAAAATCGCGCAGGCGCGGCAGGCCTGGGTGAATGCAAAGACGCGGGTGACGACGCCTGGGAAGGACAACAGCGTGATGTCCAACGGCCTGGGGGTGAACTTCGGCGCTGATGGAAAGCCGGTGCAGAATCCCGATGGCAGCTACAATCTGCTGCTGGCGGTGATCTCGACCGGGCGGGTGACGGATGTGGACCCGAAGAAGGTGACGCACTGGAGCCTGCCACGCCAGGAGACGGTGGATGGCAAGCCGACCTGGGTGATCGATGTGACTTACCCGACGGACACGATCTTTGGCCCACAGGAGGTGCCGAGCCACGCCTACATCCGCGACAACCAACTGCTGCGCTGGGTCTATGATTCAGGTGAGCCGGTGCCGTGAGTGAGCGGCGGTGAGCTGCCTGCGGGTGTGGAAGCTTCACTCCGCCACGAACTGGGCGGCGTCGATGATGACGTGGCCGGTGGTGCCCTGGTTGGAGATCTGGATGAAGCCTGATTTCCCCGCTTCAAAGCGGAAGCTGCCGAGGGGGTGGAAGTTGTCCTTGCCGGCGGGCTTCTTCTTTTGGTTCACGACGACGGTGGTGTCACCATCGGCATGGTGGATGGTGACGGGGACGGCGCTGGCGCGGTTGGCGAGGGCTCCGTAGCTGATGGCGACGCTGTATCTGCCTGCCTTTGGCAAGGCGGGGATGAATCTGGCGCGCTGCTCACCTTTGAGGGAGTCGCCATCGTGACGATAGCCGCGCTCGACGAAGCCGCCGGTGGTGTGGCCTTCGGACTCGAAGCCAGTGAGCTCGGCTTCGTTGTCATCGACGATGATGCCTTTGAGGTCGGTTTTCTTGATGGAATGGACTTCGGGGGCGGGTGGGGACTCGAAGTCGAGCATCTGGCCGTCTTTGAGGAGTTGCTCTTTAAGTTTGGCGTAGTCGATGCCCTGGATGGTGGTGCCCTGCTGGATGGCATGGACGGCAGCGGTGGCGGCGCTCTGACCGAGAACCATGAAGACGGGCTCCATGCGGATGCTGCCGTAGGCGATGTGGCTGGCGCTGAGGCAGACGGGGACGAGCAGGTTCGTGCATTCAACGGCCTTCGGACGGATGCTGCGGTAACTGACGGGGTAGGGGCGGCTGCCGACCTGGACGTCGCCTTCATTGCGCACGAAGCCTTCCATTGTGACGAAGCGCTGGATGTTGTGGGAGTCCATGTTGTAGGCACCCATGCCGACGCTGTCTTCGACGATTTCGAGGCGCTTGCAGTTCTTCTCGGTCATGACGTAGTCACCGATCATGCGGCGGGCTTCGCGGACGTAGAGCTGGCGGGGCCAGTTGCCGTTGTCGAGGAACTCATCTTTTGCCAAGCCGAGCTTCTGGAAGGCGGCGCGGATCTGCTCGGGCACGCGGGGATGGTGGGCGTAGGTCCACATGAGGCCCTTTTGCCAGTCTTCATGGGCCTGCCAGATCTTCGCGCGAGTGGCGTAGTCGGCCTCGGGGTAGTCCCAGTTCTGGCCGATGAAGTCGGTGCTGACGGCGAAGTTGTTGTTGGTGTCGGTCTTGCGGTTCGGCATCCAGCTTGGAGCCCAGGAGATGCGCATGTCACCCGCCTCGACATTGCGGAGGGCGAGTTCGAACCAGCGTTCGTCGTAGTTGGCGGGCTTTTCCCAGTCGCGGCGGTTCTCCGGTACGTCGGTGGTACACATGCGGAAGTTGTATGCCTGGACTTTGCGGTCGCCGCTGAATTTCTCGCCGGGGTCTTTTTCGATGCCGGGAAGCAGGCCGCTGCTGGGATCTCCGGGCTTCACATAGGGATCGACGTTTTTGACGAACTGGTGGTGAATGGTGTGGGCGACTTGGACGCCATTGAGCTTCTCGCCATAGACGCTGTTGGCCTCGCGTCCGACGTGGTAGCCGACGCCTGCTTTGGCCATGAGGTCGCCTTCATAAGTGGTGTCGATGAACATCGGGGCGGTGAACTCACGCCCGCTCTCCATGATGATGCTGGTGATCTTGGCCCCGTCTTTGATCACGCCTTTATTCAAATCCAGGCGCTCGCCGAAAACGACAGTGACTTTATCTCCCGTAGCTTTCAGCATGGCGTCGAAGATCTCCGTGGCCGCATGAGGTTCGAAGGTCCACATGGTGGTCTCGGCGGCGGAGTTGCCGTGGGGTTTTCTGGCGAAGTATTCTTCCCGCGTCTGCTGCTTCCACTTCGCGGGGTCGCTGTAGTAGCGATGGACGTTGGTGTAAAACTCACGCGACATGCCGCCGATGGCTTTTTTGTTGCCAATGTCAGTGGCTCCGAGTCCGCCGGTGGTCAGGCCGCCGAGGAACTTAGTGGGCTCGATGAGGATGGCCCTTTTTCCCATCCGCGCCGTCTGGATGGCGGCGGTGATGCCGCCCGAAGTGCCGCCATAAATGACTACATCGGCGGAGTCAGCCGCGAGGAGCAGACCTGGGATGACGAGGAGGGAAGGGTAGACGAGACGGAGCAGGGGTGACATCATGGGTAGCGGATAACTACGGCATGAAGCCACGGTCTTTCAGCCCCGCCAAGTCGGAAAAGAGACGGGGTAGTCCCGGTGGGTCATTTTTTGGCCTTCTTCGCCACCGCTTTCTTCGCCACGGGCGTAGGCGCGGTGGCTGGGGCCGGTTTGGCTTTTTTAGCCGTCGTCTTTTTCGGGGCAGGAGCGGGAGCCGGGGTGGACTCGGCCGCGGCCCAGTCATTGACGTGCAGCCAGTCACCGCTGCCTTCGGCACGGACATAATCCGTGTCCTGGAGCAGGCCACGCTGGTGGAAGCTGATCATTTCTGCCGAAGGGAAGGGACCGAATTCGACAAAGGCACGACTGAGGTAGAGCATCATGGGTGTGTTTTTTTGGGGGGGGTTAGGTTGGGGTGTTGGGAATACGCGCAACCTCTTGATTGCCAAGCAACTTTCCTGCCACTGTTCGTCAGTAACCTGACAATTCAACGCTGGTGTCTCTGAGCATGGGTTGATCCCAAAATCTGGGTCTTGAAATTATTGTATTTATATAAATATCCGTTAAATTTGATTTCCTCCTTATCTCTCATGTCTTCGTTTGAACCATCCACAGCGCCTCCTCAGAAGCGCGTGCGCCTCATTCCCTGGCGCGGTCCGGTTCATTTTTTTCTGCTGATGCTGACCAGCAGCATCGCTCTGCTGCTCCCACTTTTATACGGAATCGCCCTGCTGGCACTGGGAGGCTATATCCTGCTCAGCGCCTACGAGTGGACGCATCATCTCGCCTTTGCGGCGGCACTTGGCTGGCAGGATGCGCTGCCGCTGACCTACCTCTGCGCCGGGGTGGTGACCTGGATTTTCATGCTGCGGCCCTTGTTGCCGCAATCAAACTCCCAGGGTGTTGCCTTGAAAATAACCTCGGCAAGCCAGCCTGGAATCTTTGCTCTGGTGGATGAACTCTGCTGGCATCTTCGTCTGGCTCCGGTGGAGGAGATCTGGCTGGACACGACTGCGAGTATCCGAAGCTCGGTCAAAAATGGTGTCATCGGCGTCAGCAGCGGAGAGATGATCCTGAACATCGGTCTTCCCGTGGTCTCCGTGACCAGCGCGCGCGAGTTTGCCGCCCTGCTGGTTCGCGAACTGGCGATGAATGCCGGCGGAATCGGCACGACCTTCAGCCATGTCGTGCGCGAGCTGAATTCCTGGTTTTACCGTGCGCTTCTGGAGCGTGATGCCTGGGAGTTTGATCTGGAAAAAGGCCGTGAAAAAGAGACCTCCCTGCAGAAGCTCATCCGCCACATCACCAGGGTGTGGATGGCGGTGGCGAAGCTGCCCTTTGCCTTGTTTTTCCTTCTGGCCCGGGTCATCAGTGCGGCGGCCCTCATCCGCTTGCAGTCGGGGGCGGACAGGGCGGCTGTGAATCTGATCGGGCATGAAGCCTGGAGCGTTCTGGCAGCCAAGCTGGAACTTCTGGAAAAAGCCTGGGAAACGAGCAAGACCGAGATCAGTCGTGGCATGAAGCAAAACCGCCTGCCCGAGAATCTCTCGCTGTTGCTCGCCCGTCATGTGGCCCGTGCCGCGCGGGAGCTGAAAGCAGCCCCGGCTGTCAACCAGCGGCAGAATCCCCCGCGTGGAGCAGTGATCGTGGCCGAGATTCCCAACGATGCCCCGGCTGCCTCCCAGTTCCGCAGCTTTGTGGACCTCTCACGTCAGGTCACCTTCTTCTATTATCAGCACGAGCTGGGTCTAAACCTGCATGAACATAAGATGGTGGCGGAGGAGGAGGTGCTGCACCAGACACGTCGGGAAAATGAGTCCCTCGTGGTCATCCGTCGCTACTTCGGTGGTCTCGCCCATCCAGAGCGGGCCATGTGTGGGCTGGGCAGCACCCATGCAGTTTCTCCAGGAAAGACCCAGCTCATGGATGAGATCATGCGCGTGCGTGAAGAGATGAAGGAGTGGGGCAGCCGCCTGAAGTTGGCCCTTCAAGAATGGAATCTGGCCTGGCAGCGGCGGCGTGATCTGGAGGCGGCGGCCACACTCAGCCTCGCCGGGTTCTCTGTGTCACGCATACAGTTCGGCACCGAGGATACTTCACCGCAATCCCTGAGAAACGAGGGGGCTCGGCAGCGCATGGTCATGGAGCACATCGAGACCGCCATCCAGGCCTACGAAGTGCGGATGGAGAGCCGCTTCGCCGCAGCGCTCGGTCTCCTTTGGTGGAGCGCCCCTGAGGAACTCGACGATCACCTGATCAGCCGCCGCAATGATCTGCCGCTCTGGTGCTCGGTCTATGAAAGCATGGCAGCAGCACTGCCGAGTTTCCGCGAGCTGCTGACCACCTTCTTCGCCTTCCAGACCCTGGGTGCCAAGTTTGCGAATCTCAATGACAACGGCACCTTCTTTTACGCCCTCCAGTCAGTCGTTCCAAAGATGAGCAATCTCGTCCGCCAGATCCTCGCCACCATGGACGGCGCGCAGTACCCCTTCACCCCCAGCCGCCGCCCCATTCCGCTGAATGATCACCTCCTTCAGGGCAAACTGCCGGAAACCAAAAATGTCTCCATGAACCCTGGTGAGACCGTGGATACCCGTGCCCTGTGCGCCGAGATGGCGGCCACCTCCGCCGAGGTCATCGCCCCGTTTGTGGATCGCTTCCTCCAACTCTACCACAAGTCTTACGCCTGGCTGGCCGAGTCTGCGGAGCGCACGGAAAATCACTTTCTGAGCCCTCTCAGCCTCGGTGCCGACATCGAGCTTTTGATGCCCGAGGAATTCGCAAGAATGCGTGAGACCCAGCCGCTGCGCACGCCTCCTGGAAGAGGATGATCCTGGTGAGAGGACCACTGATCCGCTTATTTGGTGTGGTGTGGCGAGCGTGACGGTGTGCCCTTCAGGGTGGGACTAACTAGGTATGGGTAACAGTGAGGGACCTCTGGCGCTGAAGATGTGGCATCACCAACGTTGCCCCTGCTTTGGGTTTGGGCGGACTCAAAGGGGCATGATGACGGGCGATTGGCCGTGGCTCTAAAATCTGCCCGGACGTTTTTTTACGGCCAGATACGGGCAAATGAGCTGCACGGAGAAGCCATTGACTGCAAGACGCTCCTGCGTGCGTATGTTCGTTCCCGACCATGCGCCTCCACGCCTTCCTTTTCCTCGCCGCCAGCCTCAATGCCTCCGCTCAAACCGAGGCTGATTTTCTCACGAACATCCGCCAGCTCACCTTTGAAGGCCGCAGGGCAGGGGAGGGCTACTTCAATGCTGATGGTACGAAGATGGTCTTCCAGTCCGAGCGCGAGCCGGGAAATCCCTTTTACCAGATCTACCTCATGGACATGGAGACGGGCGACCAGGAACGCATCTCCCCTGGCATGGGCAAGACGACCTGCGCGTGGATGCATCCCGATGGCAAACGGGTGCTCTTTGCCAGCACCCACACCGACCCAAAATCGAAGGAACTCCAAGCCGCCGAATACAAAGACCGAGAGACCAGCCGCGTGCGGAAGTACTCCTGGGACTACGATGAAAACTACGAGATCTGGGAATACACGCTGGCTGACAAATCCCTCAAGAACTTGACCAACAAACGCGGCTACGATGCTGAGGGCGGTTGGTCTCCCGATGGCACAAAGCTCGTCTTTGCCAGCAACCGTGCCGCTTATGAACAGGAGCTGTCAAACGAAGACCAGGAGCGCCTGAAGATCGACAAGCAGTATTTCATGGACCTCTACATCGCCGATGCCGATGGCTCGAACGTGAAGCAGATCACCAACGTGCCCGGCTACGATGGTGGGCCCTTCTTCAGCGCAGATGGCAAGCGCATCTGCTGGCGTCGCTTTACCCCGAAAGGCGATGTCGCCGAAGTCTGGTCGATGAACATCGACGGCAGTGATCAGCGCCAGCTCACGAAGCTCGGTGCCATGAGCTGGGCTCCGTATTTTCACCCCAGTGGCGAGTATTTGATCTTCACCACGAACCTCAATGGCTTCGCCAACTTCGAACTCTACCTCGTCGATGCCGCAGGCAAGCACGCCCCCGTCCGTGTCACCACTACCGACGGCTTCGATGGCCTCCCCGTCTTCTCTCCCGATGGCAAAAAGCTCTCCTGGACCAGCGGCCGCACGGAAAACACCCAGAGCCAGATCTTCATGGCCGACTGGGATCACGATCATGCACGAGTCGCACTGGGACTGGATACCAAGGTCACTGAAGTCAAAACGGTCAAAGCTCCCGATGTGGCACTCACCAAAGCCGACATCACCCCCGCCGACATGCGCCAGCACGTCACCTTCCTCGCCAGCGACGAGCTCGATGGACGCCTCACCGGCACCGAGGGAGAAAAGCTCGCCACCCAATACGTTGCGGATGTTTTCAAAGGCATCGGCCTCCAGGAATACGGCGACGAAGGCTGGTTCGAGCCCTTTGATTTCACCGCTGGTGTCGCCCTTGGTGACGGAAATTCTTTGAACCTTCTCGATGAGTCTTTGACTGCAGATCGCGACTGGCGCCCGCTTTCCTTCTCCCAACTCGGCGAGATCAAAGCCGCGTCCATCGTCTTCGCCGGATACGGCATCGAGACCCCCGAAGAAGCCACCGGAAGCGATGGTAAGAAGCTCGAGACCTACAGCAGCTACGCCCACCTCGACGTGAAGGACAAATGGGTCCTCGTGCTCCGTTACTTACCCGAAGGCATGAGCAAAGAACGTCGCGATGATCTCACACGCTACGCCAGTCTTCGGCACAAAGCCCTCGTCGCTCGTCAAAAAGGCGCGCGTGGTTTGATCATCGCCAGCGGCCCGAACAGCAAGGTCGTGGATCAACTCGTGCAGATGAGCTTTGACGCCTCCCTTGCCACCTCCGGCGTCGCCGCCATCAGCGTCACCGATGCACTTGCAGACAAGTTTTTGAAGCCCACCGGCAAGACGATCAAAGAACTTCAAGACAAGCTCGACACTGGCGACCTCTTGGGCGGTTTCGACTGCGGCAAACACCAGCTCAGTGCGAAGATCGACATCCGCCAGGAAAAGAAAACCGGCCGAAATGTGCTTGGCGTCTTGCCAGCCAAGGACAAACCTGACCCGCATATCGCCCCACTCATCGTTTGTGCGCACATCGACCACCTTGGCAGCAAAGGCGGCGGCAACTCCCGCGCCAAGGGCGACGACCTGAACAAGATTCACCACGGTGCCGATGACAACGCCAGTGGTGTCGCGGGCGTCATCGAAATCGCTCAATACCTGGCCGACCTCAAAAAGACCGGGAAAATCAAACTCACACGCGATGTCATATTCGCCGCCTGGAGTGGTGAAGAACTTGGCCTGCTCGGCAGCAATCACTTCGTCGAGAGCCTCGCCAAAATGTTTCGTGGTGATCCCAATGGCAAACTCACCGGCATGTTCGCCGCTTGTTTAAACATGGACATGATCGGCCGCTTCCAAAAGACTCTCGTGCTCCAGGGCGTAGGCTCCAGCTCCTGGTGGGCCAAAGAGATTGAGAAACGCAACGCCCCCATCGGCCTGCCCATCACGACTCAAAACGACGCCCATCTGCCCACCGACAGCACCACCTTTTATCTGCGTGGCATCCCCACGCTGAACGCCTTTACCGGCAGCCACGCCGACTACCACCTGCCGAGCGATACCGCTGAAAAAATCGACTACGAGAACGCGGCCAAGATCGCCAAGCTCATGGCCCTCATCTCCCGCAGCATCGCCACGGCTGACACAAATCCCGACTACGTCGCCATGGACGCGCCGAAGAGTCAAGGCACGCGCGGCGGCATGAGAGCCTACCTCGGCACCATTCCCGACTATGCGCAGGGCGATACCAAAGGCGTCAAGCTCAGCGGTGTCTCCCCCATCGGTCCGGCGGCCAAAGGTGGTGTCAAAGGCGGAGACATCATTATAAAACTCAGCGGCAAGGATGTGCTGAACATCTACGACTACACTTCTCTCATGGGAGAACTAAAGATCGGAGCCGAGACCAGCATCACCGTCCTGCGAGAAGGCAAGACCGTCGAACTCAAAGTCACGCCTGGTTCGCGCGAGTAAGCTCACGCAACATCGGCCTACACTCATCATACTCAGTCGAAAGGCCGAGTCTGTTCGCCGCGTAGGTTCGTCCCCCCAAAAAAACCTCATCATGCTGACTCGTTACGCCTTTGTTTCCCTGACTGGCCTTTGTCTCGCCTCCACCTCCGCCTTCGCGCAGGATGGGGAAAAGCTGACCTATGAGGACCATATCAAGCCTTTGTTGGAGAATAAATGCTTCTCCTGCCACAACCCGGACAAGAAAAAGGGTGACCTCGATCTCACCAGCTTCGGCGCGCTCATGACCGGCGGTGGCGGTGGGGCTATCGTCGATGCAGGCAATCCAGATGGCAGCCGCCTTTGGACCACGTGTGCAAAGAAAGAGGAACCCTTCATGCCGCCGGAGGGCACGCCTTTGAACGCCAAGGAGCTCGAACTGCTCGCCAAATGGGTCACCGGCGGACTGCTCGAGACCAAGTCCAGCGTCGCGAAGAAGTCCAGCAAACCAAAGGTCGATATGGCTGTGGTCGTCACCAGTGGCAAACCTGAGGGCCCCATTGCCAAACCCGAGCATGTGCTGCTGGAGCCCGTGATCGTCACCCCTCGCACCACGGCCGTCACCGCCATGGCCGCCAGCCCATGGACGTCACTGGCCGCCATTGCTGCTCCCAAGCAGATCCTGCTCTACGATACTGACACCCGCCAGCTCGCGGGCATTTTCCCCTACACCGAGGGCTATGCCCGCACGCTCCAGTTCAGCCGCAATGGCAGCCTGCTCGTCATGGGCGGCGGACGTGGTGGGAAGCTCGGACATGCCATCGTTTGGGATGTGAAAACCGGCAAACGCATGATCGAAGTCGGCAAGGAGTTCGACCAGATTATGGCCGCTGACATCAGCCCGGATCATAAGATGATCGCCGTGGGCTGCACCAATAAAAAAGTGAAGTGCTACGACAGTTCCACAGGCGAGGAGCTCTATGTCATCAGCAAGCACACTGAATGGATTCTTGGCACTAAGTTTAGTCCAGATGGCGTCTTGCTCGCCACCGCTGACCGTAACGGCAACGTCATGGTCTGGGAAGCCAGCAACGGCGGTGAATTCTACATCCTCGGCCAGCAAAAAGGCCCTGCTAATGACCTTGCCTGGCGTGCCGATTCCAACATCCTCGCCTCCTGCTCAAAGGATGGCACCATCGCTGTCTGGGAGATGAACGAGGGCAAGAAAGTCAAAGATTGGCCCGCGCATGGTGGCGGTGTTCAGTCCGTGTCCTTCACGCCTGATGGTCTCATTATTTCCTGCGGCGACGACGGCCTCGTCCGCATGTGGGACATCAATGGCAACAAAAAAGCCGAATTCCCCAGCCAGGGAGACATCGTCGCCAAAGTCGTGGCGCTGCACGATGGCAAGACCTGCATCAGCTCTAACTGGCGTGGTGAAATCAAGGTTCTCGCTCTTCAGGAGAAAATGCTGGAACTCGGTCAACTCACCAGCAACCCACCGCTCATCGCCCAGCGCATCATCGAAGCTGAAAAACGCGCCACCGAACTCGTCGCGAAACAGCCCAGCCTTCAGGAGGCCATCAAGAAAGCCGAAGCAGCCGTGAAGGCTCGCGAGGAAGCGCTAGCCAAAACCCGCGCCGAACTCGCTGAACAGGAGCGCCGCACAAAAGCCTATCCTGGTGAAATCGCCGCTGCGGAAAAAGCCCTCGCCGAAGCCAAGGCCGCCATCGCCAAAGCCACCACGGACAAAACCGCCCGCCTTGCCGCCATCAAAGCCCATGCCGACAAGTCTGCCCAGCTTGCTGCGCAGCAGAAGGAACTGGCCGCCGCCGTCGCCGAGACTGCCAAATTGCCCGTCGCAGACAAAGCCGTGACCGATGCAAACGCCGCCCTCGAAGCTGCCAAAAAAGAACTCGCTGCCAAGGCTGGCGATGCTGCTTTGACTGCAAAAGTCAAAGATCTCGAAGGCAAGCTCACCACCGCCAAAGCCGAGCAGCAGAAGCTTGCTCCGATCAAAGCCAAGGCCGACCAACTCACCGCCGCTGTCGAGAAAGCTAAAGCCGCTCTCGGAGCTTCGCCAGCACCTGTAGCCGACCTTGATAAACTCATTACCGACACCAACGCCAAGCTGAAACCCCTGACCGACGAAATCGCCGCAAAGAAAGCCGAATTGCCCAAGCTGCCGGCTCTTGTCAAAGCTGGTCCAGACCGCATCAAAGCTGCGGAAGCCGCTTTGACTCAGGACAAAGCAGCGCTCGCCGCCGCGCAGCTCTCTGCAAAGTCTGCCAGCGAGGAGATCGCCGTGCTTCAGAAGCTGCCCACCGTTTTGAAGGCAGCACAATTCAATGTCGGAGTGCTCACTGAGAAGGAAAACCTCGCCAAACTCGAAGGCAGCTTCAATGACTACACCGCCGCCAGGAAAGAGAATGAGGAAGCCAAAGTCGCCAACGCCGCCAAGATCGAAGCCGCAAAGAAAATCATTGCTGAAGCGACCAATCTCCAGCCACAGAACGAAGCCACGCTCGCCAAGCTCAAGGCCGAACTCGCAGGCATCGAAGAGGCCATCAAACCCTCCCGCAACGCCGATCTCAGCGCCGCCGCCAAACTCGAAGAAACAAAAAAATCCCTCGCCGCACGCGAAGCCGAAGTCGCCGCCCTGGCCAAAATCCGCGACGACGGCACCGCCGCCGCCAAGAAGTCTTCCGAGGACATCGGCAAAGCCATCGACGGCCTGAAAAAGAAGCTCACCGAAGTCGCCGCCAAACTCAAAGGCCCCGAGGAGAATGTGAAAAGCAAACAGGCAGATGTCACCTCTCGTGAAGGCAAACTCACCGCAGCAAATAAGATCATCGCCGACCTTTCCCCAGCCGTTCCCGTCCAGGAAAAGGCGATCAAAGATGCCGAAGCAGTTCTTGCCAAAACCGCCGCCGAAGTCACCGCTGCCGAAAAAGCCCTGATCGAAAGCCAGCGCAGCCACGCCGATATCACCCGAGCGAAAGACAAGGCCGCTGATAAAGCCGCTGCCGACAAAGCCATCATCGATGCCTCTGCCAAAATCGTCGCCGCTCAGACTGAGCTCGATGACCGCCGCGCTGCTCGCTCCGCTGCTGAAAAAGCTCTCAACGCCGCCCGCTCCTTTCTCGCTAAAACCAAAAACGACATCAACAACGCCACCAACACCGCCAAGCAGCTCGAAGTCGCTCTCGCCAAATCCAAAGGCGAACTCGACGCCGCCAACAAAGCCGCCGCCCCGCTCCGTGGTCAGCACGACAGCCTGAGCAAGGAGATCGCCGCCCAGGACAAAGCCCGCGCCGACAAAAACGCCGTCCCTGCCGCGCTGGAAGCCGAGTTCGCCGCCAAAGCCAAGCCCGTGAACGATCAGATCGCCCAAATCAAAGCCGCCCTGCCTCCACTTGAGAAAGCCTTCGCCGACGCCCGTGCCAAACTCGAAGGCGAGATCAAGATCGTCGATGCCAAGAAAGCCGAAGTCGCCAAAGCCACCGAAGCCCTCGAAGGCACCAAGGCCAAGAAAGCCAGCGCCGAAGCCGCTATCGCCGCTGCCACGAAGGACAATCCAGAACGCGACAAAAACCTCGCCGAAATCAATGCTGAGCTCGCCAAAATGCAGCCTCAGCTCGATCCACTTCGCGCCAAAGTGAAGCAGCTCGAAGCACAGTATTTCACCATGCTGCCGAAGTAACCCGCCTGCACTCTTGGGCTTGGCGGGCTATTAATGCCAGATTCATGCCAATCTTATGGTCGGCATGATCATATCAGCGCTCGTGCGTTTCCTGCCTGGATCGCGTCGGATTGCTCGTCGGTGAGCTCGGACTCCTGCATCTTCAGCCCGGCGGATTCCCAGTAAAAGAAGGGGGCGTGGCTGCCGAAGCAGAGTTTGTCCAAGGGCCAGCCTTTGAGTGTGTTCTCCACGCCGCCCACGCCTTCGATCATGGCGATGTCGAGCCACACATTGGTGCAGCCGCGCAGGGCTGTGGTGATCATTGAGGCATTGGCATTCAGCACCATCACGCGTGCTTCGGGCAGCTTCTTCATCACGGCGTTCAGGGGCTTCAGATCCATGGGCGGCAGCTTCATCACGGGCGACTGCGTCCGCTGATCCTCCATCTGCGCCACGATCTGCACGAGCAGCTTCTGGGTCGTCGCCGCCTCCAGCAGTTTCAGGAAGACTTCCTCTGTCAGCGTGTAGTCATGATGATTCGGATGCAGGCGGATCACCTTCATCCCATGCTGCTCCACGCAGCGCTTCAGGTCATCTTCCCAGGCTGGCAGTTTTGGGTTCACACTGCCCACGGCACGCAGGAGGCTGGAAGCTGTGCAGCGCTTGACCAGCCGCGCATTCACCGCCGCGATGTCGCGATGCAGGAGTGCTTCAAAAGATCCCGCCCAGGCTTCCGTGATGCCGTGCTTGCTCAGGAAGGCTTCGTCGATCTCCGGCAGCACCCGCACGGGATGCGCTCCGAGGTGGATGTTGCAGTCGATCAGTCCCGCCGCTTTCTCCGCTGCGATGAGAGGTGCCGCGGCCAGCGCCGCTGTTTGTGCCATGAAGAGTCGTCGGTTCATGCCTGGATTCCTTTCGCTTTGAGGATGGGCAGCATCAGGCCGCGCAGGTTGTCGCAGAAGATCTTTTGTTTGTCCGCATCGCTGTTCGCCGCGCCGTGTACCTTGGCGAGCTGGCTGGCAAAGCTCCGCCCGCCGCTGTCACTGCCGTAGATCACACGATCCGCGCCGAGCTCGCGCACGGCCATCTCGGTGATGCCCCAGGTCGGGTCGCTGCCGGCGAGGTCGGCGAAGAGGTTTTTTTGTTCGCGGATGGCGCGGATGCCCAGCTCCCAAGTGCCGCCGGTGTGGCCGCAGATGATCGGCACCTGCGGGAAACGCCGCGCCAGTGCCACGATGTCATCGGGTGTGGATTCGCCCGCGTAGTTCTCCGTGGTCTTGAACCAGGTGTGCTGGAAGATCACCGCCTTCAGCTCCGCCGCGCGGGCGATGATCGGATCAATGGCCGGATCATTGCAGCGCTGCGCGACCCAGAGCTTCACGCCCACCATCGGCCCGTTTGCCACGCAGCGCTCCAGCTCACTAAGGCTGCGCTCCACATGCTTGGCGCTGAGATAGACGAAGCCAAAGGCGCGGTCGGAGTGCTTTTCCAGGGCGCGCAGCACGTCGTCGTTCTGCTTTACCAGATCATCCGGGCCGGGGTCCTGCGCCCACTTCATGCCCATGTAAACACAGAGCCGCTCGATGCCCACGCGGTCCGCGTATCGGATCAGACTGCCCAGCCGCTCCTCCGGCGTGAGTCCGGCGACTCCGCTCAGATGACAATGTAGATCCCAGATGCGCATGGCAGCTTAACGGAGGAAGACGGAGATCTCCGTCACCACCACCTTCGCTGCGCGCAGTTTTTTATCCGTGCTGGGGATCTGCTTGTCCCCGCTCAGGCTCTGATCGATCTCACCCGTGGGGCTGAAGCGCACAGACACCTTGGCTTCCATCTTTCCACCTTCGAAGTTCGCATAGCCGCCGTAGTCCCAGTCGAAACCGGAGACCTCGTAGGGCTTGCCGTTCACCTTCTCGACTTCGGGGATGGTCATGCCCAGCTTCAGGCCGTTGGTGAACTTCCATCCTTTGCCGATGATGCGCACATCGCTGATCTCTTTCTCCTGGCTTTCCTCATCAAAGAGGATCTCCAGTTCCCGGTCCGTGCCGGCAAAGAGCTTCACGCCATCCAGCTCCGTGCCCTCCGGCCCGGGCAGTTTCACCGGCTTCACCTTGCTGGCACCCAGCAGCGTCTTCAATCCGAAGAGGGTCATGCCTTTCTCAATGGGGCCGACCCTTTCTCCAAGCACGATGGTGGAATCATCCAGTGGGATCTCCGCTGCGCGGAGAGTGAAGGCGGAGGCAAGGCAGAGGAAGAGAAGGAGTGAACGGAGCATGATGAAATAAAGCGCAGCCCTTTGTTCCTGGTCAAGCCATGCCTCCTCGGAGTGCGGATGAAGCCGGGACAGGGAGGCCAAACCTGGGGTCTGGTTCGCGTGGGGGGTTGCATCAGCAAAGGTTCACGCTAGGAGGATGGCCCCATGCAGCAAACCATCGTCACCCTGGACCTCGAAGGCGTTCTCGTGCCTGAAATCTGGATCGCCTTTGCCGAAAAGACCGGCATCCCCGAACTCCGCCGCACCACGCGTGATGAGCCGGACTACGACGTGCTGATGAAGGGGCGCCTCGCCATCCTCGATCAACATGGGCTCAAGCTGCCCGACATCCAGGACGTCATCGGCACGCTGACGCCCATGGATGGCGCGAAGGCATTTCTCGATGAGCTGCGCTCCCTCACCCAGGTCATCATTCTGAGCGACACCTTTGAAGAATTCGCCCAGCCACTCATGCGCCAGCTCGCCTGGCCCACGATCTTCTGCCACCACCTGGAGACCGACAGCACGGGCCGCATCGTGAACTACAAACTGCGCCAGCCGAATCAGAAGCAGAAGGCCGTGGCGGCTTTCAAGGCGCTGAACTACAAAGTCATCGCCGCCGGGGATTCATTCAACGACACCACGATGCTCGGCGAAGCCCACTGCGGTTTCTTTTTCCACGCCCCCGAGAGCATCCGCGCCCAGTTCCCGCAGTTCCAGGGTTTTGACCAGTATCCCGACCTGCTCGCGGCGATGAAGACCGAGCTGTGATCCCGCCAGACTGGCTTCCCGCTGAAATGCGGTGCCCGCTGCGGCGTAGAAAGAGACATCCCCAAACCCGGCCGCCGCCACCTTTGATGAAATACACCGTCTCCAGCTTTCTGGCTTTCACCCTCACGGCATTGAACGCCGCCGAATCCACGCGTGTGGGCAAAGTGGAGTTCAACCGTGATGTTCGGCCCATTTTGTCGGAGAACTGCTACGCCTGCCACGGCTTTGACCCGAAGCATCGCGAGGCGGATCTCCGTCTGGACACCTTCGAGGGCGCGACGGAGGATCGCGATGGCTCGCGAGGCATCGTGCCCGGAGATGTGGCGAAGTCCGACGCCTGGCAGCGCATCATCAGCGATGACAAGGACGAGGTGATGCCACCGCCAAAATCCCACAAGCCGCCGCTCACCGCGAAGCAGCGCGAGATTCTAAAAGTCTGGATCGAACAGGGGGCCAAATATGAGCGGCACTGGTCCTTTGAACCGCCGAAAAAAAGCGCCGGGGGAAGCATCGATCACTTCATCCAGCAGCGTCTCGCGGAAGAGAACTTGAAACCTTCGCCACTCGCTGAGCCTGCCACACTCATCCGCCGGGTGTCACTGGATCTGACCGGCCTGCCGCCCTCTCCTGCGGAGGTGGATGCCTTTGTGGCCGATAAATCAGAGGATGCCTACGACAAGCTCGTGAACCGTCTTCTCGCCAGCAAACACTACGGCGAGCGCTGGGGCCGCTGGTGGCTGGATCAGGCTCGCTATGCCGACTCGAACGGCTACTCCATCGATGCGCCGCGACAGATCTGGAAGTTCCGGGACTGGGTCATTGACGCCCTGAACGCGGACATGCCTTTCGATCAATTTACCATCGAGCAACTCGCCGGTGATCTGCTGCCGAACGCCAGCGAGAGTCAGAAGATCGCCACGGGCTTCCATCGCAACACCCAGATCAATCAAGAGGGCGGCATCGACAAGGAACAGTTCCGAATCGACAGCGTCTTTGATCGTGTGGCGACAACCGGGACCGTGTGGCTGGGGCTCAGCATCGGCTGTGCCCAGTGTCATGATCACAAGTTCGATCCCATCGAGCAGCGCGAGTACTACCGCATGTTTGCCTTCTTCAACAATCAGGACGAACCCACGATGAAGGTCTTTGACCCCAGCGTCGATGTCTCTGAACTCACCACGGAATACAAGGAAGTCGGGGCCAAGGTCAAAGCCTACATCCGGGAGCACATGGATGAACTGGACAAGTGGGAGGCTGGCCTGACACCCGCGATCAAGAAGAGCCTGTCTCCCTACCTGACGAAGATGCTGAATCTGCCGAAGGGGAAGCGCAGCTTCGAGCAGAATCAGGCTCTCTTTGCCGCTGGCGTCGGCGGGGTCGGGCCGTTTCGTGAACTGAATGATCGGCACAAGGAACTCGACACGATCTTGAACCAGGGCACCACCACGCTGGTGATGAAGGAGCTTCCGAAGCCGCGCAAGACGACGGTTTTCATCAAAGGCGACTTCACCCGCCCGGCGGATGAGGTCACGCCGGGAACACCGAAGGTTCTTCATTCCTTTGATCAGCCAAAAGACCAGCCCACGCGTCTCGATCTCGCCAAATGGATCGTCAACCCGCAGAATCCTCTCACGGCCCGTGTCATCGCGAACCGCGTCTGGCAGCAGTATTTCGGCAGGGGAATTGTCGAGACTGACAATGACTTTGGCATGCAGGGCACGATGCCCTCCCATCCTGAACTGCTCGACTGGCTTGCCGCGGAATTGATGGCGAAGAAGTGGAGCCTCAAAGATCTGCATCGGCTCATCGTCACCTCACATACTTACCGACAAAGCTCTGCGAACCGGCCCGAGTTGCGTGAGAAAGACCCGAACAACTACCTGCTCGCCCGTCAGACGCGGCTTCGGCTTGATGCTGAAGTCGTCAGAGATGTCGCGCTGAGTGCCAGCGGCCTGCTTTCGCCGAAGATCGGAGGTCCGCCCGTCTATCCGCCCATTCCTGATGGTGTCATGGGGCAGGGGCAGGTGAAGCGTGTCTGGGCTGTCAGCAAAGGTGCCGACAAATATCGCCGGGGACTGTACACATTCATTTATCGCGCTTCTCCTCCGCCTTCGCTGAGCGTCTTTGACGCGCCGGAGGGCTTCAGCAGTTGCACCCGCCGCATCCGAAGCAACACGCCGCTGCAGGCGCTGACGCTGATGAACGACAGCGGCTTCTTCGAGTTCGCCACGGCACTGGAGAAGATCATCCAAAAAGACGGTCTCGAGACCGCCTTCCGCCGCTGCACCACGCGCGCACCGAAGCCTGATGAGATCGCCTTGCTGCAAAAGCTCGACACACTGAACGCCGCCCGCACGCTGCTGAACCTCGATGAAACGGTGACGCGGGAATAAATCTCGATTCGGCATCTGAGCAGAGCATTTCAAGAGCCCTGTTTCAACGCTTTGACATCTTCGCCCAGCATGATCCGAAATCCTCCTTGCCCGCTGCGGGGGTGACGCTAAAGACATGACGCATCATGGTTCGACTCACAGTTCTCGGCAGCGGCAGTTCAGGCAACTGCGCGGTCGTGTCCACAGAGCACACGACATTGCTCCTGGATGCGGGCCTGAGTGCGAAGCAGATCTGTCTGCGCCTGGAGGCGGCGGGGTTTTCCCTGGAGAAAATCGACGGCATCCTGCTCACGCATGAGCACCAGGATCACACGGGCGGGCTGGAGGTGCTGAGCGGAAAGCGCGATCTGCGTTTGTACGCGACGGCGCTCACGCAGGAGGCCGTTCAAGGAAGCCTGAAGCTTCGTGGCAGGCCGGGCTGGAAGGTCATGACAACCGGCAGCGCCTTTGATCTGCAGGATCTGCGTGTGGAATGCTTCCCGGTGCCCCATGATGCCGTCGATCCCGTCGGCTTTGTCATTGCGGATCAGGAGTCGCGTCTCGGCGTGCTGAGTGACGTGGGTTATGTGACGAATCTGATCAAGGACCGCCTGCGAACTAGCGACAGTCTTTTCATCGAGGCGAACTATGATGCACAACTGCTCGATGCAGACACCAAGCGTCCATGGGCGACGAAACAGCGCATCAGCTCGCGGCACGGGCATCTCTCCAACGATCAGGCGGCGGAGCTGCTGGAGTCCATCGCTCATCCCGACCTGCATCATGTGGTGCTCGGGCATCTGAGCGATGACTGCAATGATCCTGACCGGGTGGTGAAGCGGATGCAGGAGTCTCTGCACCGGGTGGGAGTCAAAGAGACACGCGTGCTGTGTGCGGAGCGGCATCAACTGACACCGACGGTGGAGGTGGCGCGGAAGCGCGTGATGGTGACGATGAGTGTGGGTGCAGAGGCTCCACAGCAGATGGCGCTCTTCTAAAACAAAGCGGGCACCCTTTTCAGGATGCCCGCATGAGGGTTCAGACGGTTGATAGCCTCAGGCTTTGAGCTTCCATGAGCCGCGATACTCGCGCCCGAGGAGCTTTGACGCTTCGGCATCGCCGATGATCTCCTCCTTCACCGAATCCCACTTGACGGGGCGGTTCACGAGGAAGGAAATGAGGGCGAGATGGCCTGGAGTGGCGCTGCGATGAGCGGTCTCCACCGGCGTGACGGTGGGCTTGCGGGATTTGACGCAGTCCAGGAAATTTCGGTGATGGCCGGGCGTGGCGTAAAGGCGGGTCTTGATCACGTCGTCGCCCAGCTTTGGAGCCTTGGCAGCTTCGATGACTTTGTCGCCCTCGCGCTTTTTGATGATCTGCTTCAGCGCTGGATTGGATGAGTCGAAGGCACCGTTGCGGTTCACATAGACCCAGCCATCCGTGCCTATCCATTTGGTGCCCATCTTGATGTCGTCATGCCCACCGGCGATGACCATGGTGATGTCTCCGGGGTAGGTGGCTTCAGCGCGATATTTGGTGGCGGTGTTCCAGATGTCGGTGCGTGGCGGCATGTCGAACTGAACGGGTTTAACTTCGCTCGGTCCGGAGCTGTCCATGTCCATGCCCCAGTGGGCGATGTCGCAATGATGACCGATCCAGTCGAGGAGCTGGCCGCCGCCGATGTTGTAGTCCCAGCGCCAGTTTTTATGCACGCGGCATTCGATGTAGTCCTGCATGGCTGCAGGGCCGATCCACATTTCATAATCCAGTTCGGCAGGTGGTGGTGTGACGCTGCGCTTGTCTCCAGTCTTGGCGAAGTCGTTGTGCCCTGCGGGCAGGCCAACTTCCACGCGGGTGAGTTTGCCGATGAGGCCATTGCGGACGATCTCGGCACCGATGCGGAAGTTGTCTTCACTACGCTGCCAGGAGCCGGTCTGCCAGATGCGGCTGTTTCTCTGCACGGCACGAACGATGGCTTGTTGTTCGGCGATGGTGCGGGCGAGGGGCTTTTCACCGTAGATGTCCTTGCCGTTATCCGCAGCCTCGATGGAGGTAAGCGCATGCCAGTTGTCCGGCAGGGCGAGCATGACGGTGTCGATGTCCTTGCGTGCCATGACCTCGCGGTAGTCATGGTAGCCTTTGCAGTCGTTGTTCTTGTAGGCGCCGTTGATGGTGTCGAGCGCCTTTTGGAGGTTGCGTTTGTCGATGTCGCAGGCTGCGACGATCTGGCAGTCGGCCTCCTGGAGGAACTTGCCTGTATTGCCAGGCCCCATCATGCCCCAGCCGAGGACGGCCATGGTGATCTTTTTGGATGGGGCGTTCTGCCCAAAGACAGATGCCGGGACGATGGTGGGAAAGCCGATGGCAGCGGCGGACTTGGTTAGGAATTGACGGCGGTTGGTGTAAGGGACTTTATTCATGGCGTGCGACAGGATTTTTGACGGTGTCGTAAAGAGGTGTCGAGCACAAAACCAGGGTTTACGACGTTTGCAGACTTCCGAAAACAAAAAACCACGCTCTTAAAGGAGCGTGGTTGATTTGAGTGGTCTTGGATTTGTCTGACGGCTCAGTTCCCTGTGGCTACAACGTCTTTTCGGTCGCTTGTGGCAGTATCTTCAGATGCCATCGCGGAGCCTGTGTCGCGAGTCACCGGCCAGTAGGCATCCATGTTTAGTTTTTCAGGTGGAGTCATCTTGATCGCTGAAGCCGTTTTGGTGAATCCTGTATAGGCCAGGGGAATGGTGGTCACACAGATTCGATCTCCATCCATGCGCTGGACATGAAGTACAGTCACCTGAGGCTTGCTGCTGTCCATCGTCACGACATCACCCACATGGAAGGGTTCGTCCTTGACGCTGAGGCCAGGCATGAGGATTTCGATATCCACATCTTCGAGTTCCGTAGCACGAGCTCGGACCACCCATCCCGGTGAGGCAACATCCGCCTCTGTTAGCATACGTAGGCTCAGAACCTTGTAACTGCCGAGCACATAAGTCGGTCTTTCATGCTTGAAGTTGCGAATGAAGGAGCGCTTCAGGACATCATTGCTCACGGCCATCTGTTCGGCGCTGTAGGGATAAAATTCAGCCAGCAGTGCTCGTGAATCTAATTTTTTCCCATTTGGCACCGTGTAGGTGGTCCAGGGGCGGAGTGGCTCCAGCTTCTTGAGCTTGGCCAGCATTTTGTAATTAAAGGGCTTCTCTGGGTGGGCGAAGACCATGATGCTGAAAAACCAGCAGAAAGTGGCTGCACCCATGAGGAGTGTAATAAGGATGGCCCACCAAAAGATGGTGCCATCCCCCTCCTTCTTTTTGGAAAAGTTGCCACCTCCATAGGAGCGGTATTCGCTGCCATCGCTCAAAAACCGAATGTGCATAGCATTTATGAGAAAGTTATTAAAGTTATTGAAATTGAGATGACTAAATTTTACTGGTTTAAGAACAAAAGAAAAGGCTTTTTTGTGAATAAACTGAAATAATTCATTGCAAATGAGGCATCTAGGCTGCTTTCGGCTTGAATGAGGTGCCACAGCCACAGTTTCTGGCGGCATTTGGATTTTCAACACGGAAGCCAGAATCATTAAGGTCATCCAAATAATCAATGTGGCTATTGTCTAAAAATGCCAGACTTTCTGCATCTACAATGAGTGAGACGCCAAGATGACTAAACGTGCTGTCTGTGCTCTGAGGCAAGTCCACTTTCATGGTGTATTGCCAGCCTGCGCATCCTCCTTTCTCCACACGTATGCGCAGTCCCGATCCGTCGGGAGCCTCCTTTTCGTTTAGGAGTTTTCGAAGGTGAATGGCGGCGTTTTCGGACAGAGAGATCATCGCAAAAGGGAAGGGGCGGGACGATGAATGATTTGTGAGGCAGGCCCTTTTCACAGGCACCAGTCAGTTGCAAGGATTACGCGCTCATCCTTTTCATTTATATCATTGTTATGTCAAAAATTCGGATACTGCCCGATGCGCTCGCCAGCCAGGTTGCTGCGGGTGAAGTTGTGGAGCGGCCTGCAGCCGTCATCCGCGAACTCGTGGAAAACAGCCTGGATGCAGGCTCCACGCACATCACCGTGGAGGTGCAGCGTGGCGGAACGGCGATGATCCGTGTGGTGGATGACGGTTGTGGGATGAATCGAGAAGATGCGCTGTTGAGCATTGAAAGACATGCTACAAGCAAGATCCGAACCAAGGAGGATCTTGCCGCCATTTTGACCTTTGGGTTTCGCGGTGAGGCGCTGCCCAGCATCGCCAGTGTCACGCGGTTTCGTCTGGCCACTCGTGAAAAGGAGGCGCTTGGTGGCACGGAAGTGGAAATCAATGGCGGCAAACTCTCCGCTGTGAAGGACTATGGAGGGGCGTCAGGCACGGTCATTGAGGCGAGGTCATTGTTTTACAATGTGCCTGCACGAAGGAAGTTTCTCCGCACTGAAACCACGGAGTATTCGCACATCGAGCAGCAGTTCATTATCCACGCCATTGCTCATTCGGAGGTCACGTTCACTCTCATACGCGATGGCGCGGTGGCCTTTCATCTACCGTCCACGGATGACGTCCTGGAGAGAATTCGAGGCCTGGTGGGTGGCGAACTCGCGCGTCGGCTCATCCGGGTGACACCTCTGGAGCACAAAGGAATTCGCGTGTGGGGCTTCATCGGTGGTCCCGGGCTGAGCAGATCCAGCCGCCAGCAGCAGCTCACCTTCCTGAATGGCCGTCCCATCGAGAGCAGTTCCATCAACTATGGGCTCCGTGAAGGCTTCCACACTTCGCTGATGAAGGGGCAGCATCCTGTCACCTTCCTTTTCATTGAAATGGATGCCGTCGGCTACGACGTCAATGTGCATCCGGCCAAGAAGGAAGTCCGCTTTCATGACGGCTTCGCAGTGCGCGATGCCGTTGCCAGGGCCGTGAGTCAGGCTCTCGAAAGTGCCAGCAAACTACCCGAGGGCCACACTCCTCCGTCCTCCCTGCCGAGAGCGACATTACCCGTGGTGGCCGTGCCTCAGCAGCAGACTTTCGCGATCCACGCGCCCTCCGTCCCTTTTGTCCTTAAAACCGAAGCGGCCGGTTTCGCGCCGACTCCTGTCACGCGCCAGACATCATCGCCTAGTTTCTCCATTCCAGTGGAACTTCCGGTGATCGTGCCCTCGGAGGGGGCATCAGTTCCTGAGGAATCTGAAATATCCGGGGCCGCTCCAGACCGAGTTCCCGAGGAAAGTCCAATTCCGGTGCCAAAGCCACAAAGGCCGGACTTCCGCATCATTGGCGTGCTTCACCGGTTGTATATTTTACTCGAAAGCACGGATGGCCTCGTGCTCATGGACCAGCACGCCGCTCATGAGCGGGTGAACTTTGAAAAAATGCGCCGCGCGATGGAGCAGGGTGGAGTCCCCTCCCAGCGGCTGCTCATGCCGCTCACCCTCCAGGTCAGCCCTCGTGATGCAGACATCCTCCGGCGTCATCAGGAGACACTCGGTCGGCTAGGCATCGATATCGAGCCCTTCGGGCCGAACATTTTCAAGGTGGAGGCGCTTCCCACTTTTCTGAAGACCGATGATCCCCTCTCCTGGTTGGATCAAATCATCGAAGAGCTGCAAACACTCACTGCCAAAGGTTCCGCGCTGCGTCTTGGCGAGGACATGATCGCCACCACCGTCTGCCGGCACAGCATCAAGGCAAATGACAAGCTCGCCATCCCCGAGATCGAGGCACTGTTGGATGACTTGTTCGACTGTGAGATGCCCTACTGCTGCCCCCACGGACGTCCCACGCTCATCCAGATGTCTTTGAAAGAGCTGGAGAAAAAATTTGGACGTCTCGCACCGTAAAGATGCAGCCGCTGTTCAGGACTTCCCCTTCTTTCCGAACCAACGTTTTAACAATCCTACGCCCTTGCTGCCGGCAGGCTTCTCCGTCGGTGCCAGAGGCATGGGGCTCCGATGCTGGCCGGGGGAGCTTTCATCCGCTTTCGTGCTGCTCGCCGGAGTTGGCACATTCTGCTGCCACCACATGGCCTTCAGAATCCCGGCCTCCTGCCAAAGCTCCAGCCCGGCATGCCAGATGAGAGTCCCGGCATGGATTCGGCCCTCTTGGATGAAGCCGCTCATGGCGGATTCATCATGGGGGCCATCGGCGCAGCCGTCGTTGTTAAAATACCAGTTCATGGAGGTGCGGTTATGCTGGATCGAAACAATAATGGGAAGTCTGGATTTGTGATCACGCCAGGCCGAGTTCCTCCACCTGCTTTTCATTCAGTCCCAGGTAGTGTCCGAGTTCATGCAGCAGGGTGATGCGCACTTCCTCGCGGAACTGGCTCCGGTCACCTCCGGCGTAGTCCCAGAGATTGTCCAAAAAAAGCCGGATACGTGGCAGGTCGGCAGGATTGGCCGAGTGGTCCTCCTCTCCATGTGAAAGGCCCTCGAAGAGCCCGAGCAAATCCTCCGGCAGTTCTTCATCAAGATGCGCCGCACTTTCCATTCGCTCCACCTCCACCACACAGCCTTTGGCAGCAGAGCGGATCGGTTCAGGCAGGCGGCGCAGGGTTTGGTCGATCACCCTCGTGGCCACGATCTCCAGATGCTGAGGACTCATCGGCGACGGTAGTCTGCGGACATCATTGCGGATCGTAGATCGTTCCAGCGCGGCGCTGATTGAAGTTACCGCCGCCCACATCACGCATCATGTTTCCCTGGATCTGATTTCCCAGGCCATTGATTCGGGAAGAGGAGTAAAGTGAGCCCTGCACAGTCCCTGCACCAGGAGCTTCCAGAACCACGGGCTGGTCAGGCGTTGGGATTCCATTCGCTTTCATCTCGCTCTGCACGAGGGCGTGCCGGCTCCATGTCATGGAATCCACCTTGGCCAGCAGGCGATGTTCCAGGCTCGCCCGCTCTGTCTCATATTCGGCCTGCGTGAGCTGACCTGAGGCACGCCGATGGTTGAGGTCGGCATACAAAGGCTGGTTCTCAGCCCGCAGCTTCTGCTCCAGGGCATCGAGCTGCTCAGGCGTGGGAACGGAGGATGATATGCAGGCCGCCAGAAGACAGGTCAGTTGGCAAAGCAGGAGGCGTAGTTTCATTTGAATCGAAACTACCCTGCTGAAATGCGAATGGCAATCCTCTCGTCACTCCTTTGCTGAAAACAAAACATCACCAGCCGCACCTGCCCGGCGCGCGTAACACAACACTCATGATGACCATGCCCCAGGACGACCCCATCGACCGCGATCTCTCCCAGACCGCCCCGCGCACCAATTATCTGCCCTATCCCTCATCCCGGCTGGCGGCAAAGATCATCCCGCAGGATCTCACAAACTTTAAAAGCCGCGGCATCACGCGTGTGGAGCGGGAGCTTCAGCAAGAACTCGTCGAACTGCGTGAAGCCTATTTAAAAGTCATCGATGCCTTCAACTGGAACAAGCTCATCTATGAATCCCAGTTCGGCTTCGAGCCCGTCGTGGGAGAGGTCTATCATCTTTACGAGATCGAGGGCAGGAGACATCTCAGCATGATCGAGCCTGAATCCTGGCACCAGCGCTGGATCGGCACCTTCCGTCTCAATGCGGACGGACGCTGGAAGGCGGACAAAGTGGCGGAGGACTTCGACCTTCGCTCCTACGTCAGCACCAGTGTCGGATGATCCGTCCTAAAACTCGGAAAGTCACCTGAAGGCAGTCCATTCCTCTTCAGGCTCTTCACAGCATGAGGCCGAGCAACCGCTCACGAATCTGCGCACGCCACTTCGTCAGGTAGGCGAACTTGGCCTGCAATGCCTGAAGTTCCGGCCACACGCTGCTGTCTCCGGCGGCGAGACGTTCATCACAGACGGGCAGGGCGGATTCTAGCTTCTGCCACTCTTCTTCGATGGATTCGTTCAGGGTTTCCATGGACTCACGCAGGCGCATCTCTTCGCTGGCGAGCAATGCCTTGGCGAGTGCGCTGGTTGCGGTTTGTTTGCGGGAAAGAAAAGCGGCGGACTGCTGCAGCAGCGGACCGAGTTTTTCAAAGAGGCTCATCAAGCCTGCCTCCAAAGGGATGGCCCGCCAGCCAAGGCCTGAGCGTGTTTCGATGAGGTGCTTCAGTCTCGTCACGGGAGATTTCAGCGTCTCCATCGCGGCGTTCAGATCTGCGCTGAGCTGTGCGTCTCCACCGGCCTGATCCGGGTGAGCCCTACGCGTGGCCTGCAAGTAAGCGCATTGCAGTTCGCCTTCATTCAGAGTAGCGCACGGCGGCAGGCCCAGCAGTTGAAAGCAGTCCGCCATGGCAGTGATCAGGCGGCAAAGCTTTCTCCGCAGGAGCAGGTCACGACGGCGTTCGGGTTCTTCACCTTGAATCCGCCCTGCTGGAGGTCGTCGCTGAAATCCAGTTCGGAGCCAGTGACGAAAAGAGCGCTCTTCGGGTCAATGACCACGCGGACTTCATTCGAGATCACCATGATGTCGCGGTTAGCCGGGCCATCGACGAGGTCCATCTTGTATTGCAACCCCGAGCAGCCACCACCGACCACAGCCACGCGGAGCGCTCCGTTTTCAGCGCGGCCTTGCTTCGAGAGCAGGCTGAGCAGCTTGTTCGAGGCATTCGGCAGCACTTTGATCAGCTTTTCATTGCCGATCTTAAAGTTGGGCGCGGGGGCTGTTACAGTAGCAGACATGACTGGAGATACGACTCAGACCTTGGGTTGTGCTGCAAGCCATTGCTCGAAGAGTTCGCGAGGTGCCTTGTATTTAGCACCACATCGCGGGCAGGTGATGTCGGCATGGCCATCACTAAAAATGTAGTCCAGGTCGTCTTTTGGCAGCCTGCTGAGCAGGGGGAACATGCGGTCCACTGTGCAGCCGCATTCGAAAGTGTAGCCGCGTGTTTCCAGCAGAGAGAGCTGCTCGGCTTCGTCGAGCTTGGGGATCTCAGGTTCACTCAGCCCCTTGAGCCATTCCAGGTCAGCATCCGGCTCGGCGGAGACCTGCACGAAGTCTTCGTCCGGCATTCGGAAAAATCGCGTGGGGCGCTGTTCGCTCTGCGTGTAAAATTGCTCCACCGCAGACAAGACATCGCCGCCGGTGAATTCGATCATGCTCTGGCGTGGCTGCATGTTCGGGCGCGAGGTCTGGGCGATGATGAGGGACTTGCCCATGTCCTTCACATCATCCGTGAAGATCCGTCCCGTCACCTGCCCCTGCGGATAGCCGCCACCAGTGACGAAAAGATTCAGCAGCGGATCATGCACATTGATCGTCCACGCGCATCGTTCGTCATGCGGGCGGGAACCCATGTGCAGGGCCATGGCCGCGAGCGCCTCCTTGAGCATCGTGTCCAGCTTCTCCTCATGCTGGATGCCGTGCTGCATGAGGTGCAGGTAGTAATCCATGTAAAGGTCCGTGAAGCGACCTCTCACAAGCAGGCAGTTCCGATGCCTCACGAAATAGGAGCGGAGTTCCACGATGGCGAGGTCGGAGGAGGGCATCAGAAGCGGGAGTGGTGGAGAAATAATGGGACTAAAAAGGGCAGGGGAGGGGCGACTTCTCACTCCATCCACTGCCCCGAACTAACTCAATCAGAGAGGCTTGATGGAGATGTCCTTGTAATAGGTCACGCTCTTGGGGTCGTGGCCCTGGATGGCGATGGTGCCTTCGCTGAGTTTGCGACCAGG
>CAYMHJ010000042.1:18533-29409 GCA_964390165.1 uncultured Prosthecobacter sp. | reverse complement strand
CAACTTTCTAAAAAGTACAGCGCCTTTTTAGACATTCTTTTCGAGAACTGGTCTACCTGGCTCCATAGCAAGCGCTCCATACTCCGTGTAGTCCGACCCTGACTGGATGTGTGGTGGCAGGTGCGCCCGGTAGACTGGAAAGCCAGCTCCACCGGCAGCACTGCGCGGCTTGCCGCCAGCACCATGCCGCCCCTGCCAACACCCGCCCGTCCTGTCGGGCCACGATGATCAGCCCACCTCATCGTAGCTGCACGGTCTTCCAACTGGTTGTCCTGGCACTGCGGCATAAGCAGCTGTGCGGATGCGGAAGTAAGCCTGCCTTTCCACTTCATTTCCCGCCAGTCCAAAAGTCGTGCCCGACAGGTCAGGCATTTTTGCGAGTTCAATCATGGTTCTGCATGTCTCAGCGCGTGTAAATTTTTCCGAACCCATCGCGATGCTGGCTGCACCGGGTGGAACTGCCGAGTACATGATCCCAGATGGTCGCACCACAGATTTCGCACTTCGGCGCTTCCCGTTTCTGCCAGCCTTCGGGGACGGTGCCTTTGGTGGCGTAGTCCGTAGCCATCTTCAGCCAAGGATTCTCTTCTGTTTGTGGTCTGGAGTAGGAACCCATGGCTTCAGCGACCGAGATCATTGGGTGGGACAAGACCTCAGCCAGATTCACCGCCGGACTCGATGAGAAGCGGCACCATTCGCTACGCAACCTTTCGGGGACCTTTGTTTCCAGATAGTTCGGCCCAACGAAGAGGTAGTCTGCATATGAATCGCCTTCCAAACCTCCCGATTCATGCAGCTTACCATTCACGACTTCCCAGAGGATGACATGTCTTTGATACACGCGATCACCTACACCATCGGCGATGGTTAAAACTGCGGAGTGATTTGGTGCCCGCTGGATAACAGCACGAGAAAGACCGTGGCCGGGCACATCGACCCAGTCTGTCCAAGTGCCGACCATTCGCTGCTCCTCAGAGGACAACGGGCGGTTAACAATCGGAGAGCCAGAGGGGATGCCCACGCAACTGGCGAGAGTAAGGCAGACGATAGCGGTGGAAAGGCGCAAGCAGAGCTTCATATTGTTCGCGGGAATTCGTGCTTTTAGAATGAAAGTTTCGCGTTTTGAAATGCTCAAGGCTGCACCGCTCGGACACGGAAGAAGCGGTTCGCCGTCGTGGGGCTGTAGGTGCCGGGATTGGCCGCCGACCAGTTGATGAGGTCGGTGCTGGATTCGAGGATGATCTGCACGTTCCCCGTGGCATTCGTGGGGATCACCACCGCATTTGAGGGCGAGGCATAGACAGCGGTGGAATTGGTGATTTTATAATTCACGGCGTGGAAGGCAGAAATACCGCCATTCACACTGATCGTCAGCGTCAAAGGCCCCGTGAACTGATGCGTCTGATCAGGAAAAGCACCTGTCGTCGTGCTGTAACTGGCACCATTGCCAAAATCCAAGGTCGCTGACTGGCTGCTCTGATTGCGGGCCTGTGTCGTTCCAAAGGTGATCGTGTGCTTTGCTGGAACGGTGATCGCCACCGGCGCTCCGGGCCGCGCTAGAGCGAGATTCCATTCTTGGGCCAATAGATTGCCTGAGAAAGCGGGCAGCAGGAAAAGGATGCGAAGAAACGTGTTCATGACGATAAAAGTTCAGTTGGTTGATTTAGCGTCCGTTGTACTGCTGCCACTCCTGAGTGCGCCTTTCCTGGTCACGCCTTGCTTTGTCACGCTGATCCACACTGTCCCAGTAGAGATCATGTGAATCCGGGAAGAAGTCACTCACAGGCCTGTTGAAAAACTTCTCCATTTCGGTCATGGGGCCGCTGTTATCCCGCTTAGCATAAACATGCCTGCTGCCTTCCATATCCATGGCCCACTGAGTGCTGCTGTTTGGGTCCTTGTTGTAGCGCCGCCAGATGTAGGAGCCTGACGAGTTATCAATGCGCATCGTCTTTTCATCCACGAAGGTGCAGTGCATGGTGATGGAGCGCATGCCTGATGTTTGACGCATGGTGCCGGTCACCAGTTCCCAGCGCGATGTGTGCTTGTGCCTGCCCTGCCAACTATTGTGGGTTTCAGCCTCAAGCCTGGCGCTGCGGTCAGGATGAAAGTGAACCACCGTGGACAACGGAAATGCGATGCCAAACTGAGGGTGAGGAGTCTCCTCCGTTGTGGCCCAGGTGCCGATCAACCTTGTCTCCTCAGCCGAGATTGGGCGGTCTGCAATCGGAGCGATGGGGGTGACGCAACTCGTGAGATGGAGGGCAGGGGATAGACCGAAGAATAGGGAGATGAGTTTCATGGCGAGACTTATCAAAGAAGACGGAAAACAGGTTTTCCGAAAGGCACTGCAAAAAAGCGGGCCTAGAGGTGGCTGTGCGTTTTCTCAAAGTCTCGCAGTCTCCCCCGTCTGTGTCTGGTTCTTACGTCATCACCTCACTGGGCTGCCTCTCTCCAGTATCATTCACGCTGGTGACAGTGATTCCCACGTTGGCTCCGACAGGGAGGATTTCGACGGTGTGCAGGGTTCCCTGTGTGTTGAGGATTTTCTCGGGCTCGGGGGCGATGCCGATGACATGCTTTTATTAGTTGAGCGGTGACGTGGACGCTGCTGGGCTGGCCAGGGGGCAGGTTGGTTCAGGCCAAAGTCGTGCCGATTCGAGTCTTCAATACTGAGCTTCTGCTCCAGTTCGTTGATGATGCCACGGAAACGGAGGCGGAAGGCATCCCGTTTCTCGTTGCCACTGGCAAGGCTGGAAACGGCGGAAGCCTAGCCCGCCTGCCAAGCTGGCACTCGGCTCGTTGCCCGACATCGGGAAGCCCCAGAGACAATGACCCGAGGGGAAAATCGCCCAACCAACCGCCGAATAACCTAACCCGGACGGGTTGAGAGCGGCTTGACAGGCCCATTCAGGCTTACCTTTGAGCCATGATGTGGCCGTGGCTTACTGACTCTAAACGAAGAGTGTGAGAAAGGCGGGCTAGCCGAAAGAGGTCAGGATGTCTGAGGCTTTTGCTGCGTTTTTAAAAGCGTCTTGGGTCAATGCCCCTGGGGCGCAGCGAAGCGCTGATCATGAGATATACCCGCAGGGAGCTATGCCGAAGGCGTGACGCAATCTCACCGCACAAATTTTTTGAGTCGGAGAATCGTGCTAGGCCGCGAGTTCGCGCAGTAGGGCTTGGTTCAGGCGGATGCCGGCCTCCAGGTTGGCGATGGGGAAGTTTTCGTTCGGAGCATGGGCCTGGCAGTCGGGCAGGGCGAGTCCGAGGAGGAGGGTGTCGGCTTTTAGAACATCTTTGAATGCCTGGACGATGGGGATGCTGCCGCCTTCGCGGATGAGGGCCACTTTTCCGCCGAAGGTGGTCTGAAGGGCACGCTGGGCGGCGGCACCAAAGGGGGAGTGCGGGTCCATGAGGTAGGCCATGCCGGTGTGGCCGCGCTTGATCTCGATGCGGACTGCGGGAGATGCCTGGGCGCGGAGGTGTGCCTCGGCGAGGTCGAGGATGCGGGCGGGGTCCTGGTCTGGGACGAGGCGGAAGCTGAGTTTAAAGAAGGCTTCGCGGGCGATGACGGTCTTTGATCCTTCTCCCTGATAGCCGCCGCCGATGCCATTGACCTCGGCAGTGGGCCGGGCCCAGCGGCGCTCGCGCTCGGTGTAGCCGGGTTCGCCAAAGAGGTCCGGTGAGCCGGTGAGCGAGAGGGTCTCGGCATCGCCATCTCCGAGGTCTTTCCAGGAGCTGCGCTCCCAGTCCTGGAGATCGCGCACGCCATCGTAAAAGCCGGGGATCATGACGCGGCCTTCATCATCGTGCAGGCTGGCGACGAGGCGTGCGGCCATGGTCACAGGGTTGGCGATGGCTCCGCCGAAGATGCCGGAGTGTAGATCGATGCTGGGGCCGTGGACCTTGACCTCCATGCAGGCGATGCCGCGCAGGCCGTAGGTGAAGGTGCCGACGCCCGGGCCGACCATGCCGGTGTCTGAGATGGCGACGACGTCGCAGGCGAGCTCGTCCTGATGGGCTTCGAGGAAGGGCTTGAGGTTCGGGCTGCCGATCTCCTCTTCACCTTCAAAGAGGATGGTGAGATTCACGGGGAGATCGCCATGCTCGGCGAGTGTCTCGGCCAAACCAGAAATGTGGGCGATGAGCTGGCCTTTGTTGTCGGTGGCGCCACGGCAGTAGATGCGTCCGTCGCGGATGGTGGGCTCGAAGGCTGGGGAAAGCCACTCGCCGAGAGGCTCGGCGGGCTGGACATCGTAGTGGCCGTAAAGGAGGACGGTGCGGCGGCCGGGGAGGTGCTGGTTTTTGGCGATGATGATGGGGTGGCCAGGAGTCTCGTGCAGATTCGTGGTCAGGCCCATGGTGGTGAGCTTTGCCACAAGCCAGTCGGCACAGGCGCGGACATCGTGACGGTGCTTGGAGTCGGTGGAGACGCTGGGGAAGCGGAGGCAGGTGAGGAGATCTTCGAGGGCGGACATGGTGCGGGTGATGTTGGCGCGGGCGGACGTGGGTGCAAGCGGTGCGCTGAGAGCAAGGCTGTCCTGGCGGGGTGCGTTTAAACCTGCCCGTCTGACCTGGGTGCTATGAAACGATTCCTCCCTCTTCTCTGCCTCACGGCCGCTCTGCATGCGCAACTCCCCGGCACCCAGCCGCTGGAGCCGAACCCGGATTTCTCCGCCACGATGGTCGCGGGTATCGACAAGATGGCGCTGCGGCTCATCGAACAGTCGAAGTCAGGTCGGAAGCCTGATCGTGAGAAACTGAAGGCGGCGCTCGGCATTGTGGACCAGCGACTGCCGGTGGATGCACTGGAGCTTGTGGGAGACACCACTTCACCAGCCCTGCTGCTGGAAACGGAGACGTGCCGGGTTTTCCGCGTGCGCTGGCCGGTCTTTGAGGGTGTGAATGGCGAGGGCATCTATGTGCAGCCGAAGGGGAGGACTCATGCACGGGTGATTTACATTCCTGATGCCGATGGCATGCCGGAAAAGCTGGTGGACGAGTGGCTGCTGACGACGAGCTGCGAGGTTGTCATACCGGCGCTAGTCAGCCGTGGGACGGAGTTCAGCACGAACGAGAAGTTTGGCGTGAAGACAAACGTGCCGCACCGCGAGTGGGTGTATCGCCAAAGTTTCGAGCTGGGTCGTCATATCATCGGCTACGAGGTGCAAAAGGCGCTGGCCATCGTCGATTGGTTCAAGACGAAACCGGAGCAGGTGCCGCTGCTCATCGCAGGTGTGGGCGAGGGCGGCATGCAGGCCCTGTACGCGGCCGCCATGGACGAGCGCATCGACAGTGCATACTCAATGGGTTACTTCGCGCCGCGTGAAGGAGTGTGGCAGGAGCCGATCGAGCGGAATGTCTTCGGCCTCCTGCGTGACTTTGGGGATGCGGAGATCGCCAGCCTCATCGCCCCACGTCCGCTGGTCCTGCAGCATTTGTTTTATCCGAACCGCGTCGTCTCGATGGAGGCGGAGAAGGGCGTGCGCGCCATCGCCGCACCGGGAAAACTCTTTGCGCCCGACTTGGCCGCGTTTGAGGCTGAGATCGCCCGAGCAAAGACGCTCGCACCAACGAGCCGCATCCTTGCTGCCACACAGGAGACAGCCAACGAATCGATCATCCGCCACCTGTTGCCGAAGGGCGCTGCTGACGCCGTGCTGAAGTCGCTGAAGATCACCGGGGCCACGATCACGATCAAACCCGACGCCACACGGCAAAAGCGCCTCGTGCGCGAGCTGGAGACATTCACGCAACGCCTGCTGGTGACGACAGAGATGGAGCGCAAGGTGCAGTTCTGGGACAAGCTGCCGCTCAAGTCGCTGCCAGAGTATGAGAATCATACCGTGAAGGAGCGCGAGCGCTTCTGGAATGAGGTCATCGGTCGCCTGCCGGACCCGAATATGCGGATGAACGCGAAGAGCCGCCTCGTGCGCGAGACGGAAAAGGTGAGCATCTATGAAGTGACTCTGGATGTGTGGGAGGATGTCTTCGCCTGGGGCTGGCTGTGCCTTCCGAAAGATCTGAAGGAGGGAGAGAAACGCCCGGTCGTGGTCTGCCAACACGGCCTGGAGGGCATCCCAGAGGACACCATCACGACGGACACCACTCAGCGTGCATTTGGAGCTTATCAGGCATTCACGCTGCGTCTGGCGGAGCAGGGATTCGTGACGTTTGCCCCTCATAATCCATATCGTGGGATGCATGCCTTCCGCACGCTTCAGCGGAAGCTTAATCCGCTCGGACTCACCCTTTACAGCGTGATCAATGGGCAGCATCAGCGCATTCTCGAATGGCTGAAGGCGCAGTCGTGGACGCAGCCGGAGAAGATCGCCTTTTACGGTCTGAGCTATGGTGGAAAGTCGGCCATGCGCACGCCTGCGGTGCTCACAGACTACTGCTTGAGCATCTGCAGCGGCGACTTCAACGAGTGGGTGCGCAAGTGCGTGAGCACGGACATGCCAATGAACTACACCCACACCCACGAGTACGAAATCTGGGAGTGGAACATGGGACGCACCTTTAACTATGCCGAGATGGTGGCGCTGATCGCCCCGCGCCCCTTCATGGTGGAGCGCGGGCACAATGACGGCGTGGGCAGTGACGAGTGGGTGAACTACGAGTTTGCCAAGGTGCGCCGCCTATACAACAAGCTGGGGATCGGCGACCGCGCGACCATCGAGCACTTCGACGCCGGGCACATGATCCACGGCGTGGGGACGTATGAGTTCCTGAAACAGCGGCTGAATCAGCCGAACTAAAGCCGCAGAAAGGCGCGCTGGCGGTAGAGCCAGAGACAAAGAAGCCAGAGGACGGCGAGGACGCTGCATTTTTCCATCACAGGCCCCCACTGCGTCGTGAAGAAGGCCGCCATGCCGTGCTTGCCGAGCTGCTGGCTGATCCAGCCGGCGGTGAGGCTGTGCATCACATAGATGAAGATGCTGTTCATCCCGACGACGACCAATGGGAAAACGATGCGTCGCTGCCCGGCGATCTCGACGAGCCAGTAGAAGAAGGAAAGCATCAGCAGCACCCAGCCACCGCTGAAGACCGCCCAAGAAGGAGTCCAGATGCGCTTCACAACCGGACAGGCCACATAGCCGAGGACCGTACCGAGCAGCAGACATACAATGCCAGCCGCGAGCAGCCGCCCACATTTATGACCGTGAGAATGCCGGCCATTGAGGAGAAAGTGTCCAGTGATGGCGCCTCCAAGCATCGTAGCCAGGGCGGGGACAAAATTAAACGTCTGATAACCACCAGTATTGAAGGTGAAGGTTTCAGATCTTGGAAGAAGATTCAACAGCCAGCGGTCAAGCTCCGCAGCGGCATTGGTGTGAATGTTCCAGTGGGCAAAGAAGCCGTCCAAGATGCCGCCAGCAGGTGGTTTCGCCGCCTGAATGGCTGCCAATTGCTCGGCTGTGGGCAGCGGGTGCTGGTAAAACCAAAACCAATCTCCAGCCAGAATGAGAAGAATGGCAGCCAGACAATACTCCCAGCCCATGCCAGCCAGCAGCACCAGGAAGAAGTAACCCAGGCCGATCTGGGCCAGGACATTGGTGAAGACCCAGTTCGTCATTTCATCCTTCCCACGAGTGCTCAGGAGGACAGCCAGCAGCACCAGAAAAAGGGCACGAGTGAGGGCGTGCCAGCCGATCTTCAGCACTCCCTCCCCAAGTTCCCGCCGCCGCGGCACTGACAGCGGCACTGCCACGCCGACCATAAACATGAAGCTCGGCTGGATGAGATCCCAGAGGGAGCAGCCATGCCAGGGAACATGGGAAACCTGCGCTTTGATCTGCGTCCACCACCAGGATTCGGGGTTCGCCGCGGCCATCTCTGCAAGTCCGAAGCCTGAAGAGGCCATCAACAGCATGACGAAGCCGCGAAAAGCATCAAGGGAGACAAGGCGTTGGCTGGGTTGCATCCATTCCTAACGCTCCGACGCTGGCAGGCTTTGCCAGCCGCGAGGGATCTGAAGACAAAAAAACCGTTCGGCCACCCCAGCCGAACGGTTTTAACGAGTCTCTTAAATGGGTTGGCGGTTTATTTCTCCACCCAGCGGACGGCTTCCATGAGAAGCTCACGCGCAGAGTCGAGGCCGAGTTTTTGACGAATGTTTGCCTTGTGAGCATCGACGGTCTTTGAGCTGAGGGTCAGCTTTTCCGCAATGCCGTGGGAGTCCATGCCACGACCCACCATCTCGAAAATTTCGAGCTGACGATCACTGAGCAGCCTTCCCGGCTCACCACGCGCTGAAGTGCCTCTCAGGCTTCCGCCTGCGACGATGCTAGCCAGCAGGTTGGCACTGAAGAAAAAGCCGCCGCTGAGCACCTGACGGATGGCGAGGGCAACGCGATTGCCTGTCTCGTTCTTCATCATGTAACCCATCGCGCCTGCACGCAGACAGCGCTCGGCATAGGCATTTTCATCGTGCATGGAGAAAACAAGAAGCAGCACGTCAGGGCAAGCCTGCTTGATCTTCTTGATGCTGTCGATTCCGTTCTTATCTTTGACGTTGAAGTCAAAAACAAGGACGGACGGCTTAAGTTTGGCAATGTCAGCGATGGCAGTGTCTTCGTCGCCTGAGGAGCCGACGATTTCGATGTCATCCAGACCATCCAGGATTTTTTTTAAACCCTCGATCACAACAGGGTGCTCATCGAGAATGTAGATTTTATGTTTCACGGTAGGGTATTGGGTGTTGTAGGTTTGTCTTAGCGGTTGGGGTGGAAATTGGGTAGTGGTGGACTCTGTTGAGTTCTGGCTCAGGAGCTCTGCTTATGAAACGAACATCGACTCGATTCAGATGATAGTGTTCATTTAACTAATTAAGGAAATCCTCAGAAGAGCGGGTGAATTTTTGGGGGGTGACGAGATTGGAATCGAAGAGGAAAGCCTTTCGCTTTCTATATTGTGGATTTTACAGCTATCGCCCCCTGTCTTAAAAGGATATTTACTGGAGAAAAACTACTTTTGGTGACTGTGAACTGCGAGACCCCACATTATCTAAGCCTTAGAAACACTGAAATCACACCTCATTTGGAAACGCTCGGCAGATTGCGTCTGCAAGTGTTCCGTGAGTTCCCTTATCTCTATGATGGCACGATCGAGGATGAACAGCATTACCTCCGAACTTACGCGCAGGCACCGAGCAGCCTCATTGTCCTCGCTTTTGCTGGGGATGAGGCCATCGGTGCTACGACCTGTGTCCGACTAAGTGAGGCTGAGGGGGCTTTCAGGCAATGTTTCGATGAGGCTGGAATCCCGGCCGAGAGCATCTGCTACTTCGGAGAATCCGTGCTTCTGCCCGGCTATCGCGGCCGGGGGATCGGGAAAATTTTCTGTCAAAAACGCCTGGAGCACGCTAAAGCCCTTGGAGCCACGACCGCCGCATTCTGTGCAGTGGACCGCCAGGAGAATCACCCACTCCGCCCCGCAGGCTATCGACCGCTCGACGAATTCTGGAAATCGCTGGGGTTCCTGAAACACCCCGAACTTAAGGCAGAGTTCGCCTGGAAAGAGCTATGTGAAGCTACAGAGTCGTCCAAACCTCTCACATTCTGGCTCAAGCCCCTGAACTAAAACTGCCATGAACACCCTGATGACCCTGGACATAGTGACCTTCGACCCTGGAGAGGCTTGTGCGGACGCATCTGAATTTGCTGAAAAAATACTCAATATCGTGGAGAGTGCCTGGACGGGCGGAGCCGAACTGGTGCTGCTGCCTGAATTCACCTGGCTAGGGCTCTCCCCCCATTTGGTTCAGTATTCGGGTGAACAACTGCCTGGCGTGGCTGAACACTTCAGAAAAGAAGTCCTTCCGCTGCTGGAAAAAAAACTCCATCAGCCGGGAAAGGCCGCCGTGATCGGCACTGTTCCCTTTGCGCTGCCTGATGGCCAAATTCGCAATCGTGCCCTTATTTTTGCTGATGGCCGGATGCTCTATCAGGACAAGCTCCACCTCACGCCTTGGGAGCATGCCTTTTCTCCAGGTGAAAGGCTGCTGCTTTGGGATTTTGGAGGTTTTCGCATCGCCGTCATCATCTGCCTGGATATCGAGATCCCCGAACTCTCCACACGACTGCGGGACAGCGGGGTGGAACTCATCCTCTGCCCGAGCGCCACGGAGACCATTCTCGGTGTCGAAAGGGTGAACCGCTGTGCCTCCGCACGCTCGGTGGAACTCGGCTGCTATGTCGGGGTCAGCCATCTCACGGGACGCACTCCCTGTGACCTCATTGATGAAAGTGTGGGCATGGCCGCACTCTACCGCCCTTCACAGGCCGTTTTCCGTCATGAATTGCGCCATCAGGAGACAGCAGTTCATGCGGAGGGCTCCCAGACTCTGCGAGTCGTCCTAGATCGGCGTTCTCTGGCGGTCATGCGTCGCATGAAGGAGGAGACAAATCCTTCTCATCTTGGCAAAAAAATGGCTGGTATGGAGCGCGCCATTCATATCGAATGCCCGCCTTATCTCTAACCCGCTCTCAATCATGCTCGACGAATTCAAAAAGTTTATTCTCAAAGGCAACGTCGTGGACCTCTCCACAGGTGTCATCATCGGTGCCGCCTTCGGCAATATCGTCACGGCTTTCACCAAAGGCATCGTCGAGCCAATCCTCGGCATGTTCGGTGGTGGCCCCAATCCCGACCTCAAACTTAAGATGGGTGAAAAAACCATCGAAGTCGTCAAAAAAGCCGCCGACGGAACCGAGTCCAAAGTGAACGAGATCGTCCCCTTCCTGCAGCTCGACATCGGGGCCATCATCGGTGCGCTCATCGGCTTCCTCATCACCGCCGCGGTCATCTTTTTTGTCATCGTGAAGCCAGCGAACAAGCTCATCTCCATGATGAAAAAAGAGGAGGCCGCCGC
>CAYMHJ010000042.1:0-18433 GCA_964390165.1 uncultured Prosthecobacter sp. | reverse complement strand
TCGTGAAGCCAGCGAACAAGCTCATCTCCATGATGAAAAAAGAGGAGGCCGCCGCGCCCGCTGCCGACATCTTGCTTCTCACAGAGATCCGCGATCTGCTGAAAAAGTAACGCCTACCACCTTTGCAGCGCCGGTGGCACTCCACTGCCATCGGCGTTTTTCATGCCCTCAAGCCTGCGCCATTGCCGCCTGCATCAGTTTCTCCTGGGTGGCACCGTTGCGGCTGAACTCCCCGCCGATGCGCCCCTCGTTCAACATCAGAATTCGGTCGCTCATGCCGATGAGCTCGGGCAGTTCGCTGGAGACCAGAATGACAGCTTTGCCATCTTCAGTGAGGCGGTTGATCAGTTCATAAATCTCGATCTTCGCGCCCACATCGATGCCGCGTGTCGGCTCATCCAGCATCACCACCTGCGGTTCGGTGAGGAGAGCCTTGCCGATCACCACCTTCTGCTGGTTCCCGCCGGAAAGACGGCCCACCACGGCTCCGAGACCCGTGGCCTTGACCTGCAACTGATCAAACATGCCCCGGTTCCGCTTCGCCTCCGCACCGCGATTCACCAAACCTCCGCGCGTGATTGCCGTCAGGCTTGAGAGACTGAGATTAAAGCTAATCTCCTCCTCCAAAATAAGCCCATAACGTCGACGGTCCTCGCTCACCAGCGCCAGCCCCTCGCGCAAGATTCGCGCTGGATCACCGCCCTTCAGTTCACGTCCTGCCAGATTCACCCTGCCGGAAGCTCGTGCGCCCCAGGCACCATAGAGATGCATCAGCAGTTCGGTGCGGCCCGCCCCCATCAGCCCTCCGATGCCCAGCACCTCTCCAGCACGCAGTTCAAAGCTCACCCCACGCAGGCGCTCATGACCGGTCGCGTCCAGGACACAAAGTTTGTCCACAGTCATCAGTACACCTCCCGGACTACTGGTACGGCGGGGGAAAAGATCCCCCAGCTCACGCCCGACCATCTTCGCGATCACCTCCGCGCGGCTCGTTTGCGCAGCCTGCATCGTTGTGATGGACCTGCCATCACGCAGCACAGTGATCCGATCTGCGATGGCAAAGACCTCCTCCAGCTTGTGTGAAATGTAAATGCAGGCAATGCCGCGCCGACGCAGATCACGCAGGATGTCCAGCAGCACCTGCACCTCATGCTCCGCCAGTGCCGCCGTCGGCTCATCTAAAATGAGGACCTTCGAGTTTTTCCCCAGCGCCTTCACGATCTCCACGAGCTGCTTCTGCCCCACTCCCAGATCCTTCACCAGCGTCGCAGGATCCAGTTCCACCTTGAAGCGCTCCAGCAGCACTTTCGCTTCACGAAACATGCGCGGCCAGTCCACCAGCCCTCCCCAGCGGCGCGGCTCACAGCCTAAATAAATGTTCTCCGCCACCGACATTTCATCCACCAGCGCGAGCTCCTGGTAGATCACCGAGATGCCCGCCCTTGCCGAGTCTGCGATGCCGGCGAAGCAGGCATCCGCGCCCTGGACCTCAAAGCTCCCCTCATACGAGCCATGCGCATGAATGCCGGAGAGCAGCTTGATCAGCGTGCTTTTTCCCGCACCGTTTTCACCGCACAACGCATGGATTTCCCCCTCGGTGAGATCAAACGAGACCTCGCTGAGAGCCGTTACGCCGGGAAATTTCTTGGTGAGGTTTTTCGCGCGCAGGATCATGACTGAAAAGATGGCGAAGCTTAAGACTGAGTGAGCCCGAGATAGGCCTTCGCATTTGCATAGCAGATGTTCTTCACCATGCCGCCCACGAGGTCGTAATCCGCAGGCAGTACTCCGCTTTCCAGGTCAGCGCCCAGCAGATTGCAGAGCGTGCGGCGGAAATACTCATGGCGGGGGAAGCTCATGAAACTGCGGCTGTCTGTCAGCATCCCGATGAAGCGGCTAAGAAGCCCCAGATTACTCAGCGCGTTGATCTGCCACTCCATGCCTTCCTTTTGATCGACGAACCACCAGCCCGAGCCGAACTGCACCTTCCCAGGCGTCGTCCCATCTGCAAAGTTCCCCGCCATGGTGCCGAACACATAGTTGTCTGCCGGGTTCACATTGTACAGCACGGTCTTTGGCAGCGCGTTCTCGGAATCCAGCGCATTCAAAAATGCGGAGAGCGACTGCGCCTGAGGGTAGTCACCGATGCTGTCGCAGCCTACATCCGCACCTATTTCACGCGCGAGACGTGCGTTGTTATTGCGGATCGGTCCGAGATGGAGCTGCATCGTCCATCCGCGCTGCGCATTCATCCGCCCCACATGCATCATGACGTGGGTGCCCAGGATCTCGATGTCCTCGGGATAGACGCGTCTGACTTTTGAACCTCGGTAGCGGCTGAATACTTTCTGCGCGGAGCCTTCGCTGGCAAAGTTGGCAAAGCAAGAGTTCAGCCCGTGATCACTCAGACGTCCACCGATGGCGTGAAATGCCTCGTGCCGTTTCTCCAGTGCTTCCAGCAAACTGCTGAAACTGGTGATGTTCACATTCGCGAGCTGGCCCAGCCTGTCACACCACGCATTCCAGGCCACCGAGTCAGAGATAGCGTAGGCTTTGTCTGGACGGAAAGTCGGATAGACGCCGATCTCCAGGCCATCCGCAGCACACTTCGCATGGTGAGAAAGATCATCCGCAGGATCATCCGTGGTGCAGAGTGCTCGCACCTTCTGCGTGCGCAGGATGTTTCTCGCGCTCATTTCCGGCTTCGCAAGCATCGCCTCCGTCTGCTCCCAGATGGCAGGTGCCGTCTTCTCATTGAGCAGTTCTTCGATGCCGAAGTAGCGCTTCAGTTCCAGGTGTGTCCAGTGGTAGAGAGGATTGCGCAGCGTGTGCGGCACTGTCGCCGCCCAGGCGAGAAATTTTTCACGCGGAGAGGTATCGCCCGTGATCAGGCTCTCGGGCACGCCATTGCAGCGCATTGCACGCCATTTGTAGTGATCTCCCGCCAGCCAGATCTCAAAAAGGTTTTTGAACTGCCGGTCATCAGCGATGTCTTTCGGCGGCAGATGATTGTGATAGTCGATGATCGGCTCATCCTTGGCGAAGTCATGATACAGTCGGCGTGCAGCGGTGGTGGAGAGGAGGAAATCGTCGTGGATGAAGGACATGGAATTAAAATCAATTGGGATGAATTCTCTGAGGATGGGCAGGACTTCCAGATTGGGCAAGATTTCTCACCGTCGATATAATTTCGCCGCAAAAAAGGCGCAGACACCGGAGCGTCTGCGCCTTGAATTTGAAAGCACGGAGTCTTATTTGAAGAAGAGCGGGATCACGAGGATCGCCAGCACGTTCACCACTTTGATCATCGGGTTCACCGCAGGACCGGAGGTGTCTTTATAAGGATCGCCAACGGTGTCGCCCGTGACGGCTGCGGCGTGGGCGAAGCTGCCTTTGCCACCGTGGTTGCCTTCTTCGACATACTTCTTCGCATTGTCCCAGGCTCCACCGGAGCTGGTCATGGCGATGCCGACAAAGAGGCCGGTGATGATGGTGCCGATGAGCAGGCCGCCGAGGGCTTCTTTACCCAGGAAGGCCACGCCGATGACGAAGACGATGGGTAGCAGGGCGGGAACGATCATCTGGCGGAGGGCGGCCTTCGTCACGATGTCCACACACTGGCCGTATTCAGGAACGTCCTGGCCGGTGAGGATGCCGGGTTTGAGAGCGATCTGGCGGCGCACTTCACGCACGACAGCGCCGGCGGCATTGCCCACGGCGTCCATGCCAAAGGCGGTGAAGAGGTAGGGCAGAAGGCCGCCGATGAACATGCCGATGATGACCCGTGGGTCCATGAGGTCGAAGACGAGCTTGTCGAGGTGCAGGAAGGCTTTCACTTCCTCGACATAACTGCCGAAGAGCACCATGGCGGCGAGTCCGGCGGAGGCGATGGCGTAACCTTTGGTGACGGCCTTCATGGTGTTGCCCACGGCATCGAGTTCGTCGGTGATCTTGCGGACTTCTTCAGGCAGACCGGACATGACGGCGATACCGCCCGCGTTGTCGGTGATCGGACCGAAGGCATCGAGAGAGACGATGATGCCGCTCAAGCTGAGCATGGAGACAACGGCGATGGCGATGCCATAGAGACCGCCGAGATCCCAGCTAAACCAGATGGATGCCGCGATGCTGAGCACCGGAAGAAGGGTGGCGTGGTGACCGACGCTGATGCCGGCGATGATGTTCGTGGCGTGTCCGGTTTCCGAAGCCTTGGCAATGCGGCGCACAGGATTGTGGGCGGTGCTGGTGAAGTAGTTCGTAATCCAGACGACGGCAAAGGTCAGCGCGAGGCCGAACAGCGAGCAGTAGAAGATGTCTGTCGGTGTGATCGTCTTGCCAGCCATGACGAACGGGGCGGTAAAGATGCTGTCCGTGGCCCATTTAAAGAGAGCCGCAGCCGCGAGACCGGAGACGGCGACACCGCCGACGAGGGCAGGCGTGGCCTTGAGCTTGATGAAGTTCACAAAGCCGATGCCGAGCAGGGAAGCCAGGATGGCCAGACCGCAGAGCACGAAGGGATAGACGAGCACTTCATGATTGCCGGGAGCGGTGAGGTGACCCACAAGCAGGGCACCGATGAGACTTACGGCATAGGTTTCGAAAACGTCCGCAGCCATGCCAGCGCAGTCGCCCACGTTGTCACCCACGTTGTCGGCGATGGTGGCCGGATTGCGTGGATCGTCTTCGTTCAGGTTCTGCTCGATCTTGCCGACGAGGTCAGCACCCACGTCTGCTGCTTTGGTATAAATACCACCGCCGAGACGGGCGAAGACGGAGATCAAAGAGCTGCCGAGCGCGAGACCGATGAGCGAATCGATGGCTACTTTGTCGCCGGACATCTTGCCTACCACGAGGAAGAACACGCCGACGGAAAGCAGGCCGAGCACGACGACGAGCAAGCCCGTGACCGCACCACCATTAAAAGCCACCTTCAGAGCTGGATGCGCACCCACGCTGGCCGCCCAGGCCGTGCGGACGTTGGCACGCACCGCGACGTTCATGCCGATGTAACCCGCAAGCAGTGAGCAAACCGCACCGACCACAAAGCCGATGCTGGAGACGCCACCGCGTGTGTACCAGACCGCGATGAAAATCACGAAGGCGATGATGCTGATCGCGCGGATCTGGCGGTTCAGATAGGCCTTGGCTCCCTGCTGGATGGCATCGCCGATCTCGGCCATCCTTTCATTTCCAGGGGAGCATTTCATGATCACGCGGATCAGGAGCAGGGCAAAGGCCAGTCCTACAATGGCGAGGACGAGGGAGGTGGGTATGCCTTGGGTGAGAAGGAAGTGCGAATTCACGAGGAAGAGATGAGGCGGTTGGTTGGGTCGGGAATGGGGCCGCCGATTCTAGCGGGTGGTGATGCACTGGCAACCGCCTTTTCCACAACCTGACTAGGCAAAGTCGCCATTTATGTTCTTAAAGTGACCAAACGAGCGGGCGACTGCATATTGGGGCGTCGCCAAAAAGAAGCAGCCTGAGGAGGTGGCGCCCGACGCAGGGCACCATGGACATCGCTCAGGCAGCGCTCTCTTTGAATTATTCTACGACAGTACTTCCGCCAAGGTCCGCTCAATGCGGCGCAGCGTGCTGTCCTTCCCGACAAGGTGGGCGATGGTGGTGACGCCAGGGCCGCGTGACTGGCCGCTGAGGGCGGCGCGGAGCAGCGGCATGAGGGCACCGGGTTTGACGCTGTTGGCCTTGGCGGCTTCCTCAACACCAGTCTGCACGCTGGCTTCGTTCCACTCGGTGAGAGTGGTGAAAGCAGTGGCGGCGGCGCGGAGGAGGGTGGCATTTTCGGCCTTGGACTTGAGCTTCTCGGTCACATCGGCCTCGAAGGGGTAGTCCTCGCGGAAGAAGTAATGAACCCAGGCGGGGATCTCGGAGAGCAGGCTGACTTTCTCCTTCACGCTGAAGACGGCGGCGGTGGCGGCAGCTTCGTCGGTGATGGTGTAGCCTTTGGCTTCAATAAAGGGACGCGCGGCGGCAAAAAGGGCCTCGGGGCTCAGCGCGCGGAGATACTGCGCGTTAAACCACTGGCACTTGTGCATGTCGAACTTGGCATTGCCGCTGTGGATCTCGGCGGGGTCGAAGAGCGGGACGAGTTCGTCGCGGCTGAGCACTTCTTTTTCTGCACGCGGGGTCCAGCCGAGGGTGGAGAGGTAATTGAAGACGGCGTCGGGGAGGAAGCCTTCGTTCATGTAGCTGTGCTCGATGGCGCTGCCGACATCGCGCTTGCTCATCTTTGTGCCATCGGGATTCAGGATGAGAGGGATGTGGGCGTAGAGCGGAGGTGTGGCACCGAAGGCATGAAAGAGGTCGATGTGCTTCCAAGTGTTGGAGAGGTGGTCCTCGCCACGGAAGACGTGGGTCATCTTCATTTCGATGTCATCGACGACATTCACGAAGTGGAAGATGTAGCTGCCATCCGGGCGGCGGATGGTCATGTCAGGCTCCTCAGTGGGGGCGAAGGTGACATCGCCGCAGACGAGGTCATGAACGGTGATAGCGGTCCGGCTGAATTTGAAGCGGACGGCTCCATTTTCCTCCGTGTAGGTGCGTCCGGCGGCTTCGAGCCTGGCGAGGTAGGCGTCGTAGATGTCTTTGCGCTGGCTTTGGTAATAAGGACCGCAGTCGCCACCGGCATCCGGGCCTTCATCCCAGTCGAGCCCGAGCCAACGGAGGCCTTTGACGATGCCTTCGGATGCCTGGGTGGTATTCCGCGCGCCATCGGTGTCTTCCACGCGGAGGATGAAGGTGCCGCCGGTCTTGCGGGCGAAGAGCCAGTTGAAAAGAGCCGTGCGGGCACCGCCGACATGGAGGTCACCGGTGGGGGAAGGGGCGAAGCGGACGCGGGTCATGGGGGGCGAAAGAAGAAAAAGATCTGAATTTGACGGTGGGAACGCGGAAGCTAGCTCAAGTTCCACGATTTCGCCCCCGGTTTTTGCCTTCATCTCAAGGACAGGCGTTTGCAAAGCCTCGTGTTTTCCACACTGCATTTTCCTGACTGGGCAGAGCAGCTCAGGCGATGGGCAGAAAATGAGGACTTTTCACGGCAGAAGTCCGCTTTCATTTCACAAATCACCTCGGACGTGCCGCCCGGCGCACCATGCGAATGAACCAGAGCACAATCATCAACACGGCGAATGCGGCGAGGGCGATGATGCCGCGGGTGATCCACTGCTCGGTAGTGACTCGCCCGGGAATGAGGGAGCTGCTTTCATTGCCCCAGACTTTCTCTCCAGTGGCCACGTTGTGGATGCCGATGCTAGCGCGCAAAGTAAGGGCTCCATCGCCGCTGCGGTCGATGTCGATTCGAGGAAGGATGACGGATTCGGCTCCGACGAGTGCCAGCTTTTGCATGGTGGCCTTGTTCAGGGAGTCCTCGAAGTTCTGCTGGAACTCGATCTCGGTTAGCACCTTTTCCAACACCTTGTCCGTGCGGGTGTAGAGCTTGTAACCAGCCGCACCCGCCTTTTGCGTGAAGGCGTTTTCAAACTGGAGGGTGAAGTAGCCCTGGTCGATGTCCTTCGACAACGGAAGGATGATGTAGCTCTTGCCGCCGCTCGCATTGCTTCCGGCAAACTCGGCCAGCACCTGGGAGATGGCCGCACGTCCGGCGTCCTTCAGGGTGGCGATGTCGATGTCATCAGGAAGCGTCAGCGGACGTGGCTGGGAGATGCCCTGGGCGGTGGCGGAGGTGGCTAACGCAAGGAAGGCGGCGAGGGCGAGTGGGAGGAGTTTCATGGAAGATAAGTCAAAGTTTCGGGTTTCAAGTTTCAAGCAGGAGCCGGGGCGTTTACTTGGTCCAGTCGGGGTTCTTCTGGCGGAGCTTTTCGTTCTGCACGATGCGGATGTATTTCACATCAATGATCCATTTCTCACGCTTGGGCAGGTTGTTCAGGTAGGCGCGCCAGAAGCTCTCTGTTTGCGGGGCTCCGATGATTTCGATCACGGCCAGGCCTGTGGTCTTGTCATAGGTCATCTGGCGGACGTGATACACGCCCTTGAGCTTCGCAGTGTATTCCATGATCTGAAGCAGGTGCTGGTGATCCTCCACGCCTTTGAGCTGGGCTTCGTGGACGAGGATCTTGTGCGCCTTCTCGAGCGTTTTCATGATGAGTTCCTTCGTGGCTGCAGCGACCGCGCCTTCCGTGGCGCTGCGCAGGGCTTCAACTTCATCGACGTGGCGTTTGCCCTCCAGTCGGGCGGTCTCGCTGACGAGCAGTTCCTCGGACATCGGGTTGTAAACCTGCATGGTGCAGGTGGCTTCAAAGAGCTTCAGCTTCCCGAGCGCAGGCTTCTCACGGCCGGCGATGGTGGTGTAAACGACGAGGTCGGCATAACGATCGTTGCCGATCTCATGCAGGGCCTTGGGCTCGACCCGCCCCTGGACGACGTTTCCCTTTGAGAAGACACGGAAGTCAGCATCGCTGAACGCCTCCGTCACCTGCGTCTCATACTCGGCGGCGTTTTCATCGAAGACGAAGGTGGCCCTCATGCAGCCCAGTTCCGTGAATTGTACGCCAGCCTTCACGGCTTTGAGGAAGTCGGCCTCATCGCGGGACTCGGGTGCTGGCTTGTTTTCAGAAGGCTTTTGGATGGTGGCATTGCCGGAGTTCTTTTCAAAACGCGAGGGCGGCGGGGCCACATCGGCGCGTAGCGTGGGCGTGAGGCTCAGCCCGAGGGCGATTAGGAATGGAGCAGTGGATTTCATGGCGATGGGTAAAAGGAGATGAACAGGGGAGTTTCCGGAAATAGCGCTACTTTTCCCCGGTCGGTGAGACATCAAGGTTCCTTATGACAACCCGGCGGCTCTTTTTGCGCCTGGCTTCGGCCTGGTCAGGGGAGTCGGTCGGCTTGATCCTCTCAACGAGTTCGGTTTCGCCAAAGCCACGGGCAGTGAGCCGCCCAGCGGGAACCCCCTGCTTGATGAGTCGGAGGCGGATGACCTCCGCTCGTTGGGTGGAGAGCTTTAAATTGTAGTCTTCCTCCCCGATGTCACAGGTGTGCCCCTCCACGCGAAAACGGGTTCCTGCATACTGTCCAGATATTAGGGTTCGGGCGATCTCGTCCACCTGGTCTTCCGAAGCCTTGTTGAGAAATTCAGCGGAGTCGAACTTGAAGAGAATGTTGTGAAAAGTCGTTTCGGCTTTTACGAACTCGAGAATGAGCACCTCCGCCTTGCGAACGACCGTGGCATCAAACGATTCACGCTGAGCGTGTGCGGCAGTGACCAGGCTGCTGGCAGCGATGATGGAGAGAAGAAATGAGGAAGAGGTTTTCATGATGAAGGTGTCGGCTGACAGAGGTGAAAAGAAAACGTGCCGGGGTATTTCCGAATAAATTTCGCTGAAAAGAGGGATGCCTGAGATTTTGAGGTCGGATGCTCATCCAGAGAGTTCGATTCCGTCAATCCCGAACCTGCCAGGCTTCAGAACATTCCCCTCGGGTGCCAAATTCGAGAATCTGCAAAATGGGCCGGAAAACATCCCTCCTGCTTTCTTTCCAGCTCAGGCACCCAGCCTGATCCCACCATGAAAACTCTCTCCATCATTCTCATCACCCTCGTCGTCAGTCAGTTCATCTATGTCGAGTGTGGGCCGCGAAATCCTGTGGCGCGTGTCGCCATCGCTACGGCGGACAGTGTGCGCTGGCTCGTGGACAGTGTGCTGCCTGTGATGGAATAAAGCTGGCATTTTGCCTGCATCCTGCCTGAATTTTTCCCGTTCCATTTTTTCCTCCACATCCCATGTCCCTCCTCAAACTCTTCTTCACTGAGAAATGCACCAACTGCGGCCATCGCATCGAAAAGGCGGCTAAATTCTGCAATCATTGTCAGGCAGGCCGCGCGAACTCCTGGCGCAACTGCACGGGCTGTGGTGCCAGCGTGGCGGCAGACTCCACGGGCTGCTGGAGTTGTGGGGCCAATCTCACCACCCAGGCACGTGACCTCATTTTTAGCGACCGCTGGCGGCGCACCGAGGGCATCTTTGCCACGCGTGTGACCATCGAGACACCGCAGGAGCGCCTCCGCCATGGCATCCAGGTCGATGAAGGCACGCTCGGCGTTCTTTATCGCAATGGTCAATACCGCGACACGCTGAAACCCGGCTACCACTCGCAGACCAGCTTTTGGGAAAGACTCACCGGCGGCGACAAAGGCAGCGGTTTTGTGGATGGCTTCATCCTCGTCACCGATCCCGTCACCTGCATGGTCAGCCTGGGCGATACCGCGCAGCTTTTCACCCGGGACAACTCTGCCGTGGAGGCCGCGCTGCTCGTGAAAGTGCAGGCCGCCGATCCCTCCACCATCATCCGCCGCCTGCTTCCCACGGGCAGTGATCTCGTGCGAGATGATGACCTCATCCTGCCACACACCGCACGCATCGCTGAGGTGCTGCGCATCGCGCTCTCTCGCCTCACGGTGGAGGAGGTGGCCCGCTCCACCGACCTCCGCCCGCAGATCGAAGCCCGCCTCGGCGAGGAGCTGCCGCGCCTGCTCGAAGAGTATGGCCTCAGCTTCAAAGGCGTGGTCGATCTCCGCCTCGTCTCTCCGCAGATCGAGCGCGTCCGCGAGTCCGAGGGCCTCATCAACAGCACCGAACGCGAGCTGCGCTGGGCCAAACAAAAACGTGAGCTGGAGCAGGGCCACAAGCTCACCGAGATCAAAGACGAGTTCGCCTTCAAAGAGCAGGTGGACCGCTGGACGCATGAGTACGCGCTCACCAGCATGGAGAGGGAGCACGTCATCGGCATGTATCAGATCGCCAGGGAGAAAGAACGCCAACTCGCGGATGTGGAGCGCGTGGGGACGGTGCGACTCACCGCCCAGGAGTATGAACTCCAGGAGCGGCGCAAAGAGGAGCTCTTGCGCGATGAACTCGAACGTCTGCGCCTCCAGCGCGAACACGATGCCGAACGGGAAAGGATTCGGCTGAAAAAAGAGGGCGACATGTCCGATGTCGAAATCCTCAACGAGGTGCGTCGGGGCCAGATCGAAACCATGCGTGCCTTGTCTGAGATCAAGACCAAGGCCAAGATCGAAGTCGCCCAGGGCACGAAGGATGTCTCGCCCATCCATGTCGCCGGAGCGCTCGGAGAGAGCGTGGTCGAGGCCATCAAAGCTTCACAGCCCAAGCCGAACGTCACCGTTTTCTCCACCGGCCAGAGCTTTGCCACCATGCCTCCGGGCACCTTCCCCGGTGGCCAGTCCGTGCCCTCTTTTGTACAAAACTACGCCGCAGGCATGGCCACATCTGGAGTCGCCGGCTCCACCTTTGTCAGTGTCGGCGGCCCGAGCTTTGGCGGCAGTGGTTTTGAAGTTCATGCGCAGCGTTATGAGCCCAGTGTCGGCATCTGCTCCATGTCCCTGCCCGGAGCCGGTGAACCCACGCCCGTTGGCACGGCCTGGCTTGTCGCAGGCCGCTCCTGCCTCGTCACGAATGCGCATGTGGCCGTCACCCTGCTCGAAGCCCGCGAACAGGCTGGCATGAGCATCTGGGTCACCCTGGCCGGACAGTCCACCGCCCTGCCCGTGGGGCGCATCCTCGTCCATCCGAACTACGCCCTCAGCAAGGATCGCAAAGACCCGCTGCCCACGCACGACTTCGCCATCCTGCACATCGACGTGCCGTTGCCTCCAGGCGTCCAGGGCCTGCCGCTCGCCAGTCGGGCCAAACTCCTGACCCTGCGGGAAATGCAGTCCGTCGGCTACCTCGGGTTCCCCTTTGAGAACCTCGTCGGCAGCGTCCTGCTCCGCAGCCCGAAGCCTACCGCGCAGAAAGGCAGCATCTCCGCCCTCCAGCCCTGGGATTTCAGCCACAGCGCCGATCCCGCCCGCTGCCAGCTCATCAAGCACAACCTCGGTGTGGCAGGCGGAGCCAGCGGCAGCCCGCTCTTCGATGAAAGCGGCGACGTCATCGGCGTCATCACTGCTGGAAACATGGAGCGCCTCTACGACCCGCAATCCCCCGCCAAACCCCGCCGCGTCCCCAGCGGAGTCGCCCTGAACTTCGCCCAGCGCATCGACGTGCTGCTGGACTGGATGGGCTGGTGAGTGGGAATGACAAATGAAGAAGACAATTCCGAAACCTAAAGGCTATGGTCTCTCTCTTCATGGCTCGGAATTAGTCCGCTAGCTTGGCGAGCACCGAGGCTGCGCTCTCCCGCAAGCGTATTCACTTGCCCTGGCTTTGCTGCCTCGCATCTTTGGGGCTGAGTACAATGGGGTTCTGAATTGCCTTTCCATTGTGCTCTTTGTCATTCGTGCCGAAAATCTCTGACCTGCTTTGGCCGCTAAGCGACTGATTCATTAAGCCAAATTCATCACGCTGACCGCTCCTCACTGTTTCTGCGGCGGGTCCAGGGTCAGGTAGGTGCGGCCTTTGGGGGAGCCATTGAGGATGTTGAAGGACTCGATGCGCATTTCTTTGAGCACGGTGGCTCCGTCCACTTTCTGGATTTTGATGACCTGGAAGCGTTTCACCATGACGCTGCGTGTGTCGTAGGCCTCCATTTTGGCCACGCCACCGCTGCCCTTCTCCACCCAAAGATCGACATTGTAATACGGTCCTTTTTGATCCGGGGCGGTGACGCGGATGAGCCAGCATTTCACCCGCGCGGCACCCAGACGGGCGTCGGCATCCAGCATCTTCACCGTTTTCCAGTAAGTGAAACGCAGGGACAGGTCCTCATAGTTAAAGTCCATGCCGCGCACAGGGTCGGCGGCGTTCGTGAGCGGCACGGGGGCGCTGCCGCCAGCCTTGACCTGCCAGAGGGTGGCGGGTGTGGTGGTGAGGTCGAGGTGGACGATCTCGGGCGGGGGATTTTTAAAGCGGAACCGCATGACGCTGCCGGTCAGGGTGAGCTCCAGGGGCTCGACTTTGCCCGTGTTGTCATCACGCAGGACACCATTCATGCGGTGGTTTTGCAGGGCGTAGCTGCGGCGGACGAGGACAAGCACTTGCTCGGCGGTAAGATTCGGCGGGTCCTCGGCACGCAGGGCGGGAGCACAGGTGGCGGCGAGGGCGGAGGCGAGCAGATGGCGGCGGTTCATGGGGGAAAGGGGCGCGCTTACGACACTGCGGCGCGTGGGTTCATTCAATCGCGGCTGACGGCGAACGCCAAAGAAATCTGTGGCGGTAAGCCGTGGACCCGGCTAGTTCACAGGTGAAGACGCCTCTTGCGGTGTCTGCCAAAGCCCCCCAAAATGCAAGGCATGTCATCCCTCCAGGCCATCCGCGACGCGCTCGAGCAGTCGCCGGACAACGTTTCCCTCCTTCTGCTCTTCGGCCACTCATGCCTGGAGCAGCTCCATCTGGAGGATGCGCGGGAGAGTTTTGAGCGCGTTCTGGCGCTAGAGCCAGATCACAGTGACGCGCAGCTCGGTGTCGCGCGGGTGCTTTTCCTGGAAGGCGAAAACTCAGGCGCAGCGGTGCGTGCGGAGCGTGTGCTGCAGCAAAATCCGACCGATGCGCAGGCCCACCTGCTGCTCAGTCGCGTGCATCTGGCCGAGGGCGACCGAGCCAAGGCGATCGAGCACTTCCAGAGCGCGGCGCAGATCGATGGCACACTGAGTGATCCACCTCTGGAGCGCGAGCTGGGCCAGACCGTGCGCGATGCCCGCCGCACCTCGCCCATGCCCGCCCCGGAACCTGCCATGCCCGAAGGCATGGAGGAGGGCGATACCTCACCCGAGTTTGCCGATGATCTGATGGACGACCCGCCCTACGACTGGCGTCCAGAGACTTTTTACGCCCCCGGCGATCCCGGGCGCTTCGGCGTCACGTTCGGCGATGTCGGCGGCATGGAGGAGCTGAAGGAGGAGATTCGACTGAAGATCATTTATCCTCTTCAGTTCCCCGATCTCTACAAAGCCTACGGTAAGCGCACCGGCGGTGGCATTCTCATCTACGGCCCGCCAGGCTGTGGGAAGACTCTCATGCTCCGTGCCGTCGCAGGCGAAGTGCCGTGCAATTACCTCTCCGTCGGGCTCCACGAGATCTTCGATCCCTACTTCGGCAGCACGGAGCGGAACCTCCATCAGATCTTCGAGACCGCCCGGGCGAACGCACCCTGCGTGCTCGTCTTCGATGACCTCGACTCCCTGGCCCAGGATCGCCGGAACGTGCGGGAAAGCCAACTGCGGAATCTGGTGAACCAGTTCCTCCATGAAATGGATGGGATGCGCGGTGAAAACCAGCGAGTGCTCGTCATCGGCGCCACTAATCAGCCCTGGGCGCTTGATCCAGCGATCCGCCGCCCCGGTCGATTTGACCAAGCCATCCTCGTGCCACCGCCGGATGAGCCTGCGCGCGAGCAGATCATCTCCCTTTTGGCAAAGGACAAACCTATCTCCAATCTCGACGCGCCCGCGCTCGTCGAGGCCACCGTCGGATTCTCCGGCGCAGACCTGAAGTATGTCTTTGATCGTGCTGCCGAGATGACTCTCTCCGCCGCCATCCACAGCGGCCACTCCGTGCCCATCACCATGGACACCCTGCTGGCCGTGGCCCGCAGCCATACACCTACCACACGCACTTGGTTTGAAGGTGCCCGCGAGTATGCTCAGCACGCCACACCGGACACCTATACCACAGAGGTGCGGAAGTCCCTCGGTGCCCCGTCCCAGCAGCAGCGCGAGCCCTGATCTGCCATGGCGTGGGTCTATCTCATCCTCGCCGGAGTCCTGGAGATCGGCTGGGCCATCGGGTTGAAGTATTCCGCTGGCTTTACACGACCGGGAGTCAGTGCCGTCACCGTGTTGACCATGATCTCCAGCTTCCTGCTACTGGCGCAGGCGCTGAAAACTATCCCCGTAGGCACCGGCTACGCCGTCTGGACGGGTATCGGAGCCGCTGGCACCGCCATTGTCGGCATGATCCTGCTCGGCGAGCCACGCGAGGTGGGGCGCATCCTCTGCGTGCTGCTCATCCTCAGCGGTGTGGTTGGGCTGAAGGTGTTATCCTGAGCCCCCTCACCACCGTCATTTCGGGTAGTGTGCTAGAACTTAGGCCCGACAAAATGTCAGGCTTGCAGGCAAGGCACCGAGCACTGATTTATTTCTTCGCCTCCAGCATCGCCTTGGCCTTGTCTGCCGTCATGCCCATCGTTGGCAGGTCGTAGCCAAGGGTGTCGCCGTTGGGTTTGAAGCCTCCGCCATCGGCATCGACATAGATGGGGTTGTTGTAGGCGCAGGGGCGCATTTTGGCGTAGTCGCTGGTGCCGTAGCAGATCACTGAGTCGCCGTCTTCGTCGATGGCGACGACGATCAAATGCGCATCCTGCTGGAGCGGGACGTGGATGTTTTGCTCGAACTTCACGACGCCCTCCTGGAACATCTTCGGATGGTTGGCGCGGGTGAAGTTCAGCTTCGGATCGGGGCGGCTGTTCACCAGCACCTGCACGCGGTCGATGTCGAGCCAGTCGGTGCATTGGACGCGAACTTTGAGACTAATGCCGCCTGTGGCGCGATCATCATCACCGGCGATCTTGCCGTTCTGCGTAGTGACTTCCAGGAAGGGGCCGGTGGTGAGCACCATGTTCCCCTGCTTCACACGCGGAGCTAGCTCGGCCCAGTCAATTTTTGAGGGTTCATCCGTACTGCTGGGGATGTAGCCGCGCCAGCACCCGACACCATTGCCATAGACGCTGTGCGCATCAGCCACGCCGACGGCGACGAGGCGGTGACCTTGATTCAAAAGCTGACGCCAGACGAACTCACGCACCGTGCTGGCTTTCGCGGCGAGTGAGCCGGGGGCGCGGCTAACCTTAAAGGGTGCATCATGGAGGATGTCGGTTCCGGGGCCATTTTCGGTCTCGGTGGCATCGATCATGCCGCCGACTCCGACGAAGCCGCCATCGGCGATGCCGTCGCCATCGCGGTCGATGAACATGTTGCTGAGGTCAGGATGATTGAACTGGATGTAGCGGTCCGCACGCTCACCCTGCCAGCGGCGGAGAGTGAGGGCGGTGATGCGTGGGTCGTCATTCCAGACGGGAGCACCGCCGTCCTGGAGCAGAGGATCAGGCTCGAAGGGGAAGGCATTGAAGTGCTGACGGCTGCCGGTGAGTTCCATGCCTTTGACGGTCTTGATGTGAGATTCGAGGCCGAGTTGCTTGATCATCGGTTCCCAGTCGTAAAGTCGGTTATGCTCCGTCGTTGGCGCGAACTCCAGATGCTCGACGGCGATATTGATGAGGCGTCCGTCGGTATCGCAGACGTTGTCGCCGCTGGGTGTGCTGTGATTGTGGAAGTCGCTGCTGATCCAGCCTTTGGTATCCACGAGGCGCTTCAGCGTACCTTTGAAGACAAACTCCTGCCCGGCGGCGAGCGTCACTTCCTGGGAGAGATGGCCATACTCTGGCCCACGAACCACGACGACGCGGTATTTGCCTGCAGGGAGCTGCTGGGTGAACTGGCCGTTCTCGCTGTGATACTGATCGACACAGCCGTGGGCACGCCATTTCGGGCCGAGATTCAGCTTTGGCGCGCCCTCATCGAGCAGGGCGAAGTGTGCCTTGCAAGGGATGTTTTTGCCGGACTCGTCGGTGATGTCAAAGCGGATGCGGGAGGCATTCATGAGAGCGACCTTGGGCGCGGTGGTCTCTCCTTCCGCGACAGTGAATGTGACCTTGGCCTGCGGGCGCCCGAGGTCATCGAAGATCAACTCAGCAGGGCCGAGCGGAAGCTTCATGCTGTAGCCGCCCTCTACATCGGGATAAGCCGTCAGTGTTTTTTTGCCATCAGTGATGGTGATAGCCGCGGTGGCGATGCCCCTGCCATCGGCCCCGACGATCTGTCCTCTGACCGTACCAAGCTTCATGCCTTTCACGGAGCGGGCCTCCCCCACGGCTTGGGCAGGTGAGGTGCCGACAGCGAAGAAGCGAGCGATCACGACCTCCTGCTTTGGAGCAAGCTCGATGGTGTCTGTGAGCTTATCAATGCCTGTGAGGCTGAGGATGGCGATGGCGTAGCCGCACTTGTGGGCTGGATTGATGGCGTCCGCCCAGCGGATGCCGTCGGAGGTCTCGCCGGTGCTGTCAAAGCGGGTAAAATCATCCTTGGTGCTGACTTTCTGGGCGGTGGTGGATTCGTTGCGGAAGATGGTGGTGATGAAGATTCCCTGCACCCCGTCTTTGACGCGGTATTCGTTCCGCTTGAAGACGCCGCCATTCTTCGCCGCCGTCTTCACAGACTCCACAGCGGCCTCGGTTTCGCTCTTGGTGGCGACGGTTTTGACATACGAGACCTCGCCATGACCGGCGGGGCCGTAACAAACAAGCTGATCATTCGCCGCGCCACGCAGAGTCAGATCGTAGAGACAGCCCGGCGAGACGCCATCGGGCCCGTAAAAGGTGCTCATGTTCGCCCGGCGGAGGGGGGCATTGTGGGAGATGGTGGCCTCCACCTTGTCACTGCGCAGCACGAAATCACCGCGGATGCCATCGGCTTCCTTGCCTTTGGGAAGCTCGGCTTCACGACCGAGCGCAGCTTCGAATACCTCGGCAGCATGGAGCGAGGTGATGGATAAAACAGAGAGAGCGAGGAAGGAGCGCATGGCCGTGTAGTGAAAAGTAGAAGGCACTTAAAACGAGCCATGCAGGCAGACTCTTCCCGACCTTGCTGTGACATCGCTCCGCCTTTTTGCTTCCCATTTTGTCCAGCTCTGGCTAGAGCATTCGCCATCATGAATGCCCGCATTGTTCTGGTCTTTGTTTCCTGCCTCCTCAGCATCACCACCGGCCTCGTTTTATCACGAGGCAATGGTGGCTCCAGTGATGCAGCCAAAGGCCCCGGGAAACCCGTCATTGGGCTCAGCATGGACACCCTGAAGGAGGAGCGCTGGATCGCGGATCGCGACCTATTTATCGCCCAGGCAGAGGCGCTCGGCGCTCAGGTGGAGGTGCGCTCAGCGAACAGTGACGACACCCGCCAGCTACGCGATGTCGAGAGCCTCATCACTGCTGGAGTCGATGCGCTGGTGATCATCCCGCACAACGGCGCAGCCATGGCCCGCGCCGTCGAGATGGCTCATGCAGAGGGCATCCCCGTCCTATCCTACGACCGCCTCATCACTGATGCCGAGACGGACCTCTACATCACCTTTGACAACATCAAGGTCGGTGAGCTCCAGGCCAAGTTCCTCGCCGATAAAATCCCCGCCAGTGGCAAGATGCGCCTTATCCGCATCTATGGCGCGAAGACGGACAACAACGCCAAGCTCTTCAAACAAGGCCAGGACAACATCCTCCAGCCGCTCATTGATGCCGGCAAGATCGAGGTCGTCTTCGAAGACTGGGCCGAGGACTGGAAGCCCGAGAACGCCAAGAAAATCACCAATGCCGCCATCACCAAGGCCGGGCAGAACATCGATGCCATCCTCGCCAGCAACGACGGCACCGCCGGTGGTGCCATCCAGGCACTGAT
>CAYMHJ010000041.1:19182-30033 GCA_964390165.1 uncultured Prosthecobacter sp. | reverse complement strand
CGCGGCACCTCGAATACAATGTGAAGCTCGATGTGCCCGCCGCGCAGAAGCTCGCGAAGGAATGGCCGACGCCGATGGTGTGGAGCGGCTTCGAGATCGGCGTGGCGGCCGCGTTTCCGCATGTCGTGATCGAGCAGGACCTCAACTACATGCCGCAGCATCCGCTCAAGGAAGCCTACTACCTCTACAACCCGCCGCCGCACGATCGCCCAACCTGGGACCCGACCGCGGTGCTGTATGCGATCTACCCCGACCGCGGTTACTTCGACCTCTCGCCTCCCGGCAACATCAAGGTCGATGACGACTCCGCGACGATCTTCCGCCCCGTGAAGAAAGGCGACGGCAAGCACCGCTTCCTCATCATGAGCCCCGAGCAGGCCTCGCGCGTGCGTGAAGCTATCGTGCAACTCAGCGTGGAGCCGCCGCCGGCGAAGAAGTGATGACGTCTCCACCTGCATTGACTCGGGAAGCTCGCTCAATGTGAGACAAGGCTGCTTTTCGCCAAGCTCTTGAGAGGTTCATGCGTTCTGCTGGGCGAAATGACGCCCTGTTATCGCACCCTGATCACCACCGCGCTCTGTTTCATTCTCGGAGCTTTCGCCGGGAAGTGGGACAGCGCGCCCGTCATGGTGAAGGTCCCCGTTACTCGGGCTGAGCCCATCCCCAGCGTCGGGCCACTGGCAGCGCGGCCACCGCCCTACACCAGCGCCACCGCCTCCATGGAGTGGGTGCGTGCGCAGATGCAAAAGGGCGACACCACCGCAGCGGAGCGCTTCTTCCGCCAGGGCACCGACCTCACCGATGAGCAGCGCCTCGTGCTGGCAAAGGAGCTGGTGCAAAACGGCCGCCGCATGGACCCCCATGTGCTCGCCCGCATCATCCTCGGCCTGCCACGTGGACAGGCGGCGGACAGGCTCCTGTGGCGCTTGGTCAGCGATTGGAGCACGAACGATGCAGAGTCCGCCCTGGTCTTCATCGAGACCCTGCCCCCCGACCGCCTGAACTCTGTCGGCGTGCTCACGAACTCCGCCTTCGGCCTCGCCCAACTGCCTGCTGAGCGTGTGCTCGCCCTGGCGGCCAAGCTGGATGACCATGGCCGGTTTTACCTCGCGGAAGGTCTCGTTGGCTTCGCCGATCAGGGGGGCTCCTGGCGCAACACCACCGCCATTTTGGCCAAACTCAACGGCACCGCGCCGCCAGACGCCATCTCCCCCGACTACATGCTCGGCATGAGGCTCACCGAGATCGACCCACCGTCCCTCGAGAGCCAGCTCACTGCTGAAACCGACCCCCTGAAGCGTGACAAACTCCTCCAGGGCCACGCCTGGATGACCGGCAGGAACGATCCTCCGCGCGGCCTGGAGCTGGACGCTCAAATCCAGGACCCGACGGTCCGCCAGAAGCACATCACGTTCCACATCGACTACTGGCTGGAGAGCGACCGCGCCGCCGCTCTGGCTTGGCTCCAGGGCCCCGCCGCCGAGCAGCTCATGGACCGCGTGGAGCGCGCTCGGCTCCTACGCATCTACCACCTGAAGGCCGCCCGATGAGAGCCCTCCGCCAAACACTGTTGCATGGGCTATGCGGTATCGCAGGCTTCTGGTTCGTCTCCTCGCCAGATCAGGCAGCGCCACCCGCAGACGCCCCGTCTTCTTTAAAAGAGCCCGCCAAACCAATAGCGTCGGTCAGGCATTCCGCACCGCCGCCCCTCACCTCCGAGGCCGGATTCGCCCAGCTCACGCCGGAGAACTGGGCAGAGGCCATCTCCCCCATCTCGCAGATGCGCCTCTATGAGCTGCCCATGATGCTGCGCGGCCTCCTGCGGAATCCCTTCCCGGACGTGAGATGGCGGCTGCTGCGCTACCTCTTCGAGCGCTGGGCTGTGCTGGATCACGCGGGCGCGCTCGCCGCCATGCGCGGCATTTCTTCACCCCAGCACAAGGAGAGCGCCCTGCGTGCCATCCTCGGCGTCTGGACGAAATCGGACGCTGACGCCGCCTGGCAATACATCACCGCCATGGAAGATGACAGCGTGCTGCAGGAGGCCGGCATCGAGATCCTCCTCAGCCTGAATGTCGGTGCCGACCCACTTCGCTACCTCGCCTGGGCAGAGCAGTTGGACGATGTCTTCCTGCGTGAAAAAGCGCTCCTCCAGATCGGGGACAGTTGGATGTCAAAGGACCCGCAGGGTGCCCTCGCCGTCGTCATGACAGTGGAGCCCCAGAGGCTGCGCGACTACCTGCTCTCCAAGCTCTGCCACCGCGATGGCGTGGATCACACGACAGGGCTCGCCGCCGTCGCCACGCTCCCCTCCCAGGCCGAGCGGAGTCGGCTGAGCGAGGAATGGATCGGAGCTTTCGGCAATCATAATCCCCAGGAGGCCTTCCAGTGGCTCCTAGCTAATGCCGACCGCCCGGAGCTGCAAAAGTCCGCCGACACCCTCGGCGGCATCATGACCGTGAAGACCAAGAGCGTCGCCGAGCTACGTGCGATGGCCCTCCAGCTCCCCGCCGGACCGGTGCGGGATGCCTTCGCCGCCCGCGCAGCCGATGAATGGGCCTCTAGCGGTCGGTCCCTGGCCGAGGCAGAGAGCCTGCTTTCCATAAGTGGCCCCTGCATCGAGCGCGAGTCCGCCCAAAGCACGATCACGAGCATGCGCCAGCAACGCTGAGGCTGTGCCTTCAGCGATCTGAACCGCACCAACTGGGCCGCTAAGCCACGTCGCGAATCGTTACATGGATGCGGTGATGGAAGAGTTGCGGGGCAGGGCAGGGCTGGGCAGTATGAACCCCATGATGAACCGCCGCTCTTTTCTGTCCCGATCCATGCCATTGGCTGCAGCCGGGAGTTTTCTACGCGGGACGACACTCGCCGCACCGGCGATGGTGACTTCTGATAAGCTGCGGCCCAAGCTGCCGTTTGGCGTGCAAAGTGGCGATGTGACTGCTGACGGTGCGATCATCTGGAGCCGGGCAGACCGGGCGGCGCGCATGATCGTGGAGCATGCAACGACGGAGTCGTTCAAGAATGCACGTCGTGTCGTGGGGCCTGCGGCGTTGGAGACGAGTGATTTCACTGCACGAGTTGATCTGAGCGGTCTTCCAGCCGGGCAGCGGGTGTTTTATCGCGTGCAATTTCAGTCGCTCGAAGACTCGAAGGTGCTCAGTGAGCCGGTGACAGGCAGTTTCAGCACCATCCCTGACGCACGTCGCGATGTGAGCTTCGTCTGGGGCGGTGACGTGTGCGGGCAGGGCTGGGGCATCAACCCGGACTTCGGCGGAATGAAGATCTTTGAGTCGATGCGTCGTCTTCAGCCTGACTTCTTCATCCATTCCGGTGACACCATCTATGCGGACAATCCCATCGCAGCGGAGGCCGCGCTGGATGATGGTCAGATCTGGAAGAACCTCACGAGCGAGGCGAAGTCGAAGGTCGCCGAGACGCTCGATGAATTCCGCGGAGCGTATCGCTACAACCTGCTGGATGAAAATCTACGCCGCTTCAACGCCGAGGTGCCGATGCTGGCGCAGTGGGACGATCATGAGGTGCGAAACAACTGGTTCCCGGGCCAGCAACTGTTCGATGACGCACGCTACACGGTGAAAAGCGTCGATCTTCTCGCAGCACGGGCCAAACGCGCCTTCCTCGACTACCTGCCGCTGCGGTTTGATGACGCTGATCCCGAGCGAATCTTCCGCTCGTTCCAGCGGGGTCCGTTGCTGGATGTGATCATGCTCGACGAGCGCAGCTATCGCGGCGTGAACACGCCAAACCGACAGACGAGTGAGAGCGATGAAACCATCTTCCTGGGTGCGACGCAGATGAAATGGGTGAAGCAACGGCTGCTGTCGTCGAAAGCGACCTGGAAGGTCATCGCCAGCGACATGCCGGTGGGCATCGTGGTCAAGGACGGTGCGAATTATGAGGCCTTCGCCAACGGCGATGGTCCGGCCTTGGGCCGCGAGCTTGAACTGGCCGGCCTGCTCAGCTCCATCAAAAAGAACCGCATCAAGAACGTGGTCTGGGTGACGGCGGACGTGCACTACTGCGCCGCGCATCACTACGATCCCGCACGGGCGCAGTTCACTGACTTTGATCCGTTCTGGGAGTTCGTCGCGGGTCCGCTCAATGCGGGGACCTTTGGTCCGGGCGAGATGGACAACACGTTTGGCCCGGAGGTGAAGTTCACCGGCATTCCGAAAGGCATGAAGCCCAATCGTCCGCCGAAAGAGGGCCTGCAGTTTTTCGGCGCGATCAAAATCGACGGTTCGAGCAGCGTGATGACGGTCAATCTTCACAACATCGACGGCACCAAGCTCCACAGCGTCGAACTGCCGCCCGCAGTGTGACAAAGCGTTGAGCTCGAAAGAACACTCCAATCGCTCAGGGCTTCTCCCTTTTTTGCACAAACTTCTGCACGCGTGCGCCGGTGCCTTCGGCGATGTAAACCGCGCCGTCAGGGGCGATGGCGATGTCGTGACCAAGCTGGAACTGGCCTGGGTCTCTGCCAAAGGAGCCGAAGGTGTCGATGACGGCACCCGTGGTATCGAGCTCGACCGCTTTGCCACGCAGCGCAGGCTTTAGCGAGGGTGATCCGCCATCGATGATGAAGACATGGTCGTCAGGCGCGGTGGCGAGGCCGTAGGGCTTGCCGAGCTGCGGGCCTTTCCACACGGCGATGAAGCCACCGCGAGCATCGAAGAGCTGTAGGCGTTCGTTCTCCCGGTCACAGACGATGACGCGGCCTCGCGAGTCGATGGCGATGCCGTGAGGCAGGTTGAACTCGCCGTCGCCCTGACCCTTCGTGCCCCATTCGAACTCGAACTGGCCCGCGGCGCTGAACTTGATCACGCGGGTATTCTTGTAGCCATCGCTGATATAGAACGAGCCATCGCGAAGCACGGCGACGTCGGTGGGCAGATTGAAATGCGAGTGGTCGGAGCCTGCGACGCCTGCCTCGCCGAGGGTGAGGAGCACCTCGCCCTCCGGCGTGCATTTGAAGATTTGATGCAGGCCCACATCCGTGAGCCAGACATTGCCTTCGTGATCAATGGTGAGCCCATGAGGCATGATGAAGCGGTTCTCACCCCAGGTGGCGAGCCGCTTTCCCGTGGGGCCGTCGAAGACACTGATCGTTGGCTCGGCGATGGGCTCTTTGGGAAAAGGATTCGACCACTTGCGTCCGCTGCGATGAAACACAAACACGCGGTTCTGCGCATCGATGCCGATGCCAGCACAGAGGCCGAGAGTGTGACCTGCGGGAAGTTTAGGCCAGTCGGGCTCGACTTCGTGGTGTGGCTGGGCAAGCGCTGCGGTGGCCAGCAAGAGGATGGAGCAGGTGAGGCGCATCGCTCACTTCAGTTTCGATACCTTCACATCATCCACCTGGGCGGATTTGTTCACAGCGAGGGTGATCATGCGTTTGGTGGGGTGGGCGATGCCTTCGCTGGAAAAGCTGCCGGTGTCCTGGCCGTCGATCTTTACGGTCATGGTGTCGCCGGAGACAGTGATGTGAAGCGTGTGCCAGTCCGTGGGCTTGAGGTCGAGTTTGAAGGACTTGGTCTTCGTTTTGAGCAGGGCGGCGAGTTCAGGGGACTTGTCGCCAGCCTGGCGGCGCTCGCGGATCTTGTTGTCCATGCCGCCGGTTTTGGAATCCATGATCGTGAGGGCTTTGTTGGTCACGCGGGCCATGCAGAGGTGGCCGGCATGGACAGTCTTCAGCTCACGATCGACGAAATCGACGCCGAGGTCATCGCCATCGCCGAGCTTGAAGCGCAGCTCGACGATGCCGTCCTGCAACTCGACATTGTGGAAGATGGCGACGCCGTGATCCGCCTCGGCGTGCTTCGTGACGTGCATGACACCATCCTTGAGATCGACCTGCTGATGGCCTTTGGCGCGCCAGGCGCTGTTGCTGGTCCATCCGTTGCCGATGTCTTCTTTGCCGGGCGTGGCTTCATCGCGGGCGAAGTCATCGGAGAAGAGCAACGTCGGTTCAGCGGCTTGAAGGCAGCCACAGAGGGCGCAGAGAAACACGGAGAGGGGGATTTTCATGGAGATCATCAGGTGCTGGTTTGGGATCTTACTTCTTCAAGCCTGCGAGCATGGCTTTCATCTTCGCGACGGTTTCGGCGTGTGCGGGATCAGAGGCGAGGTTGTGGGCTTCCTGCGGGTCATTTTTCAAATCATGAAGCGTGGCACCCTGGCGGCCTTCATCCCACTCGGTGTAGCGGAACTGCTCTGTGCGGACGGTGAGTCCATAGACGCTCTTGCCTTTCCCTTTGGCTTTTTTGCCGCCCTTGTCTTTGGTTGGGGCATTGCTGGTGCTCGCGATGCCGTTACGCATGACCTGGGTGAAGGCAGGGCGGGACCACTCGGATTGTGGGTTGTCGAGCAGTGGTTTGAGGCTCACACCGTCTGTCTGTGGCGCGGGCAGGCCACAGACATCGGCAAGGGTGGAGTGGACATCGATGAGTTCAACAGTGCGCGGGCAGGTCTTACCGTTGCTTGCATTGCCGGGGACGCTGATGATGAGAGGGACGTGGGCGGAGTTTTCCCACAGGCTTTGTTTCTGCCAGAGGCCGTGATCGCCGGTGTGGTAGCCGTGATCGCTGTGGAAGACGATGACGGTTTTGTCCCGCAGGCCGAGGCGCTCGACAGCGGCGATGACGGCACCGACCTGATCATCCATGAAGGTGGTGGAGGCCAAGTACGCCTGGAGGATCTCTTTGCGCATCGGGTCGGTGAGCTGGTCCTGCTCTTTCTTGTAGCTGGCATAGGCAGGCGCGGGGACGCCGGGCGCGTCCTTCATTGGACCGCTGGCGAGTTTGATCCCCTCAATCGGATACATGTCGAAGTACTTCTGCGGTGCGACATACGGTGTGTGTGGGCGGTAGAAGCCTACGGCGAGATAAAACGGAATATCCTTCTTGGCTTCGAGCAGCTTGATGGCCTCTGCCGCGCCCACGGCGTCGGTTTGCGGGTCCTCGGATTTGTCGGCGAACCAACTGAGCACACCGCCGAACTGGCCGGGCGTGAGCGTGTGGATCTGATCCTCGACTTTTTTGTCATGGCCGATGGGATTGACGACCTGCTGCCAGGAGGGTTCGTCATCGAGACCGCTGGTGCCGATCTGCGTGGGCACGCCATAATGGTAGAGCTTGCCGACTCGTGCAGAGAAGGCGCCCGCCTTGGAAAAGGTCTGCGGGATGCTCAGCACATCCGGCAACGCCTGACGGAAGTGGGTGGCGTTTTCATAGACCTTCGTGCTGCCGGGTCTCATGCCGGTCATGAAGGAGGCGCGGCTGGGATTGCACAGCGGGAACTGGCAGTAGGCTCGCTCAAAGCGCACTCCTGAAGCAGCGAGTTTGTCGATGTGCGGCGTCTTCACCTGCGTGTTGCCGTAGCAACTGAGCGTGCAGTTCAGATCGTCAGAGACAATGTGGAGGACATTGAACTTCGGAGCGGCAATGGAGGCCGAGGCGATGAACGCGAGGAGGGCGGTGAAGAGTGGCTTCATGGTGGCGCTGGGTAACGTACCGCGCTGATGCGAGTTCTCATGCTTTTCCCCTGTCGGGCATGAAAGCCTAATAGACTCGAAGGCGAAGAAATTGCCAATTTACCCCGACAGGCATGGGCTGAGTCACCGTAACGTCACTGCCGACGGTGCCGGGATTGTTGATGACATGCTGCCATAGGTTCAGATTGTTTGAACTTTCCAGGATGTAGGTGAGGTCGGCACGCTCGCGCTGGAAGTGAAAGAGCATCTCGTTGCCGGACGGCGTCAGGGTGGTGATGGGCAGTTGCACGGCGGGCCGTGAACCGACCGCGAAGAGAATGCCCCGCGCAATGGCATAGACGGTGCCATCCGGGCCGATGAGCGTCGGTGTGTAAGGCTGGAGTCCAGCGTTGGTGAGGCGGAGGCTGGTGTAAGTATTCGTCGTTAGATCCCAGCGGTAGAGGTAGCCGTCTTCATTGTTGGCGTAGATTACCTTGCCGGGGACATCGACCACGGTGCTGTTGATGCACCATTCGTCGTTGCTACCCCTTGGGCTGATCAGCGTCATCACCTCCAGCATGTCCGTCTCGCCAGTGAGCGGGTTTGTTTGAGAGACATTGGGGTCGAGTACGGCGATCTTGTTTAGCCCGCCGCCCAGGAAGTAGCTGTTGTATTTGGTGAACAGCAGGTAGGCCGAACCCGCTGCCGAGGTGTAGCCGGGCACAAGCGGTGCCGGGACAATGGCAACGGTGGTGTCCCAGCCAAAACCGCCAATGAGTTTCACGGTCTGAAGGTCGGCGGAGAAATGCTGCAACCTGCCTCGGCTGTAGTTGTCGTTGTTGGTTCCCAGATAGACGTCGCCATCCGGGCCGATGGTGGGGGACGAGGTGGCTAGACCAAGCACTCCGGCGAGAACTCCCGTGGAGCTCAGCGGAGTGAGCGAGGTGCTGTCGAGCCGCACGAGTTTACCGTTCGTGTCAGCCCCATAATCTCCCCCATCGTTAAAGAGGACATAGAGCTTGGTGCCATCAGGAGTCAGGGCAGGCGCGGCATTCAGCGATGTTTGCAGATGACCAGATACCGCATTCGCCGTCGCATAGCTGCCGATCCCTGCCGATGAGATGCGGGCGATGCCGCCACCCTGAGCGAGCAACGGTGTGTTGGCGATGACCTGAAAGCCGAAGTAGAGATTACCAGACGCGTCGGCGGTGATGGGAGTGTTGATTTTGACGTTGGCGTCATACGTCGCCTTGTCGGCCAGGTAGGCTGTGGCTCCGGGTGAGTTGTCATAAAAGACCCGTTTGCCCGTCGCAGTAGGAGTTGCCAGGTCGGCATCATCACGCCAGTCGAGCGTTCCGCCCGCAGCAGGGATATAAACCCGATACGAAGTCGGCGATGTCCTGACCAGCATTGGTGAAAAGTTGGGCCGCCAGATGGAGGTCGGAGCGATGTAATCTGTCGCCTGTGACCAGAGTAGAGAACCATCAAAACAACGACGTCCTTCGACCACGAATTGATCGCCCGTTCCAGTGGTCAGGGGGACGATGACGATGTTCCCTTCGGTGATCGTGGGAGTGCCGTAGTGCGTGTAGGCACCCGGGTTGAGATCCACCGCCGTCTGCCAAAGAATCTGGGTGAGTTCACGTCCCTGGACATTGGAGATGGCGGTGTGCTGGGCGTCGCCACCGAACATCGGCCAGTCAGCCAACGTCGGCACGGAAGTGGCCAGCAATGCCAGTGCTGAGACGTGAGAAAGGAGCTTCATGGCTAGTTAGGTGAGAGCACTTTTTCGAGCGCTTTGGCGAGGCGGAGTCCCGCAATCACCGCGCGCAGGCGGGCAGTGGCTCGGGCGGTGGCATCGTAAGCTTTGAATCCTTCCGCTCCCAGATCAATGGGGCCGACGGCGGTGTAGGAGAAGTTGTTCTTCTGATAACTGTGTGGCTGACTTTGCAGCACGAGCTTCACAAGGTTGGCTGGATAGACATCTCTCTCAGCCACGGCGGCGCTTTCCTGAATCCACTCCTTGGGATCAATGGTGGGACTGCTTGTAGCAGCCTCTTGCATGAGGGCTTTGTCGGCCAGCATTTCACGGCTGGCCTTTTCAGCATCGGCAAAGCCTGAGCCTGGATCACCGAGGAGGTTGTCCCAGTAGGCGTGGAGATTGTCACCGGGTGCGTCCTTGAGCAGGATGCTGTTGCCGCCACGGTCGCCTTTGGGGAATTGGTTCACTGAAAACAGCGCCGCCGTGTGACAGGGCTGGTGGAGATCGCCCGTGATGTGGAAGAGCCAGCAAAGCAGGATGGACTGCTCGGCTTTCGAGTGTGAGGCATTGGGGATGATCTGGCAGGCTTTGTCGATGACCTGTGCTGCCGTGAGTCGCTGCTCGATGAAGTCGGGCATGCCGGGGTTCCATTTCCAATATAGCTTCGGGATCGGGAGCCTGGCTTTGGCATCAGCATCAGCGAAGACTGGCAGATCGAGGTAGTGCCAGGTGGCGTGGTGGTATTTTTCGTTGGGATTGGTGCTGCCGTCGAACGGCGGGCGGACGTAATCCGGCCAGATGGCGGCTTGCGTGAAATCCCACCGCTGCTGCTGCTCCTTCGTGGCGGCGGCACCCAGTTCCTTTTCCATGATCTGCTGAAAGTGCGGCCCGTGTTCTGGATGCTGCGCGAGCAAAGCAGCTACCTTGTCACGGCTGGCGGGACTGAGCTGCTCCCAGGCAAGTAGGGCGATTATCTTGTGACCGACGCTAGCCCAGGCGAAAGCTTGCGTGCTGAAGGAGGCGAGCGCGGCGAGGAGCAAAAACAATTTCATCCGGTCATGCTGACGGGTAAGGAGCGGAGGAGCAATCAAAAGGAAGGGGCGCGAAACCAAAGGGTGAGCTGAAGACGTTTCCTGAGGCGTTCCTTGTTCTGCGTTCTTCCTTTTTTCCATGTCCTCCTCTTTTCACGTCAGCACTCTTCTTGCCGCCAGCCCGGGGGTCATGTTTGAGTTTCACAGTGATCCGCGTAACATCGTCCACGTCATGCCGCCGACATTGAAGATTCTGGAACTGAGAACCGATGGATCTGCCGAAGAGGGGAGGTTGATCGAATTCGAATGCCGTGACTGGGGTTGCATCCCGATGCGCTGGAAATGCCGCTGGGCGCGGGTGGAGCCGCCGGAGGTGCTTGTGGATGAAATGGTTGAGGGGCCATTTGCTACTTTTGTGCATGAGCATCGCTTTGAGCCATCGCACGCGGGTGGTTGTGTCATGCATGACACCATCACCTATGCTTTCGGGCGTTCATGGTGGGGGTGGCTGATCTCGGAGATCGGGGTGCGGGCCTATCTGCATCTGCTTTTCGCGTATC
>CAYMHJ010000041.1:0-19172 GCA_964390165.1 uncultured Prosthecobacter sp. | reverse complement strand
GCGTATCGTCATGCGCGGACTCGCAAGTGGGCATGGGAGCACCGGGCTTGACCTTTGCGGCATCGCCCTGACTCTGCACTCATGCGCAATCCTGACCGAGACCATACGATGGCCATCTTCTGTGACTTCGAGAACCTCGCCATCGGGGTGCGAGAGGCGAAGTACGATAAATTCGAAATGGGCAAGGTGCTGGAGCGCCTGCTCGTGAAGGGCAGCATCGTGGTGAAAAAGGCCTACTGTGACTGGGAACGCTACAAGGAGCACAAGCGCGCCATGCACGAGGCCGCCTTTGAGATGATCGAGATCCCGCATGTGCGCCAGGGAGGCAAAAACAGCGCTGACATCCGCATGGTGGTGGACGCACTCGACCTCTGCTACACGAAGTCGCACGTCGATACCTTCGTGATTGTCAGCGGTGACTCCGACTTCTCTCCGCTCGTGAGCAAGCTGCGTGAGAACAACAAGACCGTCATCGGCGTCGGCGTGAAGAACTCCACGGGAGACATCTTCATCAGCAACTGCGACGAATTCATTTTCTACGACGATCTCGTGCGCGAGCAGCAGCGCCGGAAGCCAGCGCCGAAACCCGCCAATGCATCCAAACCCGCGCCACCCAAGCCCGCGCCGACCGCTGGGGAAGCCGAGGCCACAAAGTCCGGTGGAGATCCTGACAAGGCCATCGAGCTTTTCATGGAAACCGTCGATGCCATGATCGGCGAGCGTGGTGCCGAGCAGGCGTTGTGGGGCTCTAACGTGAAACAGACGATCAAACGCCGTCTGCCCCAGTTCAGCGAGCGCTTCCACGGCTTCCGCTCATTTGCGGCACTGGTCGAGGCTGCGGGCCAGCGCGGGCTGGTGAAGCTCATGAAGGATGAAAAGTCCGGGGATTACCAGATCCGTTCGGTGGGGGAATGAATTTGGAACAGAATTGAAATTGCAGGCATGAGAGTCGGTCTTGTACGTCATTTTAAGGTCTCCGAGCCGATGCCAAGCGGTTGGCTGACAGCGCTGGAACTCCAGGAATGGCGGGAGAGGTATGATCTGGCGGAGGTCTGTCCATTCGAGGTGACTTTCGATTCCGAGAGCTGGACAAGATGCTATGCCAGTGACCTCGCGCGCGCCCAGGCGACGGCTCGCAGCATTTATGCAGGCGATGTTCAGCTTATGGCGGAGCTGCGTGAGGCGGAATTCGGGTTGTTTCCCAACGGGCGATGGCGTTTTCCAGTGTGGGTATGGCGGATCATGCTGCGTCTGGCATGGATGACGGGCCATTCGTCACAGCGTGAGTTCAGAGATGATTTCAAAAATCGTGTATGCAGGATGGCGGACCTGATCGACTCCTGCGGCACGGATGCGTTGATCGTTTCACACGCGGGAATGATGTTTTACCTGAGGAAAGAACTCCTTCGCCGAGGCTATCGCGGACCGAAGTTCAGCATAGCCGACCATGCCCGGCTATATTTATTCGAGCGGAATTGACCCCGAAATGAGTCCGCAAACTGCCCATTGCCCACCCTTTAGGAGCCTGGGACAGGGGGAAGTCCTCCTCAGGGGACGGTATTTACCATGTATTTAAATTGACGGTACGAGGGCAAACTTGGTAATCTCAACACAAATTCAGAATAAGGTTCAAAGACCACAGCCTCAATCCACCCTCCCATGAAAGCGAAATTTCTCTCCACCAACGTTCGTCGCCGTCTCTCCAACCTTTCCGGCTTCTCTCTGGTGGAGGTCGTTCTGGCCGTGGGAATCATGGGGCTGGGTGTGGTGACCATTCTTGGCCTGCTGCCCCACGGACTGGAAATGTCCCGCCGCACAGCGAATGAGCAGGCGCAGACTCGCATCGTGGACCAGATCGTGGGCGAACTTCAGGCTGCTGACTGGGCCACAATGGGGGGGGTCGTCGGATCTGGAGCGGGGGAGCTTGTGTATCAGTTTGATGACCAGGGTCTGCGCACCACCCAGTCAGAACTGACGACCTATGTCGCGAGGGTGAAAATGACTGAGGAGACGGAAACGACCAATGGAGCCATCATGCCCTCAAACAAGGGAAACACCCGCAACCAGAATCTGCGCCGGGTCAGCATTGATGTGGCGGCGGCCCAGAACGTGAATTTCAATTTCGATAATCCGCCTCCTGCAGCGCAGATGAAGCGCTTCACCAGCCTCATCGCGAAGATGCGCCCCTGAGTCGAGAGATGTGAACTACTGAAAAATTACCAACCCAACAAAAATATGAAGCTAAAACTTCGAGCCATGGCCTTCCGGGCCGCTCTGGGAATGCTTGTCCTGTCCATGACCGGAGGCGGAATGCTGATGGTGGGACCAGCGATGGCCCAGAGCACGATTGACGGTTCCTGGGGCGCGAACGCCAACGGTTCCTGGGGGACGCTGACCAGTTGGTCTTACAGCCAGTCCATGAGACCTGCGGTGATCACAGCCACGCTGAATCCAGGCCCGTCGATCTCGGTGGTGCGATCGAATGACAAGATCACCGCGATCAATCTGACGGGTGGCAACGGCGGTTCAGGCTACACCACCGCGCCATCGGTGATCTTCCCAGATCCGGGGGCCAATGGTTATCCAGCCCGGGCGAGAGCAAATATCAGCGGAGGTGTGATCACAAGCTTCACCATTCTGGATCAAGGCGCTGGATACTCCTCCAATCCGACGGTGGTGATCACCCGGGAGGTTTCTGGGCTGGTGGCGACGGATGCAGGTTCGGGCTACACCAAGGTTCCCGATCTTACCTTCAATGGCGGCGGCGCCTACACTTCTCCTCCGACTGTTACTTTCCGCGGTGGTTTGGGCAGCGGTGCCACGGCCACGGCCACGGTGACAAACACAAGCGGATCAAACCGTGTGACTTCCATCACCATCACCAATGGCGGCAGCGGCTATTCTGCCACCAAACGGCCGACCGTCGCCTTTATCAGCTCGGTGTCAGGCTCTGGAGCCGCTGCGACGACGACGATTGATGCCAATGGTGTATTGACGGGTATCACCATCACGAATCAGGGCTCGGGTTATAACATCGCCAACCCTCCAACGGTGCTCATTGTCAGCCCTTCACCTGATGATCTGGCCACGGGGACGGTTTTCGAGCAGGATGGAAGAGTCGTGGGTGTGGAGATCAACAATCCAGGTTCAGGCTACACTGCTGCTCCGAAAGTGATCATACTCGGGGGCGGCTCCACGACCACTGGGTCCACCTATGCCGAGGCCACTGTGGAGGGGGGAAGTGTCAATGAAGTGACGATTTCTGTGCCACCAGGTGTGCCGCCGGGCGGTGCATCAGGGGCTGCCGCCACAGCGACGCTGTCACCCTCTGGAGCGATTTCGACGATCAATCTGCAGAGCCCCGGCCAGGGTTATACCTCCGCACCCACCATTGTTGTGGGGGCTCCTCCTCACAGGACAGCCACCGCCAGTGCCGAGCGTGCGGGCAATGTTATCAATCAGATCAATGTGTTGAATCCAGGGGCTGGGTACATCGTGGTTCCTGCTGTGACCGTCGGCACCGTCGGCTGGCGAGGATACACTGGTGCTCCACGTGTGAGATTTGTCAGCAACGGGATTACAGGAGCGGTGGCCTCCGCCACGAGAAACGCCACGACGGGAGCCATCACCGCATTGAGCATCCAGGATGGAGGCGCTGGATATACGGTGCCTCCGACGGTCTCCATCGTCGGTGGAAATGGCACGGGTGCCACTGCGACTGCGACCATTTCCGGCGGTGCTGTGACAGCCATCAATGTCACCAACGGTGGCTCAGGGTATGGCGTAGCCCCGACCTTGATCTTCACAGGCGGAGGTGGCTCCGGGGCTGCCGGGACAGCGAACGTCAATGCGACCGGAAGGGTGACCTCCATCACTGTCACCAATGGTGGCAGCGGTTACACCTCCGCTCCCAGCATTCAAGTCATGCCAGGAAATGTGAGCAATCCGGCCACAGCGACTGCGGTCATCGCGACGAGCGGCACCAATGCCGGGCGCGTGACGGGACTCACGCTCACCAGTGGAGGGTCTGGTTACACCAGCGTACCTCAGGTGGTCTTCACGGCCAATGGAGTGACTTATGGCACAGCAACCGCCACTGTGTCGGCGGGCCGACTGTCCACTCTTACGCTGAACTACCCTGGCAGCGGCTATTCTTCAGCGCCCACCTTGAATTTCACAGGCGGGATCGCCACAGGTGGAACCCACGCGACAGCGACGGCGTCAGTGAATTCAGGCAAGATCCTGGATAATCTCGTGATCAATACGAAGGGTGGGGCCGATCCCGCAACGGCGACAGCAGTCCTGGCACCAGACGGAAAAATTGCCTCGATCACGGTGACGGCTGCAGGCAATGGTTACGTGGCAGATCCTCCGATCACGATCGCCGCCCCCACGGGAATCACTACGCCAGTGGCTCTCGGACCTGGTGGCGTAGGCTCCTTTGTGCAGTTTAACCGGGACATCACAGCCAATCGCACGATCACCATGGATGCGGCCCGCACGGTGGGTTCGCTTTCGGTTGGTGACACTGGGGGCGAAGATTACATCATCGACTCGGGTAAGGGCGGTGTGGAGAACACTCTGACTTTCAGCATGGGCTTTGCTGGTGCCGGCAAGTCCTTCCTCAATAAACTGCAAGGGGACATTGTGACGATTAACACGCCCATCACTTTGATGGATGATCTCAATCTAAGGGTGAACACGGGACGGCTTACCGTCACGGAGGGGTTCACCGGAGTGGGATCGTTGACGACCACCGGCAACAGTGTCCTGACGATCACCGGGCAGGCTCCTGCTGCAAATTTGGTGGATTTGTGGCTGCAGCATCGCGGCTCCAATAACACCAACGCCCAGATCGAGTTAGGGGCCTCTGGTGGCCCGTCCTTTGAAAACATCCGGCTGGGTAGCGCCAGTGGTGGCACGGTCGGATTTGCCGTCCTTCAATTGCTGCAGAACCGAGGTTCCGGGCTCGATGATCCAAGCCCATTCCTGGATCAGATTAGTGACACGGGAACTATTGTCGTGGATGCCGTCACGAACCGCTGGGGTTACTTCAAACTCATGGGCGGCAGTGAAACCATCGGCAATATCATTGATGTCGGAAATGCTCTGGTGCTGGAAAACATGGAAGGGGAGACGGTCAATACGAACGCAGTCTTGACCCTGGGGGGGAACAATCTGGACTCCTTCGTCGGCGGCTTCATTCGTAACCGCTCGGGTGGTAGTGGCACGGGCACGCTCGGCATCACCAAGAATGGCACAGGCAGCCTGACGCTACAGGGCGGAAACATTATTTTTACAGGCCAGACGACCCTGAATGAAGGTTCCCTGCGTCTCGTAAATACCAGCGGCTGGGCCAGCCGCATCGTGGCCGCCTCTGGAACAGAGATCGACCTCGAAACCACGAGTGGAATCACGGTCAACTTTGACGACGAAGTGATCGGCGACGCCCAGTTTCGCAAAAACGGGATCGGGGCAGTCAATTTCAACAGTGGCAGGCTGGACCTGGACAACCTTTTCATGACGGCGGGTACCACGAACTTCCGGACAGGCGTGGCCTCCTTGAGAAATGGAACCAACAGCATCGACGGGCTTTTCACCATTCGAGGTGATGGCGGTTTGAACAAAGCCGTGTCCATCAATGCCTCCCTGTCCATCGGTGGCCTTGAGGCTGAGGGGCGCTTTGGTCAGGCGGGTGCCACCTTTGACATTCAGGGGGAACAACTCAATACAGGCAACCGTGGCTATGCCAGCGAAGGTGTCCTGGAGTCCACCGGTGATGCCAGCTTCACGAACATGCTGGTCAGGCTGAACACTCGCGTGCTGGCGGTGGATCGAACGGTGCAGAATAATGCCACGAATTCAGCTTTCATCACTCTCACGGATGCCAACAATCTAGTCATCGGTTCCATCCTCACGCTGAGAATCGGGGAATCAAGTGGTGCCACCAAAAAGGTGGCTCCAGACACGAGAATCGTTGCCGTGAACTTGGCGACAAGAACGGTGGAACTGAGCAAACCGACGACACTGGCGGCTGGCACTCTGATCACCTTCACCTACACCAGCCAGACGGATGGAGCCATCAAAGGCGAATCACTCAATTTTGCTGACGTGGTTCACGATGGTCGGAAGTTCATTGCGGTCACGGAGAGGGGAACCATCCATACCTCCCTCAATGGTACGATCTGGGACCGGGTTTACAGTGATCCTGCGGAAATCCCCTTCTTCGGCTTAGTCTGGACAGGAGAACGCCTCGTGGTCGTCGGAGAACTGGGCAGAGTGCTGACCTCGGTGGATGGAGGGGAAACCTGGGTCGTGCAGAGCAGTTCGGTGGTCAATGCACTGCACGGCATCACCACCACCACAGTCCCTTTCACTGGGAATCTCACCACAGGATCAGCCACGGTTACAAATGTATCCAACGGCCTGACCTTCCTTCCAGGAATGCCGGTCATCGGCAACGCCACGCCGCCTGATTCCCGATTTGTTTCGGCCACGGTGGCGTCAAACACCCTTGTTTTGGACGCCCCAGCCCTTGTGACGGCCACAGACGTGAACTTTGGCTACTTCAGAGGCAGCGTTACCGCCAATAGCACGAATGTGACGAATGTCCGTACCGCCCAGACGCTCGCTACCGGCGCGGCCATCAGTGGGACGGGTATTCCAGTCAACACGACTATTCAAGCCACGGACGGCCCGAACAACCGCATCACCCTGAGTCAAAATGCCAGCACTAGTCTAGCCGGTGTGGATTTGTTCACGCTGACAGGTGATACAACGAATGGATCGGTCTTGATCACCAACCTCTCCAATACGGCTGGTTTGGTTGTGGGCATGGCAATCAAAGGCGGAGGCATTCCCATTGGCACACGCATCACGTCCATTGATGCCGGGGCCTCCACGCTTACCCTTTCCGCCCCGGTGCCCGCCACGCGCAATGACCTGCCTCTGAGTGTTTTTACCGGACGTGTGGTCAGTGGATCAGCGGTGGTGGAGGACGTGACCAACATCGGTGCCTACACGGCAGGCATGTTGGCCTCTGGACGTCTGCTCCCGGCAGGAACAGTGGTGCTGTCCAGCACGGCGGACTCAGTGACCCTTTCCCAGCAGGCGTTCGCCACGGGTGCAAACTTAGCCATGACTGTAGCGAAGACATTGCTGACACGGACAGGCTCCTTCACCGCTGGCAGCAACAGCGTCACCAGTGTGTCCAATGTTTCCGGACTGGTGGTTGGGATGCCGGTTTCAGCTCCTGGCGTTCTTCCTGCTGACACGATCATTCAGTCTGTTGGTGTGGGAACGCTGACTTTGAGCAGGCAGGCGATCTCCACTTCCGTAGGAAAGGATTTCCAGTCGGGCTTTGACCTCGTGGTGGTGGGTGATAGCGGTCTCATTCTCGCTTCGGCAGGCGGCGGCAGCGACACCTGGGTGGAACTGCCTTCATCCACGGCAGCCGATCTGAATGCCGTCTCCTGGAGCGGCAGCAGGCTGGTCGCCGTTTCGGATTTGGGCAGAATTTTATATTCTGATGCCGGACTGGCCTGGACGCGCATCACGCCGCCATTGTCTGACCTGCCAAATGTGGTGCTAGGCACCAATTCAGTGGGAAGCGCGCGTGAAATTATCCTAAACAATCCAGCCACGGTGACCGCCACGAACGTCAGTTTCGGCGCTCTGAAAGGAAACACTACCGCCGGCAGCGCCACCGTCACCAATGTCTCTGGTATGCATACTTTCCGAGTCGGACAGTTTATTTTTTCCACCAGCGGGATGCAGTCGGGGACGACCATTCGTTCTGTCAATGTGACTGGCAATTCCATGGTCCTTTCCTCTCCGGCCACAGCAACGATCAGTCAGGCTCCACTGCAGACCTTCACCGGTGTTTCGGTCAACGGCTCCAGAATTATCACCGAGGTGACTGACTTCAAAGGCATGGCGGTTGGCATGCTCCTGCACGGCACAGCACTTCCCAGCCCGACACTCATCACAGAAATCAGTCCTGAAAATGGACGGATCACCCTGGCAAATCCTGCCAATCAGAGCACCCGCGCCGGGTTCGGTGTCATGACAGGGGATCTGGTGAATGGCAATGCGACGGTTTCAAACATTCGTGTGCTGGACAGCATCGCCCCTTTGACGGGAGCTGCGGCTCATCTTACGGCAGGCCGGGGAGTCGCCGCTTACCCCAACAGGATCGGGGGTGGGGTGACGATCTCCTCCTACAGTCCCACCGCGAACACGCTGACACTATCTGCCGCTGCCACAGGGTCGGGTTATATACCCCTCTACACCTTCACCGGGTCGACCACCAACGGTTCCAACCTCATCACCGGAGTGGCGGTGGGAAATTTCGCCGGTCTTTCTGTTGGTCAGTCCATCTATGTTTCAGGTTCGCAGAGCCCCGTTAGTACATTCAGCACGCTCATCATCACCGCACTTAATAGTACTGCAGGTCAGATCACCCTTTCTGCCGCTCCTTCACTGAATTCGGGCGCAGGTGCCACGACTGTGGCACTGGGCGTTTTCACGGGCTTGGTTTCGTCCGGCCAGACGGTGGTGCAGGCCATCAGCAACCGCCTCGGTGAACTGCCGCCCTTGCTTTATCAGTCGAATTTGCAGGAAGTGCTGTGGACCGGCACGCAGTTCATCACGGTCGGCAGTTATGGTGCCATCATGACTTCACCGGATGGCATCTCCTGGACTTCAAGAGACTCCGCCACTGGACGTGACCTCTACTCCATCGGCCGTGTTTCTGGAGCCCAGTTCCTTGCAGCGGGTGAAGACGGCATGATCCTTGCCTCCACCAATGGCACAACCTGGACGGTGGTGCGCCAGCCTGACAGCTACCTCATCAAGGACGTGCGACATTTAGAGGACATCCAGGCGGTGTTTACGGCTGGAGGCAAGACTCTGGCTCTGGGCAATGGTGGTCTGGCTTCAACAAATGGAACCACATGGTCCACTTCCACCTCCGATAATTTCAGCGGTACCCAGTCAAATATCATCATCGGTGGACGCATCGGGCAGGCTGGCATCATGAACCTCAACAATGAAGTTACTACATCTGCAACGACGGACCCTGTGAATGGTCCGCTGGCCAACCGTAATAATACCAACCGCATTGATGATGCCGCGACGCTCGAGTCTCGTGGTGGAGGCTTTGAATTCCAGAATAACGGGGCTAACGCCACTTTCTCCGAGTCGATCAACAAGCTGCTGCTGAGCCAGGGGCAGCTCCAGATCACGACCTTCCGTGCAGGCACTTCTGGTACCAGTACGCTGACCTTCGGCTCTCTCGAAGCCACGCCTGGAGCCACGGTGCATTTCCTGGGACGGGAAAATCTCTCGGGTGCCATTTCTACTGTGGTGGGCAGCATTGGGGAGGGGGCAACACCTTCACGCAACCGTATCCTCTTTAACCAGGCTCCAGTTTTAGATGATGGCATCATTGGCGGGTGGGCCACCATCGACAACGAGTGGGCCACCTATGGTGCCGACGGCGTCAGGCGGCTTGATCCGGCAACAGGCTATGACACTGGAGATCAGACTGGCTGGGTCGCCACAGACAACGTCAAGATGCAGGCGGGACGAACTTTGAATGCCCCGCGTGTGATCAACTCTCTGAATATGGCAGGGCAGACACTGAATCTGGCCGGACATCGTCTTAGCATTGAGTCCGGCGGGCTCTTGGTAACTGGCACTGCGGTGATCAACACCTCCGGGGGGAGATTATTTGTCGGCACGGGGAAATCTGATCCCACGGTGCTCAATATCATCAATCCCGCCCAGTTGACCTTGAATGCCTCAGTGGATGATTTTCAGGTCGAGGGAAATCTGTTGGCGGCGGCGGCGGCCTCTAGCTCATCGACCTTGACGATCTCGAACACGACAGCGACCGGGATGATGATCGGGATGGAAATCTTTGGTCCTGGTATCGCTGATGGCACGCGTATTCAGCAGATAGCCGCCATCCCTGGAAGCAGTAATTCACTCATTACCCTGACCCAGCCCACCACCGCTGCGATTCCGACCAATACCCAGCTTGCAGTCGTCGGCGGATCAGTCTCGCTGAGTAAATCGGGCAACGGATTGCTGATCCTGGGCAACACGAACTCCTATTCGGGCAAAACCTATCTCAACAATGGTACGACGCGAATCAACAACTTCGGCGCACTTGGATCGGAGCCGACATCATTCATCCAGGATCAGATCCAGCTGAACGGTGGAACTCTGCAGATCGACCATTTGAGCACCGGCACGACACCGCTGCCCGACTTCAATGTGAATCTGAATGACGGGCATCGCGGACTGACCATCGGGATTGCTGGTGCGCGCATCGAGGTGGGAAGACTCAATCCAGACAACGACAACAGCACGCCGACCAGCGCCGTACCGCAGGTGAACCTTACCATCGCCAATCCCATCGACGCACTTGGCGTTTTGGAACTCGCTGTTAGGGCGAATCTCGCCCTGGGGCAGTCCAACAGTATCACTCTAGGCACCCCAACCAGCACAAACGTTTATCGTGCCGGCATCAAGACCGAGGCACTCTTTGAAGGGGCCATCACGATCCGGGGGAATAACACCATCGGCGGTATTTTCAGTGAAGGTGGTCGCCTGACCATCGAGGGGAACAATGATTTCACCGCTCCCATCCGTTCCGTCACGGGTGACATCACCATTTCTGGGACGAACACCTGGCGTGGAGGCAATGTATTCCCTGAGCCTCTGGAATTCCGTGGAGGTGTGTTGAAACTCACCACCCAGACCGCTCTTGGGACTGGCGGGCTGAACCTGGCGATGGGAGATGGCTCCATCCTCAGTTTGCTGGGGCTCAGCCAGACGATTCGAACCTTCACCAGCACGGGCACGACCGAAATCAACAACGATGACGCACCCGATGACTTCGTGGGTTTCACAGACATCATTTTCGACCTCGACAGAAACCAGACTTACAACGGCACTCTCAAAGATGGTGAGTCAATCAGTGGCACCATCACCACCCCGCTGAGGCTCATTAAAACAGGGCCTGCCACGCTGACATTAAGCAACTCGCAGAGTGATTTCACCGCCGGTGTGGAAATCCGTGAAGGTGCCTTGAACGTCACCTCCATCGGCCAGACATTCAGCAATTCCGCCCTCGGGCGCGTCGATTTCGACGATCCGTCTTATCTCGTCATCGACAAAGCAGTGCTTTCTATCACGCCGACCGTGGCACAGTCCATGGATCGGTCTTTGACCATGGGTGCCGGGCCTGCTGGTGCCACCCTGGTTGCGAACGGGGCCACACAAGCTGCTTCAGTGACGCTCGGCTTGGAGCGTCGTGATGCTATCACCGGCACGACACAGATCACGACTCCGATAGCCTTTAAAGACGATGGCCCGCGTACGCTGACTCTCTCCGGGATCGGGCGTGGTGACAATCTCTTCATGCTGGAACTGGGAGATAAAGGCCCTGGCGAGACCACCGGACTCTTCAAGTCAGGCTCTGGCACCTGGGTGCTTGGCAAGTCCAACACTTATTCCGGCATCACAACCATTCAGGAGGGCGTCCTCGCCGTGACTCGCAACGACGCTCTGGGCACTGTTGGGGTATCGACGGCTGTTGACCACGGCGCTGACACTTTCTCAGGCAACCTGCCCGATGGTACACCGGTAAACTTCCCGCTGTTTGCGACCACCACTCTCCCTGGCGGAGTGGAAGCTGATACTCAGTACTATGTCGTGGGTTCCACTGGTACGACTTTCCAGATCGCGGCCACCCCGGGAGGGGCTGTGCTGCCGATCAGCAGCAATGGATCTGGGGTTCAGATCGTCTCGCGAATCGACTCCTTCCGCTCAACGACTTTTGACCTGAACACGAATATCTTCACGGGGACGCTCCCCAATGGCGCGCCCGTCACCTTTAACACGAAATTTGTCACAGGCGTAGCTTCACCCCAGGTTCCAGGGGGCTTGCTCACCAACACGGTTTATTACGTCATCAATTCGAGCAATGGCACCTTCCAGGTTTCTGCCACACCTCCTGGTGGAGGCCCCCAGGTTGCCGAGACCTTTTCCAGTGCTGGCACGCCAGACGCGCTCTTTTATACGACGTCTGCGGCGAGCAATCCCTCTGGTGGTATCAATCTGATCAACGGCACACTTGACCTCAGAAAAATCGACTACCTGACGCCAGAAACCTTGTATCTCATGGGTGGTATCCTTTCTGTGCCAAACAACAGCTCCTCTTCCTGGGCTGGTGATATTTGGGTGAACGCCAACTCGCGTTTTAACATCGGCCTCGGCGGTCAGTTGACCATCAATGGCAACCGGCTCGGCACGCGCTCCATCAACCAGGAGGGTGAGGGCACCGTGATCATGCGTGGAGAGGCACTGGCACCTCTGACCAATGTGGAAAACTCATCCCGCGAATATGCCGTCCGTGCTGGCACGCTGGTTTTGGATTATGCTGCCAACAATGCCTCCAAGCTGGTTGATAACTCCAATCTGCGTCTTGGTGGTTCTCGCCGTGGTGGTACCGTCGTTCTATCCGGTGGTAACCATGAGGAAATCATCGGGCAGTTGGTTCTGGAAGCTGGTGCCAGTAAAATTTTCCGTGACGGTGGAACCAGCACGATACGCCTTAACAACACATTCCGCACAGCAGGCAGTTCACTCTACCTCGATGGAGGGCGCATCGCCAAGATCGACAATGTGAACAATAATGGGATTCTCGGTGCCTGGGCCATCATCCGTGACGCCATCACGGACGCTTTCTGGGTCATCCCGAGGACCAGCAGTTACACGTATCAGGTCAAGGAAGACGCAGGTTCAGATTTCATCCTGACACCTGACAGGCATGTCGTCACACGCGGTATGGTCGTGAAGTTTTCCACTACTGGAACCATGCCTGGAGGCCTGATCGCAGGCACTCCCTACTACGCGATTCAGAATGACGGTGGTTCCCCGCGTGAAATCATCATGAGTGATGTTTCGCTGTTGGGGGTCGGCTGGACCGTTGCCGGCCCTGGTATCCCTGAAAATACCCAGATTTCAGGCGTCTTCCCGGATGCAAACATCATCACCCTGAATCAGGCGCACGATGATTCGGGTCAGACTGGAGACTTCACATTTACGAGCCCTGGCCAGTCGGAGGTGGTTCGCTCGGGGACTCTGGGCAAACCTGGCAAACTGAAGGTGTCAGCCACGTTTGACGGGCCAGCTGTGAATATCACCAGTGTTGGTAGCGGTGTTCTTTCCATAACGGCGGAACTCGGATTCCGTGCCAATGCGGTTACAGACAGACTGATCGTTGGGACAGGACATGGTCTTGCCGATGGTGTGCGTGTTCGCGTCTCCTCTTATGGTGAATTGCCTTCCGGTCTTCTGCCGGACACGGATTACTTTGCGGCGGATGTGGATGGTCAAAGTTTGCGCCTCAGTGATAGCATCAACGGGAATCTCATCAGTTTCTCCACTGTAGGCACGGGTGCCCATGTCATTGAGACACGGGGTGCTGAAAAACGCGCTGGACCTTCTTCCCTCGTCTTCGAGATGGAACCCGATTTCGCCACAGCCTCTGAAGGAAACAACCGAATGAGCGTGGCCGTCGTCAATGTCGGCGGCAGTGGCCCGATCACTTCAACACTGACTGGCCTTGGGACCACCGTTGATCCCTATGTCTATACCATCCGCACGACAAATACAGACAACTCCAACGAGCAGATCATTGCATTCGTCTCCCTGGATGAGGTGGGGCAGGTGAAAATCACGGATCTGATGAGCGTGACCGCGCCCAACCAGGCGAGCGGAACGATTTTCACTCTATTCTCTTCGATGCCTGACAATGCGAATTATGGTGCGCCGACCTTCCTGGAGCACGGCAGCTTTGACAATGGCAGCACCGAGCTGGGGTGGGCGCGCAATGCCGGGGTTCCCGGCAGTCCGACCACTACGGCGGATGGATTCATCATGCCGGTGGCATCCTACACCAGCGCATGGAGCCCAAACAGCAACACTGGAGTAGCTGGAGATCTCACGCTTGCCATCCTGCGCAATACCTATTCCCTTCGATTCGCTGAGCAGACACCCTCCTCGGTATCGCTCAACAATGCGGGCACATATTCCATCCGAACGGGAGGCATCCTTGTGTCACCTACGGTCGGAGCCAATGATTCGACGCTGCGTGGTAATGGGCGGTTGACCACTGAGAACCAGGGGAATCTGCAGAATCTCATGCTGCATCAGCACAATGAACTCGGAGATCTGGTCATCAACAACCGTATCACAAACCGGCAGGCGATCACACGCTCTGGCCGTCTTACAGGGGTGAGCCGGCGTCACCTCACGATGCCCGCAGGCATTACCTCGACACAACTGGCGGTGAACTGGTCATTGCCCATCGCGACAGGAATCAATACAGGCATTTCTGCCAACTCCAGGATCGAAGCTTTTCAGTTCGACAGGCTAATTCTGCTCAGCACCGATCATGACGGTGTGCTGCGCAGCCAAAACTACATTTTTGCAAGCCCGGGGATCGTTGCATTGAACACAGATGATCCTCTTGATCCCGCCCATCCGGCTCGCAGCCAGATTTCCGGTCTGAGCACGACGGCTGATCTGACTGTGGGTATGGAGGTCACGGGCACAGGTATAGTGGGGGGATCGCTCATCGCTGAAATCATCAATGACAACACGGTCAGACTGAATCAGAACAGCGACGGAATCTACCGCGCAGCGACTTACACCTTCACTCAGGGCGGCACTGTCGTGAACAGGCTTGGAGTCTCGAATGATCCAAACCGGTTCCTCATCACGGGGTTGATCTCGACGGCAAACCTGAGTGTCGGGATGAATGTTGCCGGACCTGGAATTACCTCTGGAACCACGATTGTGGAAGTCTCAGCCTCGCCTGCCTATGTTCGGCTCAGCAATATTCATGACGGCATCCATAGATTTGCAGAAAACTTCACCTTTACGGGCGGCGCTCTGCCGCCTGGCGGAGTTACGATGTCGGGCAATCTGCCACTGACCCTTGCCTTCCCCGGTGCGTCCGCCGATCCGAACCGGCGTATTCTCGATGGCGTCAGTTCCGTGGATGGACTGGTGGCCGGAGTTTCAGTGACGGGTGCTGGCCTTCCTGCTGGAACGACGATTGAGTTCGTCATGAATAACCACACGGTTTACCTGGATCGAAACCATGACGGTGCCTTCCGCCGCGGAAGCTACACATTCACAGGTGGCGGGCTCGGTGTGGGTGGCGTGGTCCGAACAGCCACCGTGCCTGACGCCTACCGTCGCCGCGTGATGGGCATCGTGACACCGCAAGTCGGGCCAGCCCCCAGCTTTGTTTCCACGACGGACCTTTATCTCGGCATGCCCATCTCAGGCCCGGGCATTCCCTTCGGCAGCACCATCACCAACATCTACAACGACAGTGATATCGAAGTCAGCACCAATCACTTTTACACAACTGAGCTGACATCACTGGTGTTCACACCCACGACCGGAATTGAGAAGCTCGGTGCGGGATTGGTGGCCCTGACGGGAGTTAGTGATTACACAGGGGTGACCTTCATCGCCGATGGCACTGTGCGCGCCAGTCTGCTGACTGATGGTGGTGTGGCGGGCAGTCTTGGAGCCTCGACAGGGGCAACGGGAAACCTGGTCTTCAATGGAGGCACGCTTCAAATCGTCGGTGAGACCAGCCAGACAAACCGAGGGTTCACCGTGGCCGAATTCGCCACCCTGAACATCGGGCATGAGAATACCACGGTGACGTTTTCGGGAGCGATCAGTTCGGGCCTGGACCGGCTTCAGAAGGATGGGCCAGGGACTCTCCGGCTGAATGGAAATGCCAACCTCGGCGCGATGCGTGTGGACCAGGGGCGTCTGCTCCTGGAAACAGTGGACAACAATCCTGCGCCTGGCGGCTTCAGTCCCTCCAACTTCTCCCAGAGCAGTTTGACCAGCATGATTCTAGGAGGCGGCATGCTGGAAGTGCGCGGTGCCCGTGAAGGGAACATCAATCAGAATTTCGGTTCACAGCTCATCGTCGATGCAGGTGCCACGACTGTGAAAGTCACCAGCATCGAAGGGTATGATCCAAACAACCTACTCGCCCTTCCGCCCTTCCGCACCGCTTCTCTCACTCTGATGGGGCAGGAGGAGCTTACCGATGTCCTGCGCCTGGGTGGTGGCACGGTCCACTTCGTGGAAAATCCCGAAGGTGAGGATGCTGGTGCCGCAAACGTCTTCATGCTCCTGCCTCTGGAGGACCGCCAGCGGCTTCTGACCTGGGCTACTTATCAGGACACCACACAGACGACGCGCCCCGGTGTGAATCACTTCGCCACTGTGGACAGCAACAGTGGTGCTGTCATTTCTGCGGATGCGGCCAGCCTTTACGACCTGGGGCCGATCTTTATGACACCGGCTGGCTGGGAGCCCACCCGCAGCTTTGCCAAAACATTAAATGTTTCGGAAGGGGCTTCGGACGCAAATGGGATCACTCTTGCCTTCAATGGCAATGTCGATGTCAATCGCTACGCTAACATCCTGCGCTACTCCACGCCCGTTGATGGAACGGTGACGATTGATGCAGGACGCACTCTCGAGCTCGTCGGTGGAGCTATCCTCACCGCACAGAGCGTTTATCAGGGTAACAAAATCATCGCCGGATCAGGCAGCCTGACTGGCGGTGCGCGCAACGACGTCAATAGCGACTTCATTCTGCATAACTACAATGCCTCCGCACCATTCACCATCAGTGCGAGTATAGTGGACCGCACGATTCAGGCTGCCAACAATGCTGGAACCATCGGCAAGGGCACTGTCAGAACGGGTGAAATCCAGATGAATATCACGCCTGCCAGCCTGACCTCGGACTTCTATTCCAACATGCGTCCGGGAATGACCGTGACCGGACCTGGCATCCAGCCTGGGACCGTGGTGACCGCTGTTGAGTCCAGCTTCAGGCGCGTACTTCTCAGCCTGCCTGCACTCAGTGATCAGACCAACCAGATCTACACCTTTGCTGAAACTTTGAACTTCATTCAGACAGGGGTGGGCACCACCATACTGGCCGGCACAAACACCTACTCCGGCAATACCTACGTCCATGGCGGGGTGTTGCGGCTGAATTCGGCGAACGCCGTTCCAGGCGGGATTGGTGAAATCGGAGGAACCAGCGCTCTCATTGTCGAGGGCGGGGTGATCGGACTCGGTGCTGGTGACTTCAGCCGCTCTTTAGGCACGGGCGTTTCGCAGGTCCAATTTACCGGCAGCGGTGGTTTTGCAGCTTACGGTGCCGAAAGAACGGTGAACCTGGGCGGTGCTTCCGTGCCTGAAACACTGCGCTTCGGGAACAACGGATTCGTTCCCGACGGATCATCTCTGATTCTTGGCAGTGGCGATGCTACCCATAAGCTTATTTTTGCCAACCCGATTGATCTTAGCGCCTTCAGCCAGGTGATCCGGGTGAATAATGGCCCTGCTGCTATAGAAGCAGAGCTCACAGGAGCTCTTTCAGGTCTGGGTCGGATGATCAAGTTTGGTCTTGGAACACTTCGTCTTGGAGTGAGCAATGCGCAGTCTGGGGGCATCGAGATCGCCGAGGGGCGTCTCATTGCCGCCAACGTGGCGAATGTCTTCGGAACTTCAGCAGGTGCTATCCGTCTGGGCACGAGCCTGACCAACACTTCCACTCGCGCTGCTCTCGATCTTCAGGTCGAAGGCGGTGCAATCGCCAATCCGCTTCAAGTAGGTGCGGTGAATTCACGGGCGGGAGCTTGGATTCGGGGCGGCGTCGTAGAAAATACCCAGGCCGCTAACAACGTGGGCGAGGAGTCGTCCGCAGCTGTGGTCGATGATTATCCAGCCATCGCCTACCACGATGCCACGAACCAGGACCTCAAGTATGTCCGCGCTCTGGACGCCCGTGGAACTTCTTGGGGCCAGCCGGTGACGATCGCCAGCCTGGGTAATACTGGCAGGAATCCCTCTTTGGACATCATCAATGGCAATCCGGCCATCACCTATCATGATGATTCGACCGGGCTTCTCATGTATGTGCGTTCGGTGGATGCGCAGGGGGTCGTTTGGGGTACACCGATTTCTGTTCTGGGGCAGTCAACACCCGTTCTGGCCGTGGCGCTCCAGCCAGATGGCAAAGCCATCGTGGGTGGTTCCTTCACCAAATTCGACGGATTCAACCGCAACCGCCTCATCCGTCTGAATACCGATGGTTCAGTCGATACCACGTTCAATGCCTTCATCATGAATGGCGAGGTGCGCACGATCCTAGTGCTGCCAGATGGCAAAATCTTGGTCGGGGGAACTTTCACGACTGTCCGCACCGACGCCTCAGCAACGACGGATACTGCCCGCAGCCGTCTGGCCCGCTTCAATACTGATGGCAGCTTGGATGCATCTCTGACGGTGAATGCTAATGGTGACGTCCGAGTTCTTGTCCCGCAGACAGATGGCAAGATCATGGTTGGCGGCAGTTTCACCACGGTGGCTGGAGTGGGCGTCACACGCCTTGCCCGTCTGAACTCGAATTCGACGCTGGACACCAGCTTCACCTCTCCAGACATCCGCAACGGGGAAGTTCGTACCATCATTCCCGAAAACACCGATGCCGACCCTGATATGGAGAGCTACATCATCGGCGGTTCATTCACTGACGTGCGCGGCACCGGCAACCGCAACCGTCTTGCCCGGATCAACAGCAACTCATCTCTTGCTGCCTTCAATCCCAATGCCAACAATGTAGTCTTTGACATGGTGCTGCTTTCCACTGGCAAGCTGATGGTCGGCGGAGCCTTCACCGGTTTCACTGACAGTGGTGGAAACTTCATCGCACGCACTCGCCTCGCACGACTCAATGACGATGGCACCGTCGATCAAACCTTCGGCCAGGAGGTGAATGGTGAGGTGCGGAAACTGCAGCTGGAAGCGAATGACAACGTGTTAGTGGCGGGTATTTTCGATCAGTTGGGAGACTTCTCGCGCTTCAGGCTCGGCAGAGTGCTGGGAGACGGCACGGTAGATGCCACCTATGCGCCTGAGCCTGACAATGAAGTCAGATCCATGGCGACCCTGGCAGACGGAAAGCTGTTGATTGGCGGCATCTTCAACAATGCGGGTGGCGTCACCCAACAGCTTGTCGGTCGTCTTGAGTTGAATGG
>CAYMHJ010000040.1:0-30205 GCA_964390165.1 uncultured Prosthecobacter sp. | reverse complement strand
ACTTCCGCCTCACCGACGTGCACGGCGAGGTGGCGAAGGATATTATTGCGTGACGAGGTGCCGTTTGACGCGCCGATTGCGCACGCTAGAAGCAAAGGCATGTCACGCATCGGCACCCCTCTTTCCTCCACTGCTACCAAAGTCATGCTTCTCGGCTCGGGCGAGCTGGGGAAGGAAGTGGTCATCGAACTACAGCGCCTCGGCTGCGAGGTGATCGCGGTGGATCGCTACGCGAATGCTCCGGCCATGCAGGTGGCGCATCGGAGTCATGTGGTGTCGATGCTGGATGGCGAGGCTCTGCGCAGATTGATCGAGGTGGAGAAGCCAAACTTCATCGTGCCGGAGATCGAGGCCATCGCCACGGACACGCTCGTGGAACTGGAGAATGAAGGTTACACCGTGGTGCCAACGGCACGCGCGGCGAAGCTGACGATGAATCGCGAGGGCATCCGTCGTCTCGCGGCTGAGGAACTGGGGCTGAAGACTTCGCCCTACATCTTTGCGAGCATGGAAGAAGAGTTTCGTGATGCCATCGCCAAAATCGGGATGCCCTGCGTGGTGAAGCCGATCATGTCCTCCAGCGGCAAGGGCCAGAGCGTGGTGAAGACCGAGGCAGACATCTCCCACTCCTGGCAGTATGCGCAGGAAGGCGGACGTGCAGGGAAGGGGAAGGTGATCGTCGAGGGCTTCGTGGAGTTTGATTACGAGATCACGATGCTGACTGTTCGCCATGTCGGTGGCACGAGCTTCTGTGCGCCAGTCGGCCACACCCAGATCAAAGGTGACTACCGCGAATCCTGGCAGCCGCATCCAATGTCGCACAAAGCGCTGGAGGCAGCGGAGCACATGGCGGGAGCGATCACGAATGCACTCGGTGGACGTGGCCTTTTCGGCGTGGAGATGTTTATCAAAGGCGATGACGTGATCTTCAGCGAAGTGTCACCTCGTCCGCACGACACCGGTCTGGTGACGCTGATCTCGCAGGACCTCAGCGAGTTCGCACTGCATGTGCGGGCGATCCTCGGTTTGCCGATCCCGAACATTCATCAGCACGGTCCGAGCGCTAGCTGCGCAGTGCTGGTGGAAGGAGAGTCGAGCAATGTGCAGTTTGGTGCGTTGGATCAGGTATTGTCTGAACCGGACACGCAGGTGCGCCTCTTTGGTAAACCGACGGTCAGTGGACAACGACGCATGGCGGTGACACTCGCGCGAGCCGAAGACATCAACAAGGCTCGAGCCAAGGCGCATCGTGCAGCCCAAGCGATGGAGATCCGCCTTTAATCCGATGTCTGATTCTGAACTTACCTGGCTTTACTCCACCCAGCTCTACGGCATCAAGCTGGGCCTGGACAATGTTCACAAGCTGCTTGCTGCATTGGATCTTCCCGCTGGAGGGATGAAATTCATCCATGTGGCCGGAACCAATGGCAAGGGCAGCACCTGCGCCTTCATGCACTCGATGATGAAGGTGGCGGGGGTAAATGCAGGGCTCTTTACCTCCCCTCATCTGGTGCGTTTCAATGAACGTATCCGCGATGCTGAACGTGAGATCACCGATGAAGAGATCGAGTCTGGCCTGAAGAAGTTGAGGCAGATCGTGGCGGATTGGGAGTCGCACCCGACTTTTTTTGAACTGACTTTCGCTCTGGCCCTCGATTGGTTCCGGCTGCGCGGTCTTGAGTGGGCGATACTTGAAACTGGTCTCGGAGGTCGGCTGGATGCGACCAACGCCATCACCCCTGAAGTGAGTGTGATCACGCGCATCGGTTTTGACCACATGGAACAGCTCGGGGATACTCTGGCGAAGATTGCGTCCGAGAAGGCGGGCATCATCAAAGCTGGAGTGCCTGTGGTGACGGGAATGCAGGATCCGTCTGCGATGAGTGTGATCGTGAAGTCGGCGAAGACACAAAAAGCACCGCTCATAGTCGTCGATGGGCCGTTGAGTGAAGTTGAACTTGGGCTTGCAGGCCCCCATCAGGCATGGAATGCCGCATTAGCTTTGGAGGCTGTGAGAGAGGCTGGCATTCGTCTGCCAGCAATCGTGCTGGAGCACGGTCTGCGTGAGGTGAAGTGGCGCGGACGCTTTCAAAAGCTGCGCGACGAACGGCTCATTCTTGATGGTGCGCACAATCCTGAAGCAGCCATGGTTCTGGCAGGCACATGGGAACAGGAGTTTCCTGGAGAAAAAGCAGAGATCATCTTCGCTGCTGCGAAGGACAAAGACGTGCTCGCAGTCCTGGAAATCCTCACGCCCATCGTGGCGGCCTGGCATTTCACCGCCTTCAAATCCCAACGTGCGATGCCGCCGGAGGAGTTGCGCGAGCTTCTCACCCGCTTTGATGCGCCGAAAGTGCCGGTCAGGCTCCATGCCGACGCCGCTGAGGCCCTTCAGTTTCCGGCTGCTCGGAGACAACTTGTCTGTGGATCTCTCTACTTGGTTGGCGAAGTGCTGGCAGTGGCTGAGGGAGAGCAGGGGAGATTTCAGGCGAGTCTGCAATGACTTGCATGGAGTTGAATTCTGGCTGGAAATTCCACTCAACGTTTCGCCTGCTTCCGCTTTCAGATGGCGCTCGTAATTCATTACAAATCCCCACCCGATTATGCTCATCATCATTCTTCTCACCTTCGCGTTGTCCCTCTACGCCCAGTGGAAAGTCAGTTCCAACTACAGCCGCTACTCTCAAGTGCCAGCCAGCTCAGGTTATACGGGGGCTGAAATCGCCCAACGCATCCTCGATCTTAATGGCATTCGCGATGTCAGCATCCACTCCTCGCCGGGGCATTTGATCGATCATTATGATCCATCAAACCGCCGTCTGGTGCTCTCGGATGAAAACTACCACGGCAGCTCAGTCGCGGCGCTTGGCATCTCAGCTCATGAATGTGGGCACGCCATTCAGCACGCCCGCAGTTATGCGCCGCTGCAATGGCGCATGGCCGCCGTGGGAATCACCACTTTTGCAGGTTCCATCATCCCGATTCTGGCCATTGGCAGCTGGTTCATGGCTCCCAAAATCGTTTTTCCCCTGCTTGCTGCGGCATTTGGTGTCGTGATGCTTTTCCAACTGGTGACTTTGCCGGTCGAGTTTGATGCCACAGCAAGGGCCAAGAAAGTGCTCGCCAGCACTGGCGCAGTTGCCCAAGGAAGTGAATTCAATGCCATGAGCCGGGTGCTTGACGCAGCCGCCCTCACCTATGTTGCCGCTTTCCTAAGCGCTCTCGCCAGCTTCCTCCATTACCTTTTACCCCTCATCCTGGGCGGTGGTTCAAGAGATGAAGAGTGATGCCGAGATTGCATTCAGGGGAATCTTTTCGACTCAGCTCCACAGGCTCTGTGGATAATGACCAGAGCTGATCAATGACTGAATGGAGGCGACGACGTCGGCTTTGTCTTCTGGGTAGGTGACGCCAAACCAGGAGTCGTCGGACTCGAGCACAGTGACATCGGCTTTGCCGGCCTGAATAAGGTCGTTGACGACCTTTGGCGCGTAGCATTCGGCCTTGCCGTCGGTGCCATGGTCTTTGAGGAAGCTGATAAATGCCTCGCGGAGGTGGGCGAAGATGTCCGGGGTGAAGCCGAAGAAGTTCATGGAGACGATCTCCGAACCGGTGAGGGGCAGGGCAGGGGAGAATTCGCGGTTTTCGGCCCCTGTGTCGGTCTTGAAGATCTTCGTCATCTCAGTGACGGAACTCAGTTTGCCAGCGGCATCCCGAGTGCAGATGCCGCGGGAGACGCTGCCGTGATCAGAGAGGGTGTTTTTTAGGTAGTAGCCGACCATGGAGTAGTGGCTGAGGCCATCTTCAGGGCGGGGCGAGGTGAGGTCGGTGGCGATCTTGGCGAAGGCATCCCGCCCGTAGAAGTCGTCGGCATTGATCATGAGAAAGGGCTCATGGACGACTTTTTCGGCAGCAAGGAGGGCGTGGGCCGTGCCCCAAGGCTTGGTGCGGCCTTCGGGGACAGAGAAGCCAGGGGGGAGGTCGGTGATGTCCTGAAAGGCGTAGTCCACAGCAATGCGGTCGCCAAACTTGCTGCCGATCTGGGTGCGGAACTGCTCCTCGAAGTCACGACGGATGACGAAGACGACCTTTCCGAAGCCAGCGCGGATGGCATCGAAGACGGAGTAGTCGAGCACGACCTCGCCAGAGGGGCCCATGGCGTCGAGTTGCTTGAGACCGCCATAGCGGCTGCCCATGCCAGCAGCGAGGATGAGGAGGGTGGGTTTCATAAAAAAGGTGGGGAACAGAGGACCGGATTCATGGCGGGAGGGGGAGAGCGCGTCAAATCTCTTGTGGCTTGTCATAGAGATGGGATTGCGGATTCGCACACACTTCTTGCCCCCACTTCATTCGACTGTAACCCTGACGCCTCTTCGCGCGTACTTAGCGCTCAATCCCTTCATGAAAATCACCTCCTCACTCACCGTCGCCGTCCTCGCGTTCGTTTCCCAGCCGGCTCTGGCCGACGCCCTGTCTGACTCCTACCTGGCCATGTTCAAGCCGCTGCCCACGGAGGCTCCGGCTCCAGACAATGAACTGACAGAAGCCAAGATCAATCTGGGACGGATGCTTTACTATGAGACACGCATCTCCAAAGGCGGTAAGATGAGCTGCAACTCCTGCCACATGCTGGACAAATACGGCCAGGACAATCTCCCCTTCTCCCCTGGCCACGAAGGCAAGCTCGGCGGACGCAGCTCTCCATCCACCTACAATGCGGCGATCCACATCGCGCAGTTCTGGGATGGCCGTGCGCCTACGGTCGAAGAGCAGGCCAAAGGACCGGTGCTCAATCCCGTGGAGATGGGCATGCCCAGCGCTGACTTCGTGGTCGAAGTGCTGAAGTCCATCCCCGGATATGTGGATGCATTTAAGGCCGCCTTCCCCGGTGAGGCGGAGCCGATCAACTACAACAATTTTGGCAAAGCAGTGGGTGCCTTTGAACGCAAGCTCATCACCCCCTCCCGCTGGGATGATTATTTGAAGGGTAAAAAGGATGCCCTCACTGCCGAGGAGGCCAAGGGTTACGAAACTTTTGCCAAGGCTGGCTGCGCCACCTGCCACAATGGTGCGGGCGTCGGCGGTGCCATGTATCAGAAGCTCGGGCTGCTCAAAGCCTGGCCTGACCTCAAGGATGCTGGGCGTCTGGAAGCCACAAAGCAGGAGAGTGACAAGTTTTTCTTCAAGGTGCCAAGCCTCCGTAACATCACTGAAACGGCTCCTTATCTCCACGACGGTTCCGTGAAGACTCTCGAAGAAATGGTCAGCAAGATGGCTGAGTTTCAGGTGGGCAAGACCCTCACCGCTGAGGAGACTGCCAGCATTGTGACTTTCCTCAAAGCGCTGAAAGGTGACTTGCCGAAGGAATACATCGCCCAGCCGAAGCTGCCTGAGAGCGGGCCGAACACGCCAAAAGCCTGATTCTGTCCTTACTTGAAAAATTCAAAAGCCCGCCATTTCTGGCGGGCTTTTTTTTCGGGGTGCCCGGCACGGTGCAATCACTGGATGGATTGTCGAAAGGGATGCGTGTCGCCGAAATCTCACTTCTCGATGAGGGAGGTCTTGCAGAGGTTCGCGTAGAGGCCGCCGTGGGCGAGGAGTTCGTCGTGGGTGCCTTGCTCGATGATCTTGCCCTGCTCCAGGACGTAGATGCGGTCGGCATGGCGGACGGTGCTGAGGCGGTGGGCGATGACGAAGCTGGTGCGGCCCTCCATGAGGCGGTCCAGCGCGGCCTGGATCTGCCGCTCGGTCTCGGTATCGACACTGGCGGTGGCTTCATCGAGCAGGAGGATGGGCGGATTTCGCAGCAGGGCGCGGGCGATGCTGAGGCGCTGCTTTTCACCGACGCTGAGCTTCACGCCGCGCTCGCCGACGTGGGTGTCAAGCTGCTTGGGCAGGCGCTTGACGAACTCTTCGGCATTGGCGCTTTTCAGCACGTCCCAGAACTGCTCCTCGGTGGCGTCACGGCGGCCGATGCGGAGGTTCTCGCGGACGGTGCCGTTAAACATGAAGCTCTCCTGGGTGACGTAGCCGATCTGCTGGCGGAGGGAGTTTTTGTTCAGCTCATGGACGGGGATGCCGTCGATGGTGATGGTGCCTTCGCTGTATTCGTAGAAGCGGGTGAGGAGGTTGATGAGGGTGGACTTCCCTGCCCCGGTGGGGCCGACGAGGGCGATGGTCTGGCCGGGTCGGGCTTCGAGGTCGATCTTCTGGACGGTGGGGATGCTGCCGTAGCTGAAGCTGACGTTTTCATAACGCACATGGCCGAGCACGGTGGGCAGCTCGCGACCGCCGCTGGTATCGCTCTCGGGTTCGGCATCGATGATGTCAAAGACGCGCTCTCCGGCGGCGCGTCCGCCCTGGATGATCTGATTGAGCTGATGCAGGCTCTCGATGGGATCGTAGAAGAACTTCAGCAGGAGCAGGAAGGCGGCGAGGTCCCCTGCGGCGATGCGGCCTTCCTTCAAAGCGTGCGCGCCGAGCCAGAGGACGATGACCATGCCGACGCTGCTGAGGAAGTGCATCCCTGGACGATAGATGGCCCAGATGCGCATGACGTGGAGGGTGGCTTTCTTCAGGCCTTCGCTGGCGGCATTGAAGCGGGCGTGCTCCTCGCGCTCCATAGCGTAGGCTTTGATCTGCCTCATGCCGGCGACGTTGTCGTGGAGGAGGCTGTTCATGGCGCTGCTGGCCTTGCGCACGGCGCGGTGGCGATCTTTTGAAGAGAGGGTGTAGCCCAGGGCTCCGGCGGCGAGGAAGGGAATGGGGATGAGCGCGTAAAGGGCGAGCTGCGCATCCGCCTGGAACATGAAGATGCCGACGACGACGATCTGAAGCACGGAGACGAGCCCCTGCTCGATGCCGTCGATGAGCACGCGCTCGACGCTGGGGATGTCCTCACTGACGGTGGTCATGATGTCGCCGGTGGGGCGGTTGTCGAACCAGCGGAGAGGGAGGGTTTGCAGGCGCTGGTAGATGTCGCTGCGGAGGTCGTAGATGACCTTTTGCTCGAAGGTGTTGTTGAGCTGGATGCGCAGGCTGTTGAAGAGATGCTGGGCAAAGTAGGCTCCAAGAGCCATGAGAGCCAGCGGGGTCAGACGGTCCCACTGCGCCTGGGGAACCACGACATCCAGCACCTCGCGCGTGACCGCCGGGAAGACCACGACCATCAGTGTCCCGGAGATGGCGCAGAAGAGCTGCGCGGTGGCCATGAGCGGGTAACGACGAAGGTAGGAGAAGACGCGGAGGGTGGTTTTCACAGAGAAGACGCGGAGGGCGGAGGGCGGAGACTGGGAGAACTGAGAACTTGGAACTTGGAACTTGGAACTTGGAACAGCTCGATACGTCAAGTCACGCCTGCCTGCGCCTGAAAGTTCACCCAAGCTGCATCGGCTTGCGTCATTCCATTGCATCGCCGCCTGTCCCCGCTACACCTCCGGCCCTCCCATGCCCAGCGAACGCATCCTTTCTATCTACGGTCCCGGCCTTCTCGGCGGTTCGCTGGCTCTCGCCGTGCGGGAAAGGATGCCGGAGACGAAGCTGCGCTTCTGGGCGCGACGCGACACTGCGGAGGCAGGCATCCGCGAGCGCGGGATCGAGGCGGAGTTCTTCACGGATGCCGCCGCGGCGGCCAGCGGAGCGTCGCTGATCATCCTTTGCACGCCTGTGGAAACGATGGCCGGGCTGGCGGAGCAGATCGTGCAGGCAGACCTCGCTGCCGATTGCCTGGTCACGGATGTCGGCAGCGTGAAGGGCAGCGTCGTGCGTGAGCTGGAGCCCATCCTCGGCGCTCGCTTCATCGGCAGCCATCCAATGGCAGGCTCGGAGAAGACAGGCATCGATGCAGCCCGCGCAAACCTCTTTGAAAGAGCCGCCTGCCTGCTCACCCCGACCGCGCTCGCCCGCCCTGCGGATCTGGAGCGGCTGAGGGAGTTCTGGAGCGCGCTCGGCTGCCGACTGCTGGAGTTCGGACCCGATGAGCATGATGTAAAAGTCGCCCGCATTTCCCATCTGCCACACATGATGGCTGCCGTGACCACGCTGGCCGCGCTTCGTGGTGACCCTTCGGCGGTGAGTTGCGTGGCGGGAGGCTTCCGGGATACGACCCGCGTCTCCGGCGGTGACCCAGGTCTCTGGACCGGCATCGCCATGGGAAACCGACCCGCCCTCGTCGCACAATTGCGCGAAGCCTCCGCCGCTCTCACGGAGCTGATCGGCATCCTCGACCACTCCGACGAAGCCGCTCTGCGCCAGTTCCTCGCCGAAGCCAAGGCCCTGCGGGACACGGTGAAGCCGCTGTGAGGCGGCTGGCAGAGTCGAACGAGTTGGAGACTCGTATTACCTTTCGGAAGCGATTAGATCCTGAATCCACTTCCCGCAGGTGTGCGGCTGGAAGGCACGCATGGCGGTGAGCAATGTGGCGGGATCAGTCTCCATGAGCAGGCTGGCGCGGTGCTCGGGCTTGAGGAAGCCGGTGCCGGTCATGTGATCCAGGAAGGTGAGCAGGTGATCGAAGAAGCCCGCCACATTCAGCAGGCCGACGGGCTTGCCGTGGAAGCCGAGCTGGAGCCAGGTGAGGGTCTCGAAGAGTTCGTCCAAGGTGCCGAAGCCGCCGGGCAGGGCGATGAAGCCATCGCTGAGGTCCACCATCATTTGTTTCCGCTCATGCATGGAGCGCACGACGTGCAGCTCGGTGACGCCGCCATGGCCGAGTTCCTTTGCCATCAGGGACTCGGGGATGACGCCGATGACCTCGCCACCGGCGACGATCGCCGCATCGGCGATGACTCCCATGAGACCGATATTGCCACCGCCATAGACGATGCCGATGCCCTGACTGACGAGATACCGCGCGAGGTCAGCGGCGGCGGTTTGGAAAAGAGGGTCGAGTCCGCGACTGGACCCGCAGTAGATGGCGATGCGCATGGAGTCTGTTCTTGAGCCGCTGGCGTGTGAGGTCAAGACTCAGTCCACGAGATCAAAGATACCAAAGGAGCCGGGCACATGGAAGTCGGGCAGCTCGGTCTGCGGATCGACCCAGGGCATCCACAGTCGTCGCAGGCCGCCATCGGCCTGGCGGGTGAAGTCGGCGCGATAGACACCGGCGAAGAACTGCCGCGCATCCTTTTGGATCACGCCCATCTCCCGCAGGGTGCTCCAGGGCAGACTGCCGGAGACGCTGTAGCGCTCGCCCTGGATCTCAGCGGCGAGCTTCAATGCCGGGCAGGTCCAGTCGAAGTCGATCTCGCGGTAATGGCGGGCTTTGTAGATGAGGGCTTCGGCTCGCGGGCTCATTTCAAAACCGTAGTAGGGAGCGAGGGCGAGATCCGTCGTGAAGAAGATCTCCACGCGGTCGGAATCCAGCACGCGCTCCTTCAGCGTGGCGGAGTCATCGAGGACGAGATCACGGTCGATGCAGTCGAAGCGGAAGTGCAGCGCCACATCATCCCAGAGCGCGCGGAACTCCGTGGCAGCGGGCGTGAGATCGGTATTCCATGGCAGGGAGAAGTCCGTGAGCAAGTCGGCGCGGCTCCAGTCGAGCGTGGGGCCGGAGTTGCGATGGATGGGGTAGCGCTTCATGGGGAGAGCAGTCTTGACGGAGAGGGCGGGAGTCTGTCAGCCTGAAAGCATGTCCCGCAAATCCTTTCCCCTGATCATCGCCCAACATTGAGAGCGTTATCTCCGCCGACCGAAAGCCCACCGCGCTGGTGAAAAACGCCCACGCCCACGGCCTGAAGATCCACCCCTACACCCTGCGCGTGGATGAGTTGCCCAAGTTCGCCAAGTCCCCCGAGGATCTCCTGAAGCTGCTTTTCAAGAAAGCCGGTGTCGATGGCCTCTTCAGCGACTTCCCGGATGTGGCGATGAGGTGGGGGGCGAAAGGGAAGCCTGCACTTGTTACTGTTGTCCTTTGATCTGTAGCCAGCGCATACCAAAGATGTAGGCCAGAAGTAAAACACCGAACATGAGAAACAAGGGAGTAGGATCGACTGGCTGAATGTAACCGAAAGAGGTCAGCGGATCGAATTCAACTCGGGATTCTGAAGGAACGACGATCAGCGATGCCTCGCCGTGATACGCTGCCAACTGCAAATGACATTCTTTGCCATCCGAACTCCAAAAATTTTTGGTAGCAGAAGCGCGAGCATCAAAACCTGGGAGTGGTGAGGTAAAGACCATCACCGGTGCTTTGTCAGCCCGTGATGTAGGTTTATCGCCCTGAAATACTTCCATTGTTACCGTTTGGATGCCTGACTCTACTCCATCAAGAACGGAAACGGTCCACTTGCCGTCGGGTGATTTTGAAGAATGCCCTCCTCGTATATCCATTTGAAGACTTTAGGAAGCCCAAGTCACTTCGTCACGCTCAAAGTGCCCCACATGAGACAGGGTGCGTGGAATCTGTCTGTGGACAGTCCTCACACTGGGCACCCGTCGGACGAGGCCATCCGACATCACTCAGAACGTCCCTGCGCTCTTGCGCCATCGCTTCAGCCGTCCACACTCCGCGCCGTGCCAACCGTCACTCCTCATCTCACCGCCGCCCTTTGTTCCGCTCTTTCTCCTGACCGTGTGCTCACGCAGGCGGAGGACATCCTGCCGTACAGCTTTGATGGGACGGCAGCACTGAAGGTGAAGCCAGGGGTGGTCGTGTTTCCGCATTCGGGAGAAGAGGTGGCGGCTTGTGTGAAGCTGGCGCGAGAAGCCAAAGTGCCCGTGGTGACACGCGGCTCGGGCACCGGACTCAGCGGCGGCAGCGTGCCCATCGAGGGCTGTCTGGTCATCTGCGTGGCGCAGATGGACAAGATCCTCGAAGTCGATGAAAAGAACCTCACCCTGCGCGCCCAGTGCGGAGCGATCACGAAGGAGATCGACGACGCGGCGAACAAGGTGGGTCTCTTTTATCCGCCTGATCCGGGCAGCATGAAGATCAGCACCATCGGCGGCAATGTGGCGGAGAACAGCGGTGGACTGCGAGGCCTGAAATATGGCGTCACGCGCGACTATGTGATGGGCCTCGAGGTGGTTTTGCCAGATGGCACCCTCACACGTCTCGGCAACAAATGCGTCAAGGATGTGGCCGGTTACTCGATGAAGGATCTTTTCATCGGCAGTGAGGGCACGCTGGGAATCATCACCGAGGTCATGCTGAAGCTCGTGCCGAAGCCCAAGGCGCGGAAGACCATGCTGGCTCTCTATGATTCCATGGAGGCCGCTGCGGAAACCATCAGCGCCATCATCGCGGCGAAGATCATCCCCTGCACGCTGGAGTTCCTCGACCGCATGACTGTCGGCTGCGTGGAGGATTACGCGAAGATCGGCCTGCCCACCGAGGTCGAGGCCGTCGTGCTCATGGAGACGGACGGGCATCCCGTCGTCGTGGAAGAAGAAGCCGCGCAGATGATGGCCCTGGCCCGTGCCAATGGAGCCCGCGAGGTGCGTGCCGCCGCCGATGATGCCGAGGCAGGCCGACTCGCCACCGCCCGCCGCAGCGCCTTCTCCGCGCTCGCCCGGAAGCGGCCCACGACCATTCTGGAGGACGTCACCGTGCCGCGCACGGAGCTGGCGTACATGGTCAAATTTATCCGCGAGGTGGCGGAGCGGCATCGCCTCATGGTCGGCACCTTCGGTCATCTGGGTGATGGCAACCTGCACCCCACTTTCCTAACGAACGAACGCGACACGGAGGAGATGCACCGCGTCGAGATCGCACTGGAGGAGATCGTGGATGAAACCATCCGTCTCGGCGGCACCGTCACGGGTGAGCACGGCGTGGGCCTGGCGAAGAAAGCCTTTGTGAAGCGCCAGCTCGGCGAGGCCAGCTACGAACTCATGCGCAGCATCAAGCGCGCGCTCGACCCCGAGTGCCTGATGAACCCAGGGAAGATTTTCGACCTGTGAGTCAGCCCGTCACGATCACCGCCGCTGAAGCCGTCTGCGCGCTCGGCGGCTCCATGACCGAGTGCCTGGAAACCTGGCGCGCGGGCAGATCAGGGCTCGCTGAGCACGAGGGTTTGCTCTGCGGGCGCATCGCGGATCGCAGCGTGATGAAAGGCCGCCGCTATGGGGCGGCTTCAAACCTCGCCGTGCAGGTTTCCCGCGCCGCCGTGCAGCGTGCGGGCTGGAGTGCGGATGAAACCAGAAACGCCTGGCTCTTCGCCGCGAGCAGTCGTGGCAATGCGGGCGAGCTGCTCGGGCAAAATGCATGGCGGCGTCCTTCCCCACGCTTCAGTGCCAGCAACACGATCCACAGCGAGATCGCCGCCGCCGTGAGCATCGAACTCGGTATTCGCGGCCCGTGGCAGATGTTTTCCAGCGGTTGTTCGTCAGGGCTTGATGCTCTCGGCATGGCTTGGATGGCCCTGCGTGCAGGTTTGACGAAACGAGCCCTCGTCGTCGCAGTTGATCTGCCACTCGTGCCCGAGCTGATCCGTGCCTTTCGTGACACACATCTGCTTTCCACCAATGGCGTGAATGATCCGCTCTCGCCACAAACCACGGGATTGCATCTCGGTGAGGCAGGCGTGGCGGTGACTCTGGAGTGCGCCGATGCTGGTCTCGTGGAAATGACGCGCTATGCCGCAAATAGTGATGCCTACGATTCCCTGATGATCCCCGAGGACGGAGCGCCGCTGGCTGAGTTGTTGAGTGCTTTCCAGCGTCCCGCTTTGCTCTGCCCCCATGCCACCGGCACTCTGAACCATGCCCTGGCTGAGTGCCGGGCTCTGCGCACAGTTTTTGGCGACTTGCCGCCGCTGCTTCTGCTGAAGCCCTGCACCGGTCACACACTCGGAGCCTGCGGCCTGCTGGATGTGGCCCTCTTAGCCGCAGCACTGCCAGACATTCCCGGCAATCTGCCCGGCATCACGGGTGTGCCTGACGCCCTTCCGAAACTCCATTTTGGCGACACGCTCCTAAAAATCGCCTCCGGCATGGGTGGGCACAATGCGGTGGTGGAGCTACGAGTGGGATGAGTCTTTAAAATATGGCTGACAAAGCCAGTCGGGGTCCTCATGCTGCGTTCACTTCACCTCATGACCAACCGACTCATCCCCCTCTTTGCTTTTGTCTTCAGCGCCTTCGTCCATGCCCAGGAGACGCCTTTGCCCGCGAAAGAAAAGTTTCACCTCTTCCTGCTCGTCGGGCAGTCAAACATGGCGGGCCGAGGCGTGGTTGAGGAGCAGGATAAGACGCCGCATCCGCGCGTACTGATGCTGAGCAAGGAAGGCAAATGGGTGCCTGCCGCGGACCCGATGCACTTCGACAAACCAGCCGCCGGGGTCGGTCTCGGCAAGACCTTCGGGCAGATCATCGCCGAGGCGACTCCGGGGGTGACCATCGGGCTCATTCCCTGCGCGGTCGGCGGTTCGCCCATCGACACCTGGAAGCCGGGCGTCTTTTATCCTGCCACGAAATGCCACCCCTGGGACGACATGGTCAAACGCGTCTCCCTGGCGCTGCCCGCAGGCACGCTCAAGGGCATCCTCTGGCATCAGGGAGAGAGCGATTCCAAGCCCGTCCTGGCTCAAGCCTACGAGCCCAAGCTTCACGATCTCATCGCCCGCCTCCGCCAGGAACTGAAAGCGCCGGCGGTCCCTTTCATCGCAGGGCAGATGGGCAAGTTTGAAGGAGTGCCCTGGGGTGAGGAGGAAGTCATCGTCGATGCCGCCCATCAGAGTCTGGCAAAGAAAGTGCCGCACACGGCTTTTGTCAGCGCCGAAGGGCTTAAGCATAAAGGTGACAAGATCCACTTCGACTCCGCTTCCTTTCGCGAGTTGGGCAAACGCTATGCGGAGGCCTATCTGAAGAGCGTCAAGTGAAGGCAGGTCGGGCTGTTTGCTGATCGGCTTTTTCGCTGCCTCGGCCGGATTGGAATGAGAACTTTATCGCGGATGAGTGCGCCGAAAATTGATCGAGTGAACTCAATGTAAATTCCATATCTAGTAAGGTGAGTGGTGTGAAGTTTTTATCAGCGCGCTCTGGTGTCTGACACAGAGTTTGCTAAAAGCAGAGTCGCTATGAATCCTGCACGCCTTTTCCTCGCCACTCTTTCCCTGGTTAGCTTGAGTGCCTGCCAGTTGCCGTCAAACCTGATGCCCACAGCCTTTGTGCGCCAGGAAGTGATCCGCAAACCGCTGATTGTGCAGCCGGTAGATTCCTCGCACAGCCCGCTCTACGTCTGGCATGGTGCAGGTCAGCCCGGCCCAGTCCGGGTGACGATCGACCTCAGTCAGCAGAAGGCGTACGTTTTCCGCAACAGTCAGAACGTCGGCTGGTCGTATGTGGCCACCGGACGCAGCGGGTTCAACACTCCGACCGGCACTTTCCGCATCTCGGAAAAGATCGTGAACAAGCGCTCGAACCGCTATGGCACCATCGTGGATGCGAATGGCAACACCGTTCGCAGCAATGCCACGGCAGGAGTGCATCGTGTGCCTCCTGGCGGAAGATTCGTCGGGGCAAAAATGCCCTACTGGATGCGGCTCACCGGCAATGGCGTGGGAATGCACGCAGGTCACATCCCCAATCCCGGCTCACCCGCCTCCCACGGCTGTGTGCGCATGCCTTACGACATGGTGACCAAGCTCTACTCCATCGCGCCTGTCGGCACGCCGGTGACCGTCGTTCCCTGATCCAAGTCCGGCACATTGAACTTCCTCTCTGACTGGCTGCCGCAGTACACGCTTTTCACGGCGGACACGCAGGTATTTTTCCTAGCCTCCATCGCTGCGGTCTGCATCGGCCTTTCCAAAGCCGGACTTTCCGGCACGGCGACGCTGAATGTGGTGCTCATGGCCCAGGCTTTTGGAGCCAAAGCCAGCGTCGGCTTAGTGCTGCCTCTGCTGATCGTGGCGGACTTCATGGGCTTCTATCTCAATCGCCATGGCGGTTCATGGAAACGGATCATTCCCATGGTTCCGCCAGCCATCGTGGGCGTGATCATTGGCTGGTTTCTCCTCGGTCATATCGACAACACCCTCGCACGTCCCATCATCGGCTGGTTGATCATCGGACTGCTCGCCTTTCACCTGCTGCTGAATGCCAGAAAGCAGGACTTCATCCTCCTGACCCAGCACAAGGTCTTCTCGTGGAGCATGGGCCTCTGCGCAGGCATCGTCACCATGCTCGCCAATGCAGCCGGACCGGTGATGACCGTCTATCTGCTCTCCCAGCATTTGGAAAAGAAGGAGCACCTGGGCGTCTTCAGCCGCTTCTTCCTCTTCATCAATCTTTTCAAAGTGCCGTTCTCCGCCGATCTCGGAATCATCAATCCCCGATCACTCGCCACCAATCTCACCCTGCTGCCCTTTGTCATCATCGGCATCCTGCTTGGCTGGCAGATCCTGAAGCGCATCCCGCAGAAGCCTTTTGAGTGGACGCTCTTCGCCCTCACCCTGATCGCCGCCTTCTGGCTTGTGCGAGGTTGATGTCTAGGAAGCCAGGGACGCTGGATGCCTGTGAGGTGCCACGCCGTCACTCGTAGCCTGGGTAGGACTTAAAACCCTGTCCGCGTCTGCTTGCCACCGTTCTTCGATGTCAGCTGGATCCAGTCGATTTCGACTGGTGTATCCTGCATCGGCAAATAAAGCCGCACGATGCCCAGCGGGCCTTCAGCGGGCAGTTCAACGCTGATTTCCTCCCAATCGCCGCCTTTCAGGGGGAAATCGACGCGCTGCTCTTTACTGCCAACTCCGCCTGAGAGCCAATCGAAGTGGCTGGAGCCGGCTTTGGCCTTGATGCGAAATTTCGCGGTCGTGGGGCCGCTGTGTTTGCCTGCGGAGAAACCAAGGAAGCATGCAGAACCAATTTTCGTGAGGCGCAGGATGCCGTCTTTGACCGCTGCTTGGCAATCGCGGGCCTTCCAGCCTTGCAGCGCGGGATCGCCGTCGTCCTTGCCTTTGGCGGCGGATTTTGCGGGCGCTTTGGTTTTGCCCTTTGACTGCTGCTTGCCTTCGAGTTCGGGGCGATACTTCGCCGGATCAAACGCCGGGTTCGGCACGGGCACGACAGCCTTCGTGTCGGTGAGGAAGCCTTCGATCAAGGTATCGAGTTCCGCCACGAGTTCGGGTTTCTGCGAGGCGAGGTTATTCTTTTCGCCGAGATCGTCGCGCAAGTTGAAGAGAAGGTAGCGATGAGCGCCCTTTTCGCCGCCGTGGAAGAGGCGGATGAGCTTCCAGTCATCGCGATGCACCGAAACGGACGGAGGCAGCCAGTCCGGCACGCCGGGATTGTGGGGGAAGTATTGGAAAACCGCTTTGCCAGCCAACGCGTCGCCCTTCAGTGCGGGAAGAATGCTGTGGCCATCGAAACGCTGTCCCTCCGTTGGTTTCAAAGCGAGTGCTTCGAGCAGGGTGGGATAAAAATCTTCGCTTTGGATGAGCGCTTCGCTGCGTGTGCTGGCAGTGGTGAGTCCGGGCCAGACGATGACAGCGGGTACGCGGACGCCACCCTCAAACATGCTGGCCTTGCCACCGCGCAGCGGGCGGTTGCTGGTGGGCGTGGTGCCATCGACTTCGTTATACATGTTGCCGCCGTTGTCGGAGGTGAAGATGATGATGGTGTTGTCGGCCAGTTTGAGCCGATCCAGCCCGTCGAGCAGTGTGCCGATGGCGTCGTCCATGCTCTGGATCATCGCTGCGTAGGTGGGGCTGCGCTGCGCGTCCTTCGGGTCGATGCGATCGCGATGTTTCTCGATGTTCGCCTTCTTCGCGTCAAAGGGCGCATGCACGCTGAACATCCAGTAGTTCAGGTAAAACGGCTTCTCTTTTTGCTGCTCCATCCACGCCACAGCCTCCGCCCCCATGCGGTCCTCGATGTGCTCGCCCGGCGACTTCTCTTTGAAGTTCGCGAACTTCCACGGCGCGACAAAACTGCCCGCAGGCCCCGGCCCCGGATGATGCGGCAGATCAAAATCAAAGCCCTGCTGCAGCGGCGAATACGGCTCCGGCCCGAGATGCCACTTTCCAAAATGCGCCGTGGCATAGCCCGCGTCCTTCAGCGTCTCCGCCAGCGTGCGATATTCCGTCTTCAGCCGCGTCGGCGGATCAGGCTGGATGGCCTTTTGATCCGGCGGAGCCTTCCTGCCTGTCGTCGCCTGCAAAACGACCTGCGGCATGTGGCAATTGGGCGTCGTGATGCCCGTGCGCGCCGGACTCAGCCCCGTGAGCAAGGCCGAGCGCGTCGGCGAGCACAACGGACTCGCCGAATACGCCCGCGTGAAGGTCATCCCACGCTTAGCCAGCCGTTCGAGGTTCGGCGTCTGGTAGAGCATCGTCGTGCCATTCAGCGTCGTGTCACTCCAGCCGAGATCGTCGGCGAGAATGACGATGACGTTCGGCTGTTGCGCGAAAGAGGAGAGCGATGAGCCAAGGGCGAAGAGAATGAGAAGAGAGCGAAGCATCGCTGCCTGAAACGTGGCTAGGGGCCAGACATTCCGGCAAAGAGTGTGTCTGATTTCGCTATCACCTAGTCACCACTGGAGAACCTGTATTTGCCAGTTAGCGGTGGCACTACGACTCGGGAAGGCCGCTTCCAGGGCGTTGCAGTCTCCTTCGAAGGAGTCGATTCGCAGTGAATTAAACAAGCTCCTTGCACTCGTGCTGAAGCGTGTAACTAATCCACTCTTTCCGCCACACTTTTACCCCTTAGTGTAATGGTAACATAACAGATTCTGACTCTGTTGTTCAAGGTTCGAGTCCTTGCGGGGTAACCACTCAAGCGAGAGTGACGAGGCGCTAGTGATTCAGCGAGTGCTCTCCACGGCGGCAGCGACTGAGATGCCTATTTCTATCGTCGGCTCATCTGGGTCAGCCAGTGGCGGCTCAGTGACACGACCTCTGTCAGCCCGTAGATTGGCTCCGACGGAGAAGACCACGCCCTTCAAAGGATCATAATGGAGCGGCTCGCCAGAAAAGGGATCAAGCAGGGTGTCCAGGAGGTAGTCCGGGCGAAGATCGTCCAGGCCGGAAGGCAGCTTCTGATGGTCTGCGACATAGCGGCGGATGGCAAAAAGGCACAGGACGAGATGGTGACGTGCCTTCGCCAGGTGATGCCTGGCTGGCATGTCGAGACAGGACTCGATGTGCTGTTTATGATAGCGAACGCCCTCGCCGTTGGGTTGGAACTGGGAAAGAGCCATTGGACGGCGGAGTGACGGAGCCGCCAAGCTCACGGATTCGGCGGGGGGAATCGCCACCTGATCTCGAAGTGTGCGGAAGCTTTCGGCAAACAGGCTTAATGTCTCCTGCTTCTTGAAGAACAGCCGTCCGGGTCTCTCCAGCAGGACACCGCCAGGCATGGTGTCCAGTGGTGCGCCGCTGTGCTCACCAAAGATGAGTTTTTTCTCATGAAAATAAAATGAGCCGAGTGCCCGTTGAAGGAGGTCATCACGCGGGGCGCTGCGCATGAATTCATCCTGGAGCAGCTTCAGTTCGGCGCTTCCGAGTCGTGTTTGCTTCAGCACCAAAGCCATCATTTGCACACAGGCCATGTGCATCTCCTGAGATCGCTGCATGTAGGAAGGCCAGGCCCACATGTCCTGCAGGCGGCGGCTAAGGTGGCCGATGTCATTGGCGGCCATGAAAGCGGATTCCTCATTTCCCAGTCTCAGCAGATAAACGACTCGAGCCTGAAGCAGAATGCGCACATGGGGCCATGAAGCATGTGCGCCAAGGTCTTCCTGATGCCAGGAGGCATGGCGCGGATGCCAGTCGAAGTCACTCAGAAGATCACGCAGCCCATCGAGTGCCGCTCCATTGGCGCGTATGTAGCTCTCCAGCGTCTTTCCTTCCCATTTCCACGCGGGCTGCGTGGCCAGACGCCACTCGGGGATGGCGAGCACGGCGCTGAGGAAGGTGGTGAGCCGCTCCGGGCCGGCGATCTTTGGTGCCAGGTCCACCGGTTCATGGACGATGAGGTCGTCATCCACCGGCGGCGGGATGTCCCTGAGATAAATCCACCCGAGCATCACAGTGCCTGCAAGTCCCAGGCAGATCATAAAAAACGTGCCCCAGGCAAAAGACGACTCCTCGTGATGAACCCGGGCGCTGTTCGGCAGGGGGCCAGGCCGGTGCGACTGAGTTGGCGGATCCTCGGGGTCATGCAAAGGGGCTGCCGTGGGAGGGGGATTCCCCGGATTCGTAACAGGTTTCGTTTCCTTCCGAATTGCCGGTGAATGCCGTTCTTGACCTTGGCCGTCTCCGACTGGCACCTCCACAGAGAGGGGCTGCTCACGGATCTCCACCCAATCCACTGACCCTGGTGTTAAGCTCTCCTCCACCCGACTCACGATGGATGGCACCCTCACCGGCATGGCCGCAACGGCGGGCAGCGGCGGCGCACTTGTTTCGGACCGAGGTGTCTTCACGGCTTTCCTGGCGGCCTGATTTAATGAAGCAAGATGCTTCCGCTGCTCGTCCTCCCACTCGTCTTCGAAACTCCATGGGGAAACCCAGCGCGGCGCTCTCGCGGGCTGGGCGGGTGGAGATTCGTTTCGGGAGAGCATCGGGTTCATGGTAGATCACCCGGTGTCATTCAGTCACGCGGCATCTCCAGTTCGATGCCAAAAAAATCCACGAACACAGCACGGTACACCGCCCTTTTGAATCTCGGCACCCAGCTCATCTGAAACTCGCGAGGCTCGATCCACCGCCATTGGGCGAACTCCTGGTGGGTGGCCGCCAGATTAATGTCTGACTCGGTGCCGAGGAAGCGACATTTAAAGTAGGTCTGCTCCTGCCCGCCGTAGATGCCATATTTCAGGCGGTTCTTTTGGAAAGCATAGCGGTAGCCCGCGCGCTGCTCTAAAAGCTCCAGCTTTTCCCGTGTCACGCCGATTTCCTCCGCCAGCTCTCGAAAAAGAGCCGTCTCCGCGTCTTCACCTTCATCAATGCCGCCCTGAGGGAACTGCCACGCGCCGCGAATATTGATCCGCTCCGCCACGAAGATGCGGTCCTCCGCATTCACCAAAATGGCGGCGACGTTGGGACGATAGAGGATGGGCGTGGCGGGGGGGAGATCCATGAAGTGTGCGCAGAGTACCGGGCAGCTTCGTTTTGTCACGCAGCCACTGTGCCGATCTCACAGCGATCTCTGCTCCTCCTCACGTCGCCAGCTTCTTGAAATCAAACTGGCAGCAGCCGAGATCGAGCACGCTGGCATTGTCCGCGAGATGCTCGGCGATGGCTGGAGAGACGGTGTAAAGCCGCTGCTGTCCTTGTTTTTCCTGCGCCAGCAAACCCGCCTCACGCAGGATGCGCAGATGTTTGGACACGTTGTATTGGCTCATGCCCGTGGCCTCGGCGAGGTCATTCACGGAGCGCGTGCCGGCCAGCAGAAGACGCATCAGGCGCAGCCTGTTTTCCTCGGCGAGTGCTTTCATGGCGGGGAGACAATCGATCTTCGTGGGCACGGAAGGATGATGTCCGGCCTTGTGAATTCTTCAACATGCTAAGCGTCCACCTCATATATGCTTGACTGCGCATATAATATCAAGCAAAGGCCACGCCATGTTCTCCGCACTCCTGATCACCGCGGCCCTGGCCGTTGCTTATGCGAATGGAGCCAACGCCAACTTCAAAGGCGTGGCTTCCCTCTTCGGCAGTGGCACGACGAACTACTCGACCGCCGTGAGATGGGCAGCGGTCACGACGGCGGCAGGTTGTCTTGTGGCCCTGCTGCTGCCCGGCACTCTGCTCCAGGCATTCGCGGGCAAAGGTCTCGTGCCTCAGACGCTGATTGATCAGCCAGCTTTTCTGCTATCTGTCGGTGCAGGCGCAGCGTTGGCGAATCTACTCGCCAACCGGTTCGGATTCCCGGTGTCCACCACGCACATGCTCCTGGGGGCGTTGCTCGGTACGGGACTTGCTGCACAGCCTGAAGCGGTGCAGTGGGCCAAGCTTTGGGAAAATTTCGCCCGCCCGCTGCTGCTCGCACCGGTGCTCGCTCTCGCGTTGGGCAGCCTCCTTTATCTCGCCCTGCGCCGTTTGCGATTGGCTGCCGATCACCGCACCCGTGCCCTGGACGGCCTGCATTTCCTTAGCGCGGGAGCTGTGGGCTACTCTCGTGGATTGAATGATACCCCCAAGATGGCCGCGCTGCTCGTGGGCACCGGCGGACTCGGCGAAAAACCCTCCTTGATGCTCATCATGGCTGCCATGGCACTTGGCGGACTATTCAGCGCCCGTAGGGTGGCGGACACGTTGGCGCACAAGATCACCAACATTAATCCTGGTCAGGGTTTCGCTGCCAATCTTGCCGCCTCGCTGCTCACCACGACGGCCAGCCTGCATGGCCTGCCCGTGTCCACCACGCACGTCTCTGTCGGTGCCCTGCTCGGCATCGGCATCACCACCCATCAGGCAAAGTGGCGCACCATCATCCCGGTGCTTCTCGCCTGGGTCATCACCCTGCCCACCTCAGCCCTGCTCGCCGCTCTCTTCTGGCGGCTGAGCCAAAGCTTCCTTTAATCATGAAATCCATCCTCGCCCTCATCCTCCTCGCCACCGCCGCGCAGGCCGACATCGGCCTCATTTCCGTGGCTGAAGCCAAAAAGCTCATCGAAAACCCGGACGCTGCTCAGCGCCCCATCGTGCTCGACACACGCGGTGGCTACAAAGACTACTTCCGCGGCCATCTACCCACCGCGCATCATATCAACTTCGACACCTTGCGCGGCACAGATTCCGCCGTGCCCGTGCAATATCTGCCTGAAAGCATCATCAAAGCCCTGCTGAAGCGTGCCGGAGCGGACAAGAGCCGCCTCCACCTCGTGTATGCCACCGGTGCCAAGCTGCCGAATGACGAGATTCTGAGCACGAGCATGGTCTGCTATGTTTTGGAGAAGTTCGGCATCCAGAACATCCGAGTTGTCGATGGCGGACTCGTGGAGTGGACAAAGAAGGGTTTCCCCGCCGCCAAAGACTACTTTGGAAACCCAACAGGCAGCCTGCCCTGGAAGTGGGACAAGAGCATCGGCGTGGATGTGAAAACGGTTCAGGCCCATGTTGGCAAGCCTGGAAACCTGCTCGTGGATGCCCGACCGCTGAACGAATACCAGGGCAATGACGATGTCTGGCTGCGCAAAGGCCACATCCCGGGAGCTCTTAGCTTCCACTGGGCGCGCCTCATGCAGGAGAGCAATACTCACAAGTTCAAACCCGTGTCCGCCATGAAGGCCGAACTGACGAAAGCAGGCATTACGCCTGACAAAAATATCATCTGCTACTGCGGCACCTCACGCGAAGGTAGTCTCATCTACTTCACCCTCAAGCACGTCCTCGGTTACCCAAAGGTCCGCCTCTACGAAGGATCCTGGAAAGAATACGTCTGGCTGAATGGCAAGTCACTGCCTGCTGAGACCGGCGGTTCGGCTGCTGGAAGGTAAAGCGAGGGCAAGCGTGCCGTTTCACACTGAATCACGAGATGCACGGGTGCCTCCTGGAACGATCATCGTGTGAAGATCCGCCCGTGCAGCATCGTTCGTCAAGATTCGTGAAATTCTGCATTGCCATTCTACTAGCTTTCGCCTCAGCGCTTTCCGCAGCCACGCCGAACTTTGTCTGGATCATCGCTGATGACATGTCGCCGGACACCGGAGCCTATGGCTTACGGCAGGTCAGCACGCCAAACCTCGACAGGCTCGCTGCTGAAGGCCGGCGCTACACACGCGCCTATGCCACCGCGCCCGTTTGCAGCGCCTCTCGATCGGCTTTTATCCTCGGCTGCTATCAAACGACGACTGGCCTGCATCCACATGATGTGGAGAATCCACAGCCTCTGCGAGCGCCCTACAAACATCTCCCCGGAATGCTGCGCGAGGCGGGCTGGTTTGTCACGAACGCCGCAGCACCGGGAACGATGCGCGGTGGAAAGACGATCAAGAAGGGCAAGACGCACTACAACTTCATCCACAATGCGGCGCAGATGTTCGATGGTGATGACTGGCGCAAGCGGAAGCCTGGGCAACCATTTTTCGCTCAGTTTCAGATCACCGAGCCGCATCGTCCCTTCCCGATTCCAGATAGCTATGATGAGGAAATGCTCCATGCCATCGAGCTGCCGCCAAACTACCCCGATCATCCGCTCGTGAGACGGGACTGGTATGCCTACCAGCGCAGCGTCGAGGTCGTGGACCAGCGCGTGGGCGTGATCCTCGATCAGTTGAAGTCGGAAGGCGTGCTTGATGACACCATCGTCATGTTTTTCGCTGATCATGGCCGCCCCATGCCGTGGGGAAAACAATGGCTGAGCGTCGAGGGGCTCCAGGTGCCGCTCATCATGCGGGGGCCGACGATCAATGCTAAAAGCGTGGAAGAGCGGCTCGTGAGCCTGATTGATCTAGCCCCGTCGATGCTGAAGCTCGCGGGTCTGGCTGTTCCTGCCTGGATGGAGGGGCGGGCGATCCTGAGTGGTGATTTTCCCGAACGAGAAGTGCTGTTCGCAGCGCGTGACCGTTGTGGTGATGCGATGGACCGCATACGCGCCGTCATAAGTCGAGACTCATGGCTCGTGCAGAACTTCAATACCGATCTCTCCCGCCTGAACTGGTCCGGCTACAAAGAAGCCAGCTATCCCGGCATGGCCCTGCTGCGAGTACTGAATGAAAGTGGTGGTCTCGATACCTTCCAGGCCCAGTGGCTGAAGCCGACACGCTCTGAGATCGAGTTTTACGATCTCCAGACGGATGTCCGCGGCCTTCATGACGTTTCGCAGCATCCAGATCGTGCTGCGGCCATCGCAAAGATGCGGCGGGAGCTCGATGCTTGGATTCGATCCACGGGGGATCACGGCGTGAACGGTGATCCGCCCACCGAGCCCAGCATGGAAACCATCCTCAAAGACAAGCGAGCTGACTACAACCGCACCTGGAAGACAAGGCTCAAAAATCCCGAGCCGACCGATGTCGAACGACTCGCCTGGTGGATGAAAACTTATGGGCTGGAATAATGTGGATCGGAGCCGCAGCCAATCCGTGTGAGATTGCATGAATGGGTAACGGGCCCGCATTTCACATCCCGACTTGCATCTCCAGCATCGGGCGGCTATCAGCCGCGCATGGCGCTCTGCTTATGCGGGCGTTTTCTTTATCGAGTCCAGGGCCGTGATGAGCGGCGCTGGCAGCCGTTTCGTAGATGCAGGGAAGACCGTGAGAACCGGTCACAGTGGCGCTGCGGTATCGGGTCACCATCTCACAACGCGCCGTTCAGTGATGTCCGGCGGGCAAAGTCAATCTGGGGGCAACTTCGGGTGAAGGCGAGAGGGATGGGCGCATGAGTCTTCATGTACAAACCCGGAGTCCGAATATCTCGCTTCGAAATGCTCACTCCCGCCGCTCCCCATGGAGGCCGGTGGGAAACCTTACTTCATCGCAACAATGAAGCGTGAGATCGAATCTCCAGGCCATGCATGCTCCAGCCGAGGAGCAGCGAGACGGCCTGGTGCCTCGTTCTTGCCATAGAACTAGCAAGACACCCATGACACTGAACAAGACAAGACTGTGCCCGGCATTCCGCCTGGCAGGCATCACCCTCATCAGCAGCGGACTGCTGCATGGTGCGGACACCCCAAAAGTCAAACCCGTGCAGGAACTCCCCGCCACCGTGGTCACGGCCACGAAGACGGAGACGGAAGCAGATAAAACCGCCTCATCGATCACGGTCATCGACCGCGCGAAGATCGAACAAGAACAGTATCGCCTGCTAGCCGATGCCCTGCGCATCGTACCCGGCATGACGGTGATCAATCCAGGCGTCACTGGCAACGTCGCCACGGTGCTCACGCGAGGCACCGCCACGAAAGACACCATGCTGCTCATTGATGGGCGCCCCATGCCTTACAATCTGGCGGGCTCCTTCAATCTCGAAACCATGGCGCTGGACAATGTGGAGCGTGTGGAAGTTCTGCGCGGACCAGCGGCCAGTCTTTATGGCGGACGCACCATGGGCGGTGTCATCAATGTCATCACGCGCAGCGGTCGTGCTTTGGAGAAGCCGGAAACCACGGCTTTCTTTGAGGCGGGGAGCTACGGAACCTTCCGCGAAGGCGTGAGCACCCTCGGTGCTGCCGGAGACCTCGACTGGGGTTTCGAAGCCAGCCGAACGGACATCCAGGGGCAACGCATCAACAGCCAGTTCCAGCAATCGAACGCTGCGGGCAAGATCGGCTATCAGATTGCCGACGATTTGCGCTTCGATCTCGATCTGCGCTACTACACGGCGAATGTCGGCGTGCCCGGCAGCACGGTGGCGAATGATCCGGACAATCATCTGCTCACCGAGTTCTGGAGCATCTCCCCACGGCTCATCTGGAACACCACGGAGAACTGGCGGCAGACACTGACCTTCTCCCACTCCGAGTTCCGTCAGGTGGCGACCGGCTTCACGGGTTTGTTTCAGACGAACAACCGCGTCAGCTCGCGCAACGACTGGCTGGAGTATCAAAGTACGGTCAAGGTGCTGGAGGACTGGACCCTCACCGCCGGTGCTTGGTTCCAGGATCAAAACATCACGCGCTACAACGACACCGCCCAGGTGCTCGACATTGATCAAAATCAGACGAACTGGGCGCTCTTCCTGCAAACGCAGGCTGAGGTGCTGCCAGGGCTCAATTTGCTCGGTGGACTGCGCTACGACAGCTTTTCCGACTTCGAGGAAGCCGTCACCTGGCGTGCGGGCATCAGCTATCGCTTGCCAGTTTTGAAAACCCTGCTCCACGCCAATTACGGCACGGCTTACACGCCGCCCACACCGCAGGATCTGACGCCCGTGTTTGGTGGCAATCCCAACCTCCTTGATCCCGAGCGCAGCCGTGGTTACGAGATCGGCATCGAGCAGCCACTTTGGGATAACCAACTGCTCCTGAACGCCACCTGGTTCCGCAATGACATCGAGGATACCTATCAATATCTGCCGCCCCTCTTCATCCCCCAGGCTGTGGGTGAAGCCACGACCAGCGGTGTGGAGTCCGGCATTCAATGGACGCCCTGCCAGTCATTCAGTGCGAACCTGAACTATACCTACCTCGACGCCACCGATGACACGAACGATGCCCGTCTTGTCCGTCGCCCGCGTCATTCGATCAATGGCGGCATCAGCGTGAAGCCGCACGACGATGTCACCGTCAGCCTCAGCGCGGTCTATGTCATCGACCGTGAAGACTTCTCTCCCGCCGGGCAGGCCGATGTGGAGGACTTTCTCAACGTGCGTCTGAGCGCCACCTGGCGTGTGACGAAGAACGTCGAGGTCTTTGGACGCATCGAAAACCTGCTCGGAGATCAATACGAAGAGATCCCCGGCTTCCCCGCGTTGGACACGGGTGCCTATGCAGGCGTGAAGCTCAGGTTCTAAAGGCTGCCTCCGGTGGAGATGCCTCTATCAATGCATCTCCACTGCGACCTCGCCGAGTCCACCACGGAAGTAGTTGAACTGGACGTTCTGGTGATCTGCCAGGAGGGACATGGGCACACTGCTATCGACGAGCCGCTTGGAGATCATGAGCGCCGTGAGACGTTGGCCGAGGGGGTTGTCATGCTTGCCTGCGTGCCAGATGCTGACCTTCTCGGCCATCCACGTTTCTTTCGGACCGACGGTGATGGCCATTTTTGGCACCATGGTGATGTTTCCACCGCCGGAAGTGCGGGCATTTTGAGCGAGCGTGATCGGATGCAGATCGACGATGCGCGTGGCGAGCTTGCGATACTCCGCAGCTGGAGGCGGCTCGTTCTTCCATTTGCCGGTGCGCCGGAGAGGATCGTTGAAGGCCCAGTGCTTGATGTCGCCCTGACCACCCTGCATGACGATGCAGCGCACGCCTGAACTCCAGCTTTTAATGTAGGGAGCGGTGTCGGCTTTCGGGAAATGCAACTGCGTGTCCGGCATGACAAGCTTCTTCTGGATGCGGTCGAAGCAAAGCTCGCGGTCAGCTTTTTCAAAGGAGAGCGGATGGTCCATGCTCACTTCTTTCTTTGTGTCGGCATCATACCACTCGTCCATGCCCCAGAAGTGTCCGTCCTTGATGGACACGCCGAGTTCATTGACGAGACGAGCCACGAGCGGGAGCTGCTCTGTCGGACCGATGGGGCCGCAGATGCCGGCTGGATTGTCCGGTGTGGCCTGCCGCCAGGCGTGGATGTATTCCAGGGCCTCGGCGAGGTAAAACTCCTCCAGGGTGTCATACATGACGACCTTGAACCCTGGCCGGGAGAGCTGGCGAAGATCACGCTCCGTGAGACGCGCTGCGTCATTGATCAGGGAATTGTCGAGCGTGGTGTAGTCCCACCAGTCGGGGGCGATGTGGCTGAGCTTGCGTGACATGGGAGGTGCTGAGGTTGGGTTGAGTGAAAAGAAAGACGGGCGGCCTGCCCTTGATTTATCGAGTTTCGTCGGAAGCGGGGGCCTTGCCAAGCCTGCATCCGTCAAGCAAGGAAGTTTTTTTTCCCTCGCCATTGCCAGCGGGCCGACTTAAATCGCTGTGAAAACAAATTTCCTACCATGAACGACTCTTCCCCACTTTCAGAAACCGGTTTCGGAGCCGCCACAAGCGGCGATCCTTTTCAGGCAGCCAAGGCCAGCGCTCTGAAGGCAGCTGAAGAACTCCGTTCGGCTGCGGCTCAAAAAGCCCAGGAATTGCGCAGCGCTGCCGAGAGCCGAGCCCAGCAATTCAAAGCCAGTGCCGAACAAAAGGCCGCCGAGATCAAGACCGATCTCCAGGGTAAGACCGAAGACATCCGTGCTTACGCCGATGAAGCTCTCGATCAGGCAAAGCAGCGCTACGAAAGCCTCATGACCGAAGCTGAGAAGCTCGCCCGTGAAAAGCCTCGTCAGGCGCTTTTCACTGCCTTTGGCGTTGGTGTCGTGGTCGGTCTGCTTCTGCGCCGATAATCTCAGTCTCGTCGTTTCCAGCCACACCACTGCAAAGCGAACAGGGAACCGCGAAACCGAACCGTGATGGATCTCGAAGTCTCCCGCATCAAATCGCTCCTCCGTGCTCTCGCGCTTTATGGTGAGGCGCGTGGACGTCTGCTCCAGATCGAGGCCCAGGAGGCAGGGGTGCATTTCACCACACTGCTCGTGCTGGCGGCCATTGCCTCCGGCTGCCTGCTCTGCGGCTGGCTGCTCGCCGTTCCAGCTCTGGTATTCCTCGTGTCGGAGTGGCAGGGCTGGCCGTGGTGGAAGGTCGCCCTCGGCGCTGCCGGTACGCATTTGTTTTTCGGCCTCATCATTCTTTTGCGTCTCCGCTCTCTGCTGAGCCGACTCCGGGTTTTTGAGGAAACCTTCCGACAATTTCAACGAGATCGCGAATGGCTCAGCGGCACACCCCAGTGAAAATGACACCCAAACAGCAGGCCCTGCGTGATCTCGATGAGGCGCGCGGCCAGCTCGGTGTGCACATCCACCTCGCCTCCGAGGAGTGGAACCCGCGCGTGATCCTCCGCCAGTCCGTCCAAAATCATCTTTGGGCGTGGGTCGCGGCAGCCGGAATCGGAGGTTTGGTTCTCTGGCGAGTGCTAGTGCCTTCAGACCGAGGTAAAAATGATCGTGACATCTCAGGCGCTTCCGATACAAAAAAGGGTTTTATGGCTCTGCTCACTCTTCCATTGCTCGGCATGGTGCGGCAGACGGCATTAAAATATGGCACCCAGTTCCTCCAATCCTATCTGACCAACCAGTTCTCCCAAAATGCCGCCCCCAAAGGCGGCGTGACCGACGACCACTCCGCTCATGTCTGACCAAGCTCCTCAAGATATCGTGCCCGTGCTGGGCTCCGTGGATGATTACCTCCGCTTCTGCATGCAGTATGATGCATCCGATCTGCATCTCGCCGTGGCCTCCCAGCCCATCTGGCGCAGATTTGGTACCCTCGGCCCCATCTGGCATAACGGTGCCTATCTAACCGCAGAGGACACTCGCCGCCTCGCCTATTCCTTCCTCACCGAAGATAAAATCCGCCGTCTCGAAGAGCGTGGCGATGTGGACTTCGCCTATTCCACCGACTTTGGTCGCTTCCGTGCCTCCGTAGTTCAGCAGCGTCTCGGCATCGACATCACCTTCCGTATCATCAGCACCACAGTCCGCACCATCGAGGAACTCCAGCTTCCCGACACGGTCAAAACGCTGATCCGTTATCACAACGGCCTCATTCTCGTCACCGGTCCTGTCGGCTGTGGCAAGTCCACCACCCTCGCCGCACTCGTCGATGGCGTGAACAAGGAACGCCAGGATCACATTATCACCCTGGAAGAGCCCATTGAGTACGTCATCGAACCCAAAGGTTGCCATGTGAACCAGCGCGAAGTCGGCACCCATACCCAGTCATTCGCCGCTGCTCTCCGTGGTGCCCTCCGTGAAGACCCCGATGTGATCATGGTCGGTGAAATGCGTGACCTGGAGACTATCTCCCTCGCCATCACCGCTGCGGAAACCGGACACTTAGTGCTCGGTACCCTCCACACTGGTAATTCCGCCCGAACTCTTGACCGTGTACTCGACGTCTTCCCAGCTGATCAGCGTGACCAGATCCGCATCATGGTGTCCGAGTCTCTGCGCGGAATCGTCTCCCAGCAGCTTGTGCCTAAAGCCGATGGCAATGGACGCGCCATGGCGCTTGAGCTGCTCGTCAACACTCCCGCGGTCGCCGCCTGTATCCGCGATGGCAAAACCTTCATGCTCAACGGCGTCATGCAGACCGGCAAAAACGTCGGCATGATCACCATGGACGACTCCCTCCGCACCCTTTTCACCAAAGGCCTCATCACCCGCGAGGAGTGCGAATCCCGCGCTGATGACAAGCAGCAGATGCAGCTCTTCTTCAAGAGCTGAGCCAGACCTGATCTCCTCTTTTTCATCTTCGACTTTTCTACCCTTTCCCGTCCATGCCAGTCATTGACCAACTCTTCCAAACCCTCGTCGAACTCGGTGGTTCCGACCTTCACCTCAGCCAGGGCCAGCCTGCCAAAGTGCGCGTTCACGGCAGCATCAAGCCCATCTCTGAGGAGGTCCTCACCGTCGAGCACATGGAGACCATGATGCGCGAGATCTGCGATCCTAAAAGCTGGGAGCGCTACATCGAAAAAGGTGACCTCGACTTCGCCTATGAGATGGATGACGAGCACCGTTTCCGCTGCAATTACCTCAAGCAGCAGAACGGCTACGCCGCCGTCTTCCGTATCATTCCCACCAAGATCGCCAGCCTGGAGCAGCTCGGCATC
>CAYMHJ010000039.1:11190-30530 GCA_964390165.1 uncultured Prosthecobacter sp. | reverse complement strand
ACGCCGATCTGGAGAAATACCTCGCCGCAGGACTCGCTGGCTGGCGCGTGTTCCGGTTCGGCCCCGATCAAATCACCGTGGAGAACTTGGAGCGCATGGCTGAGCAGGTGCGTGACGAAATCAGGCGGTTTTCCACCGAATCCACTTTGGATAAAAAAACTCAAATCGTTGATTATGAACCGCTAGACGACAATCCGGCGGTAAAAAAAGTGGAAAGCTGAAATTTGCGTTCTCATGGAATTTGCTTGGTGGTGTCCCAACCCAAGGACAGGCGGCGCTTCATAAAAGATTGCTTAATCGCAACTTCTTCGAACTCGTAACGGCCCCTCTGTTCGGCACGCTCAAACCGAGCTACGATACCTCTTGAGCCTGTTCGAGGGCTAAGAACGTGGCCTGGAAAAGGCTGTGGTGGGGGGATGGCCCGTGGAGGTGGATGCTTTTTTCATCAACTCTTTGAAATGCCTCGGCGCGGCCGGTGAACATACGGGTTGAATTCCTCATGTTTCGTTCCCTCCTCCCCAGCCTTCTTCTGTGCCCTTTTGCCGCCATAGCGACCTGCTGTATGCCGGCACGCCGCAGATGCCCACTTTCCCGAAAATCCAGGACAAGCTCAGCAATGCCGCACCGCTTGCGCTCGGCGCCGCGGCCCGCAGAGGGCTGGCGGTGAGTTGCAGTATCGTCAGCCCCGCTTGTGCAGTCGCCCTTTCGGGCAGTGCGGTAACCTTGACACAATAACACCCATTCCTAAATTTTCTTCTTAACATGACCGTTGACTTTCTTTTCAGGGTTCTGATCAGCATGGCTCCGCTAGGATGCTTGCACGTATCGAGTGCAATGGCTCAAAGCCAAGCACCCATTGCCCTGCAAGCGATTCTAAATGCACCAATCATCCAACCGGAACGCTGCGGGTGGTCAGTTGCCATTTCAGGAGATACGGCTGTGATTGGGGCACCATCTAACGATAGCACTGGAACGGGAGTCAACCCTGTTGTGACTGACGATAAAATGTGGGAATCAGGGGCGGCCTACATCTTCGTCAGGGACGGCGCGAACTGGGTGCACCAGGCAACATTGAAAGCGTCCAACACTGGCGCATATGATGACTTTGGTTGTTCCGTCGCGATATCGGGGGATACCGTTGTAGTAGGGGCACGATATGAAGATGGGAGCGGAAAAGGTGTAAACCCACCGAGCGACGATGCGTCACTCGATGCCGGTGCAGCCTATGTTTACACGCGAAGGTATGGTCTATGGACGTTTGAAGCCATACTGAAAGGGGGGGGAAATTCAAGTGCCCGGGATAGTTTCGGAACGTCTGTAGCGGTTTCTGGCACTACGGTAGCTGTAGGTGCACCCTTTGAGGGAGGGCATGCGGGCGCAGTTTATGTTTTTGTGCCAAGCGGTTCCACATGGGTGCAGCAGGCATATTTAAAGGGAAATGATACCGGAAGAGGGGACCGATTTGGTGAGACGGTGTCCATACATGGCGATAGTTTGGCTGTAGGAGCGCCGCATGTAGTGCGTGGGGGCGATTTACAAAACAATAAGGGGGCTGCTTATGTTTTCGTTCGGGTGGGAACAATCTGGACCCAGCAAGTTCGGCTTCAGATAGCTTCTGAGGGGACTGCTTTTGGAAAGTCTGCATCCATCTCGCAAGATAGTCTCGTCGTCGGGGCCCCCAATGAACCAGACGGCGGGGCTGCATATGTTTATGTAAGAACAGGTGCCACGTGGGGCCAGCAAGCAATTCTCCGTTCCTCCAACGGCCAAACTAACGATTGGTTTGGATCCGCCGTAGCAATTTCAGGTAACACAATAGCTGTAGGCGCATCGGAAGAAGACGGCAGCGGGACGGGTATCAACCCTCCCACCGACGAGCTGTTAATCGCGTCTGGAGCGGGTTATATTTTCAATCGAACCGGCTCCAGTTGGACACAGGCAGCCTATATTAAAGCTACGGAATCGAAGGACTTGGATCGATTTGGACATTCGGTTGCTGCCTCAGGGGTGACCGCGTTAATCGGCGGGTATTTCGTGGGGAAAGGACATCTTTACTCGCCAGGGCCTTTAGGTTTGACGCTAACATGTAGTGTTTTACCTCGACTTTTCGTGGAAGGAAAAAATACCATATCGGCAAGGATTCCAGTCGACCCGGATCTCATTCTCACCTCCACCGGTGTTTCGACTTTGAGCAGTGGATCTGTGACTATATCTGAAGGGTTCCAAAATGGGCAGGATGTTCTTGGCTTCATTAGCCAAGCGGGTATGGGCAATATTGTGGGAAGCTATAACGGCACTCTTGGAGTGTTGACGCTCAACTCACCCGGCGGGACCGCTACGGTAGCCGAGTGGCAGGCAGCGCTTCGAACTGTAACCTATACGAACGCTTCGGAAAATCCCAGCACCGCGACACGCACGATTATGTTCATCGTTAACGATGGAGTTTCTAATTCTTCTCCGAGCAAGAAGGTTCTAGATGTTGAGGCTGTCGCGGATGCTCCAACAAACATCTCCTTATCGGCAACCACAGTCAGCCAAACAGCCGGCTCATCTGCCGTCGTTGGCACCTTCGCGGCAACAGACCCTGACAGCACTGCCTTCACCTATAGTTTGATTAGTGGCACAGGCTCAACCCATAATCAATACTTTAGCGTCTCCGGATCTACGCTCCGTGCCAATGCTGCCGCAATGAATGCAGGCAGCTATTCGATTAGGGTTCGAGTCTCGGATGGCTCAAATGGCTTCGAGAAAATGTTTGATATCACCGTGACCGCAGGAGGCGTTGCACATGACATGTTCGCGGATGCTCGAGCGCTTTTGGATGCGGGTGACACCGCATTGGGAACTAACGTGGGGGCAAGTGGCGAGGCCGGTGAGCCCACCCATGTGAATGCCTCAGGGACCAATTCTTCTGTGTGGTTTCGATGGCGTCCGAGTGCATCAGGGGTTGTGCAGATCGACACTATTGGCAGCAGTTTCGATACTGTGATGGCAATTTACACAGGCAGCTCTGTAACGAGTCTTTCCAAAGTTGGCGATGACGATGATTCCGGCGAGGACGGAACCAGCAAAGTCACATTCAGCGCTATTTCCGGTGTGGTCTATTACATAGCCGTTGGCAGTTATGGTTCCAGCCGTGGAGTAATTAACCTAAATGCGAGAGTGATAAGTCCAACAGGAACTGCTAAATCTCCACAAACAATTACGTTTGCACCACCACCTTTCGTCAGTTACGGAGATGATGCGTTCTTGCTGTCTGCCAATGCTAGTTCTGGCCTACCCGTTGCCTTTGAGCTAGTGTCTTCGGTCCCTGCTAACATAGCGTCCCTTTCTGGCTCCAACCTTACTATTAACGGAGCAGGCACAGTGACTATTCGCGCCTCGCAAGCAGGTAGCATAGCCTACAAGCCAGCTACCTCTGCCACCCGCACAATCGTTATCCAAAAGGCTGTGCTTACTGTTACGTTCGCGCCCACATCCCGACTTGTGCGTCAGCCGAATCCAATGTTCATGCCCCTATACACCGGATTCGTTAATGGGGATGATTCAAATGATCTTGCCACCAGCCGGCCAGTAGGCCGCACCAATGCGGGAATTGCCAGCACAGCGGGCAACTACCCGATCTATTTTAGCGGCGGATTAGACAAAAATTACCGCTTCATCGCGGGACCCCCAACTTACCTGACAGTGGTAGGATTCGGCGGCGCTTATGAGGCAATCTTAATGGATTCCGTCGGAACAGCGCTAGGTAAGCTTGAGTTACTGGTCCCCGGCAATACACTTAGCTACACCGGAGTACTTCACCTCGCCTCTGAACCCGCCGCAGTGCCCGTTGCAGGTGTTCTCGCTGCAAGCAGCGGGGCATTTGCAAACGGCTTTTGGAGCCGTGGTTCCGGTTCATTGGGCCAAGCTCTTAATCTGAACTTCCAAATAGGTGACGGGAATGCGCTCAGTGCCGAAATATCGGTCAATGGTAGTATGCTAAGCGGTAGGTCTGAGGAGCGCCTATACGCCCAGCCCACTATTGGTGGAAAGAGACAGAACGCGCCTTGGATGGGCGCGCACACCTTGGTGCTGCGTGATGTGCTGCCTTTGGTTAACAGTAACCCCAGGGTTCTACCTCGTGGTGCGGGTCATGCTACGGTTGCCATCGCGGCCACTGGAGTGCTTACAGCCGTCGGACGTTTAGCAGATGGCACCCCACTCATGGCCTCGGCCAAAGTCGACAGTGGCGGAGTTTACCGCCTCTTTGTACGCCCCTACGGCCGCCGAACCGCTTCCTTCCTTGCTGGTGAGCTTGCCTTGCGATCTCACCCAAATCAAAACAGTTTCCCGGGCCGCTACTTCGTTCCGGAATCAGAGGGCAAACTGGATTGGGCAAAAGCTGCGCTAAGCAGCGGCCTGCCCGACAAGAGCTACCGCGATGGCTTCGCTGCAACTGTCGGGGTTGCACTAGACCCTTGGCTCCCACCTTTAAAGGGAGGTTCCACCCTCGCTCAGCGTTTGGGCGTTTCCAGTGTCGGGGGCGCAATTGGAATCGGGTTTTCCGTCCCAGAAGGAACCCACATGGGCGAAAGTGCCGAAGCATTGCCCAGAGCCATCAGCCTTTCATCCACTGGCGCCTTCACGGTCGCTGGGCCGCTGCCCAATGTGACAGGCTTCACATTAACTCCGACACCCGCCACCGGTGCCTTCACCGGCACCTTCAAGCTCAGTGATCTCCTAGGGGGGCATGCCACTGCCATCAATCGCAAGGTGACGTTCTCCGGAACCCTTCGCCAAGGACCCGACAACACCGATGAAACCATTGCAGTCGGAAATTTCCTCTTCGACCCCGTCGTCAATGACGTCTCCAATGAACAAGTCTCTGGCGAACTAAAACTCCAGCGTAGCCCTTGGTTCTCCGCTGATGGGATCAGGAGCCGTGGATGACAATCGCTACCAGTTCCAGATTCCCGGCTACATGACCTGGGATCTGACTGCAGAAGTGAAGGTTCATGAGCAGTTCTCCGTGATGGCCGGCATCAACAACATCTTCAACGAGGATTATTTTGCGCGGGTGCGGGCTGACGGGATCGACCCGGCGAACGGCCGCAACTTCTACGAGGGGAGAGAATTGCGCTTCTAGCACCCTGTTGAAATAGTCCGGTGGAGAACCTCTGAGAGCGCCGGCGCGGCTGTCCTAGGGCACTCTGACGGCGCTGCTCTCCTGCGCGCAGCCGCTCTTACAAATCAGGGGACAAACAGCGGAACAAAAAGAGATTCCCTTTGAACGGAGCGGATACATCGGCACTCGATTGCAAGCGACATAATTCGCCCTCTTCTACACCAAGATTATTGGTCTGATTCTAGGCACGATGTCCATAACACCTTGAAGGCTGCGATTACTGATTTTGCTTGGCAATCACCTGTTGAGCAAAGGAGGCTACCAAAGACTCGGAGCCTGAGGCGAATCTTTCTAGGACGTCGTGGGTGAGGCTGGTCGGGTAGTTGCCAAGGGCTTGTACGGCGGCACTGCGATGCTGGTGGCCTGCCATTCAGGGTTCTGACCTTGGGCGATAAGTAGCAGCTGCGGCCCAGTGTCGGTGTTGCGCACAGTGGTCATGGTGCCAGTGAGGAGCTGTGATTTCTCCGGGGGCGGTGAGGAGCAGGTTGGCGCGGACCTCCACGGCATAGGGGACCTGCGGTTCCTGAAGGAGGGCAGCGAACATGGGCAGCGTGGCTGCGCTCTGCGCACGCTTTATGCAGGTGAGCAGGCGCTCATTCGCAGGGTCGATGGACGCAGTCTGATAGTTTTCGATGAGATGGGTAGCGAGAACCGCCGTGGGGTGGTGTAGCTGCTCGATTTTGTCATCATAGGATGGATTTGGTTGCACTTGGGGACCTCAAGAACTTGGGATGGATGGATTTTGTTGTCTGAAATATTAGCATTTGCAGTTAGCATCATTTCAGAATGGCGTATTCGGCCTTGCGCAGTTGGGTGGCGGCCCTGTTTTGATTGGCCGCCACAAGGGCCAGTTCCATGATTCCACGCTTGTATTGTCCGTCCTGGAGGGTGTTGACCCGTTTGCCATCCACCCACTGGCTGATTTCGCTGCCACGCACGATGAAGATCATCTCCCGTTCGTTTTGCCCCGGGGGCTGCGGTGGGAGATCCGCCACGGAATTCTGCTCATATTGGCTATCCCCGCCTGAGATGCCGATCGTCGCCTGATTCCCCGACACCCCCGTCACATAACCGGCGGATCCGGCCCCCTCTTCCTGCTTGCGTAACTTCATACCAATATTGCCGGAGAAGGTCACCCGCACGGCCACATCTTCCAAGACCTGTCTTTGGCGCAGGTGGAAGTAGAAGTTGCCCTGGGTGAGCTTTAACAAGCCATCCTCTTCTTTGAGCTTGCCGGCGTTGAAGCCGGCCTCGCGCAGCTCCTGGGTGATGTCCATCCACTCCGTGGGCAGCTCGGCGGCGGATGCGGTGGGCGCAGCCGTCTGGTCGGGGGCGGCAGAAGGCCAGACGGCGTATTCCACTTTCCGGAGGCGTGTGGCGGGCATGGTTTGGCTGGCGGCATAAACGCCAACACTTATCCATCCTCGCTTGTACTTTTCGTCCCTGATGGTGTTGACCAGCCTGCCATCCACCCACTGGCTCATGACGCTGCCACGGACGACAAAGATCATCTCCCGTTCTTTCTGACCAGAGGATGCAGGGGGAATTTCCACTGAATAGAAGCGATGGGAACCACCGGGGTCTTTTGCGGTGATCTTGGCCTGCTGACCTACAACCTCGCTCACATAACCTGAGGGAGAGCCTTTAGAGGTCTGCATACGCAAGTGGGTCCCAGTCCTGCCCTCAAAGGCAAAACGCACCGCCATGTCCTCGCCCTCCTGGCCTGCGTTGAGGCTGAAGAAATAATCGCCTTGCACGGCGCTCAACCAGCCACCCTCCTCTTTCAGCTTGCCGGCCTTGATGCCGGCTTCCTTCAACTCCTGGGTGCCGTCGATCCACTGCGTGGGCAGCTCGGCGGCGGATGCGGTGGGCGCAGCCGTCTGGTCGGGGGCGGCAGAAGGCCAGATGGCGTATTCCACTTTCCGGAGGCGCGTGGCGGGCGTGGTTTGGCTGGCGGCAAAGAGCTTAAATTCCGTCGATCCTCGCTTGTGTTGTTCGTCCCTGATGGTGTTGACCAGCCTGCCATCCACCCACTGGCTCATGACGTTGCCACGCACGACGAAGATCATCTCCTGCTCGTGCTGTCCGGGTGGGCGAGGCGGGAGATTCACGACGGATAGTCGATCTGGACGACCGATCTGTTTGGCGACGAGCTTGGCCTCCCTGCCTACGACCTCGCTTACATACCCCGTGAGATTGCGCATTGAGAACTGTTTGCGCAGGTGAGTGCCAATGCTGCCATCGAAGACGAAGCGCACGGCCATGTCCTCGCTCTCCCGGCCCTCGTTGAGTTTGAAGTAAAAGTCTTCCCGTGTGGCGCTCAACCAACCGTCCTCTTCTTTGAGTTTGCCGGCTTGGATGCCCGCTTCCCGCAGCGCTTGGGTGCCGTCTATCCACTCCGTAGGAAGCTCGGCGGCGGCTGATGACGATGACGTGTTCGTCTTGCCCGGGCCATCGTTGTGCAGCGTCTGTGCCGGCGGTTTCAGCAGAAACCACGCCCCCGTGCCCATCACGAGCACACCCGCCGCCGCTAGGAGCAGCGGTGCGCGGGCACTCAGGCCCGGTTTCTTGGTCGATTCTGCGCCGCCGCTTGAAAAGCTGCGGGCAGGAGTGCCCGCGCTATCGCCTTTCACCATGACCACGCTTTCGACATCCCGCTTCATCTCAATGGCGGTGCTGTAGCGCTGCTCGCGGTCGGTCTGCATCGCCTTGTCCACAATGTCATCAAGGCGCTTGTCCACCTGGGGCACAATGCCACTGGGCAGCGCAAAGCGCCCCCGCGGAATGGCACCCGTGATCATCTGGTAGAGCATCACGCCGACGGCATAGATGTCCGCGCGGCCATCCACTTTCATGCCAGGGATGAGCACCTCGGGCGCGATGAAATCGGGCGTGCCCATGGCGACGCTGCTGCTGGTGACGAGCGAGGCGTCCACATTCACCGATTTGGCCAGGCCGAAGTCCGCCACTTTGACCCGGCCGCGGCGGTCGATCATGATGTTCGAGGGCTTGATGTCCCGGTGAACGATGCCCTCCTCATGCGCAAAGGCGAGCGCCTCGCACACGGCGGTGATGATCGGCACCGCCTGCGCCGGTGCCAGCCGCCCGCTGCTGGCGATGATCTGCGCCACGTCCGTGCCCTCGATGAACTCCATGACAAAGTAGAGGAGGCCTTCCGCCGTCTCGCCCGCATCATAAACGGCCACGATGTTGGGATGCGTCAGGCGTGCCATTGCCTGTGCCTCATGCTTGAAGCGCTCGGCGAACTGCCAATCGCCCTCCCGCAGGTCCGGTGGCAGCACCTTGATGGCCACGGGGCGCTTCAGCGCCCGCTGGGTGCCTTTGTAAACCGCGCCCATGCCACCACGGGCGATGAAGGCGGTGATTTCATACTGCGGCAGCGCCTGCTGGAGCTGCTCCACACTGGGCGGCTCCCAGCCGCGTGATCCGGCGGTGCCGCTGCCCGTGCGTGGTGTGGGTGCGTCCACGCGGATCGTGGCGTCCAGCATCTCCGCCGAGCCGTCGTGCTCCTCCAGGCCGAGGCGCAGCAGGGGCGCGATTTCGCCAGGTGTGGGAGAGGAAGGCGGGGAGTCGGGCATGGAGGAATGGAGCTTCAGACTTACTTCTTTACCCCGATGACTGGCAATTATTTCGTGCCGCTGCGTTGAGAGCAGTTATACACCCCGCCGAGCATGAGCGTCCCGCCACAAGACCGCCGATTTCCCACCACGCATTGGTCTCTCATCAGCCGATTGAAAAGCGGCGATGCGAAGGAGGCGGCCGATGCGGCGCAGGAGGTCTTCACGATCTACCGCTACCCTTTGTATGGCTACCTGCGCACGAGCGGCCTGCGGCATGAGGACGCCGAGGATGTGCTGCAGGGCTTCTTTGAAAGAGTGCTGCGCAACGATGTCCTTTCGAGAGCCGATCGAGAGCGTGGCAAGCTACGCACCTTCCTGCTCACCGCTCTGTCCCGCTTCAAAATGAATTTTCAGCGCGGCGAGCAACGCCGGCACCAACGCGTGCAGGCGGAGTCGGATTTGTGGAATGCGGACGAGGCGCGCTATCAACGTGATCAGTGCAGCACCTCCGAGACCCCGGAGCTTTATTTTGACCGCCGCTGGGCCATGGAACTCATCGAGCGCGTGCGCCAGCGCCTCCGGGCTCAGTGTGAGGCCCGTGGCAAATCGGTCCTGCACGATGCCCTCGCCCCGCTGCTGAGCAGCGCCCTGCCAGAAACGGAGCGTTTTGCCGACATCGCAGCCCGCCTAGCCCTCACCGAGAACGCGCTACGAGTCTCCCTGAGCCGCCTGCGCAGTGACTTCCGAGACCTGCTCATCGAAGAGGTCAAGCGCACGCTCGACGCCGGTGAGGACGCGCAAACCGAGATCCGCTACCTTTTGAGCCTGTTCGAGGGCTGAGCACGCGGCTAGGAAAGGGCGATGGCGGAGGTGGTCCGCGGAGATGGATGCATTTTTGTATCAAATTTGTGAAATGCCTCGGCGTGGCCGGGGAACATAAGGATCGGATCCCTCATGAAATTCCCCCCTGTATCTCCGCACACTCGTTGCGACAATCCTGATCTTCTCGCTGCGGGACACCATGGCATTCGTCGTCACGTTAAGCGGCACTTAGCATATGGAAGAGCACTGTCTCCAAGTTCGGAGAACACACTCGCAAATCCGACCATGCTATAGGGAACAGTGCAGATCTCCGGTGGCCAGCCCCTCATGCAACGTCCCCGCTCAACGGGCAGGCTAAACTCGACCCGCACCCCGCAAAAGCAATTTCCCAGCGGCAATTCATCCTGTGTCATTCCTATCTTACAGCATCACAAACCATCGAACCCGAGCCACCCAAAAGTCAACAATACCATGAAATACAAGCACCTCATCCAAGCAGCGGCCCTGGCTCTGCTGACAACCTCCAGCCTCCAGGCCGCCCCGCCCGCTAACGACAACTTCGCCAACGCAGTCGTCATCACCGGCACCTCAGGAACTCAGGCAGGGGCGAATGCAGAGTCTACCCTGGAGACAGGTGAAATCACAAATGTGGATGGCCAAAACTCAAGTGCTTCCATTTGGTATCGGTGGACTGCCCCCAGCAGTGGAACGCTAACAATAAACACCGAAGGCAGCAGTTTTGACACCTTGCTCTATATTGCTACAGGCTCAGCAGTGAATGCGCTGAGCATTTTGGCAACGGATGATGACGACGGTGCAGGAAGCACGAGCCAGCTATCGATCTCGGTCATCAGTGGCACCACCTATGTTATTAGCATCTCAGGCTACAGCGGGGCTACGGGAAGCAGCGTACTCAACTGGGAAATCGCCGTCCCGCCTCCCAATGACAACTTCGCTGACGCACAGTCCCTTTCGGGAAATAGTGGCACCACGACGAGTCCGATGGCGTTAGCAACAACGGAATCTGGTGAGGTATCCTATGGGTCCAGATCTGTCTGGTTTGTATGGACGCCTTCTACCAGCGGCCAGGCCACCATCAATACCATCGGTTCGGGCAACGACACCACGCTCGTGCTCTATGAGGGAACGGCGCTGAACAGCCTGACTACTCGTGTCAGCAACAATGACGGGTATGGCACCTATTATGAGAGTCAGGTAAAATACATAGTGACGGCAGGGACAACCTACCGCATCCGCGTGGCCACCTATGACTCAAGCGGCATTCTAACAGCAAAGCTGAACTGGGCCATCGCGCCAGCTGCTGCCAACGACAATTTTGCCAACGCAACGGCGCTCAGTGGAGTGTCAGGCACGGCCAGCGGCGATAATACAGTGGCATCTCTAGAAACCAATGAAACAGGTGTAGGCCTCAATTCCATCTGGTATTCGTGGACGGCACCCCAAACAGGCAAAGTTGTTTTCGATACATTGGGATCAGAAAAAGACACCTCTCTGCATATTTACACAGGTGTGGCGTTCGGTAGCCTGAATCAGATTTTCTATAACAATGACTCGGACCTGTCTTCTTATGGAGAAAGCTTGGTCAAGTTCAGCGCGATAGAAGGAACCACCTACCGAGTGCGTGTGTCCTCATCTTATGGTGGCGCAGAAGGGCCCATGACCCTGAACTGGAAAATGGTCAGTGAACCGGCAAACAACCACTTCAACAACCCGGATGTCATCACCGGAACCAGTGGCAGCGTGGAAGCCAACATGCATGAGGCGACCATGGAGCCTCAGGAACCTAATTTCTACGGCGACAGTCATTCCATCTGGTATGCATGGTCCGCACCTTTCACAGGCGTGGCACGTTTTGATACACAGGGAACTCCCGGGTATTCGACGCTGACCGTAGGTAACAGCACAGAGTTGGATACTTTGAACATTGTCAGTGATAGCTCGGACTATCCAGCAGCTACATGCACTTTCCCCGTTGTCTCTGGCACGGTTTATCGCATCCGCATTTCCACCTACTATGAGATTCCAGTGAAACTCAATTGGCAGCAGATCAGCGACTTCGTGCCGAGCGTAATCAGTCTCGCAAACGCCACTATCAACACCACAGAATCCGGCCCAGCAGCCACCATCAATCTCGTGCGTAATGGTGGCACGACGACAGGCCCGGTTTCCTGCTATCTCACCACACTAGATGGGAGTGCTAACGGGGCGGATTACTCAGGCACGTACACCACGGTCAACTTTGCTGAGGGAGCCACGACGGCCAGCGTAAACATCCCGATCTACCAGGACCGCCGGTTTGAAGGGGAGGAGACCTTCCAGGTCAGGCTTTTTGCTCCCTCGGAGGAGGCTGCTTTCGGCTTATCACTTAGCACAGTGAATATCGCGGACGATGAACCCTTCATCCCTCTGAAGGCGAACTATGCCGGGCTGGTGCAGGTGTTCCCCTTTGACAATGCGATGACCGGGCAGCTGAGGATCAATGCCACGGGCAATGGCAGTTTTACTGGCAGCCTCAGCTTGGGCGGTGCAGCTGCCCTGCCCTTCAGCGGCAGCTTCAATGCGACCGGGAAAGCCAGCATCCCGATCACCCGCAAGACGGGTGGCAATGTGCTGCTGAACCTGACCTATGCCGACAATGGCAACCGTATCCGGGCTCAGGTGACGGCTGGCGGCAAAACGGCGGAGGTACAGGCCTGGCGGATCATCTTTGGCGGCGCCGTGGAGCTCAACGACAAGCCTTTTGCCTTCACCACCGAAGTCTCCATCAGCAGCATCCAGCCGAACGCCCCAAAGGCCACAGGCTTCCTCTCCGTCACCGTGAGCCCAAAAGGCGAAGTGAAGATTGTGGGCACACTGCCTGACGACACCAGCTTCACAGCAGGTGGACCTCTCACGGGTTACGATGTCTTCCCGCTCTATGTGCCGCTCTACGGCGGTAAAGGGTGCCTGAGCAGCGACTTCATGCTGAATGAAGGCATGCAGGACAGCTCAGCGATGGCCTGGCATAAGCCGGCCAACAGCAAGGACAAGATCTTCCCTGGTGGCTTCACCCACCTAGGCTACCTGAACAACAGCCCTTATGTTTTCAGCAAGCGCACTCCGATCATCGGTGGGGTTTTGAACACGCAAGGAGCGGCTGACTTCGATGCTTCAGGCCCCGGCCTGCCAGCTGAAGGCATCACCCAGGTCTTCCGCCTGCTGGAAGACAACAGCATTGCCCTGCCCCTGAGCCCGCAGGTGAAGCTTACCTTAAAAGTAGCCCCCGGAACAGGCTTCCTTACCGGCACCTTCCAGCGCGGCACGGAAAAGCCCACCCCATTCAAAGGTGCGGTGTTCCAGGTGTTTGATTATGCCGCAGGCTTTTACTTGGCACCTACAGGCGCAGGTGCAGCCATGACGGACGGAGATATCTTCATTGGGCCTGCCTTCTGATCCTATCGCGCAAGCCCCTGCTGCTGTGTGCTCATTGCCCGGCGGCAGGGGCATTTTATGGATAGGTTCCATGGGCCCAGGCGGCCTCCAGATGGATGCCGCTGGCATCGTGCTGGTAGCGTTTGGGTATCGGGCGAGGAATGCTGGGGGCGCTGATTCGTCTGTGCACCAACTTCCGTGACCTATTGATTGAGGAGGTGAAGCGCACTCTCGACGCTGGCGAGGACGCGCAAACCGAGATCCGCTACCTTTTGAGCTTATTCGAGGGCTGACGACTTGCCCTGAAGAGGGCAGCAGTGGGAGGTGTGGTGGATTTGGATGCATTTTTGCATCAAAACTCTGAAATGCCTCGGCGTGGCCGGGGAACATAAGGGCAGATCCTTCATGAAATCTGTCCTACGCACCTTTGGCATTCTTACTGCCTTTTTGATCGCTCTCACGTCCCTCCCTGCAATTGCTCAAATTGTTGGGAGCGACAACAGCAAGGATACCTCCAAGTGGGAGACGAATGTTGCCAGCGTTAAAGCCAGTCTGGTTAAGGTAAACACCCGGCTCAAATGCTGCGTGGCCAGCCCTTACAGCGTGAATGGCTTTGGCGAGGCGTTCCAGCCCTGGATCCTCAACACGGTAGGCAATTCTGACGGGTTTGACGTGGTGCTGGATGTATTCAACAACGTCAATCTCACCCTCGCGAACAACACCAGCGTCGGGATGACAGTGACAGGCCGCCAGAACGCCGATGACAGCATGCATGTGGAGCAATACTGTAACGGTTCGAATGGAGATGGGATGGGCTTTCCGGCCGCGTTGGGCTCCGCCGCAGGTAGGGAAGTGCAGCCCTACACGACGCCAACGAGCCACTCCATCGTGACGACCGCCTCCGTGCGTCGGAGTTACAATCGCTCCACCCAAATCCTCACGGCCTATCATGACACCACAGGCAGCGGGGATGGCTACCAGTGGCAGATCTATGGCAGTTTCGGCGTGGCGGGGAGCTGTGGCAGCACCGCCGATGATCCGGACCCGGACAAGAATGGCGTCGTAAACCTCGTCGATTACCCCACCGGGCTGAACCTCTCATCCTTCAGTCCCTTCAGCACACCACTGGCTTCCGTGAGCGGTGCGAGCATCGAGTTTTACTGCCCGCGCAGCGTCGCCGCAGTCGCCGCAGGCACCACTTTTGTGGTGGAATCGAGTAACGCGCTGGCCTCCGGCAGTTGGAGCACCGCTGTCGTGACCCAGCAGGTCAGAGCCGCATTACCCGCCGGAACGAACGGCCAGCGCTTTATCCGTCTGAGAATCACTTCTTCTCAAGGCTGACACCACAGATTGCCGGCAAAAAGCCGAAACTTAGCCCTTCAGCATCCAACAAACTTTGTCATGAAAGACAGTTTCATCGTTCTTATTTTTAGCCTTTCCACCATGTGTGGTGCTTATGCTGCTAGTGATGTCACCATCAGCACCGCAGCCACCTCGGGTGGTAATTTTACCGGGACCAATCCCAATGTGTTCACCCCCACCGCGGCCTCTGCCGTGGCGAACAACGCCACCATCCAGACCGGATTGAACGGTGGCAGCGCGGTGACGGTCAACACAGCCAGCTCGGCCGGAGGCAGTGGCAACCTCACCGTGGCCAGCGCCATCGCAAAAACCGCCGGAGCCAGCAGCGCACTGACGCTGAATGCCGCTCGTGATTTAGTCATCAACGGCGCGGTCTCCTCCACCACAGGCGCTCTGCCTCTGATTCTGAATGCTGGGCGCAACATGAGCAACTCCCAGGCGCTCACATCCAACGGCGGCAGCATCACGCTCAATCCCGCGCAGGTTTTCGTCATCGGAGCTGCGGTAAATGCTGGGGCTGGGCAGGTGGCTTTGCAAACCGGCAGCATAGAATCCAGCTCATCACAAACGTTGACTGCCAGCAGTGTGCAAGTGGCATCGACAGCGGCGCTGCGCCTGCAAGGCACGGTAGCGGGATCGCTGTCCGTTGCCGGCACGGTGTCTCCGGCGCCCGCAGGCGGGACAGGCTCGCTGCAGGTGAACGGAACCGCTACCCTGCAAAGCACGTCCACCACGGTGATCGATCTTGGCGGCACCTCACAGGGTGTCACCTACGACCGCATCAACGCCACTGGGGCCGTAACGGTAGCGGGCAATTTACAGGTCAATCTGGTGAACAACTTCCATGACATCATCAGCGGCAGCACGGTTTTTACTGTTTTACAGGGAAGCAGCCTCACGGGCACCTTTGCAGGTTATCCCAATGGCTCGCGGATCACACTGGCGAACGAATACGGCTCGCTGCGTGTGAATTACACCGCCACCGCCGTCACGCTGGATGACTGGAAGCCGGTCATCGTCAATCTCACCTGGGACCCTGGCTCGGTGGAGGCGGGCACGGAGATCTTCAGCAACACCAACACCCGCGCTGGACGCCACTATTTCCGCATCATCAGCCAGAGCACCGACATCGGGGCGTGGCGGACCCGCCTGACTGTTTCCACCGGTGAGGCGGCCCTCTACATGAGCAAGACCAACCTGCCCACTATTGGCAGTTCTCAATACAATTCAGTGCAGACCGGTTCCGATGGCTTCGTGCTGAGGGGGGACCAGTTCGGAACGGCTGAAGAATGGTTCATCCTGGTCCACGCCGCCGCCGGGGCTCAGTGGAGCCTCTTCAGCGGACGCGCCTATGTGCAGGACCTCGGCCAGTTGCCCTACACGGATGCCAACAGCAACTCCCAGTATGACATCGGCGAGACGGTCGCGCCGCAGACGGCCCCGGCGACTCCGATGCCGCCGGAGGGCATTCGCTTTTACAAGTCCACCGTCCCCACTGGCACACCGGCCTGGAGTCTGTGGCTGAATGGCAGCTCCCGGGACATTGCCGTGCGCAGGAACTTCGCGCCCTTCCACACCTCCACCAGTTACTATGAGCGGAAACAGACCGGGCAAATGCTGGTCGTCTCGCCCTACCTTCAGGGACTCACCAGCACCTACTACCTCAGCGTTGTCGCCCCACAGGGAGAGGTGGTCGGGTTGGATTCTCGGATTCAGGAAGTAAGTGACATTGGATTCAACACCGCCACGGCCAACACCACCGTCAATGCCGCGCCTTACCGGGTGTATCGGGTACAGGTGCCGGTGCAGCAGATCGCGTGGGAGGTCCGCACCACTCCCACCAGCGGGAATCCCAACGTGTGCATCCGCCGCAGCAACGTCGGTGCTGAGTTCGACAACGACGCCTTCTCCGAGGTGGTGGAAGTGCGCAGGACAGTGCCACCCTGGTGCCGGACTTCCTCAGCGACGGCACGTGGTACATCACCGTGTATGGCAGCAGTGGCTACGGCTTCAGCCTTCGTAATGGCTCGCCCACCATCACCGACATCCAGTTCACCGACAGCAAGATCAATGACGAAACGGAGCGCGCCGGCTGGCGCTACTACAAGCTGAGTGACCTCAACGCGCAGCTTGGTTCGCTGGGCTGGGAACTGCAACTCGCCAATTATAAACCCGGTACCGAGATCGCCGTCCGGCGCAATGCGGTACCCTCGCGCTGGAACTACCGGACCAACGGCAGCACTACCGTCGCCATGAGTAACCGACTGGATGCCTCGAGCGCCGCCGGCTTTCTCCAGCGTCCCGGCCATCAGGCGGACATCTGGTATATCGGCATCTACACGCCCAGCGAAACCCTCGGCGCCTTCAATCTCAACTGCCAGCCGCTGCAGCCGAGTGCGGTTTTGATGGATCGGGGTGTTGAAGCGGTGGCAAATATCGCACCAGGAAGATGGAGGTATCACAGAATTGAGGTTCCCGCCGGGGTGTTGGCTTGGGATTTGCGGTTGCGGGATGTGACCGGGCCACTGCCAGCGATGGTGGTGCGGCGGGATTTGCTGCCGTCTTCCATAAGCTCCAATGGCTCCTGGCCTTATGGCGGCGGAAACAGCTCTGATCCTTGGAGCAGCATCAGCTGGCCGAGTGGCAACCAATGGGCGGCGGGATCAGGTTCTTCGGCGGACTGGACGGGTTGGCCCAACGACCCCGGAACCGGCACGGCACCGCCGCGATTGTTGATGGGGCGTCCGCTGGAGGCTGGCACCTACTACGTCGGGGTCTACAATTCCAGCGCGAGCCAGACGACCAGTTACACTTTGGACAGTCGCGGTGTGGGTGAGGATGGATCTGGCCTGAGCTATGAACTGGAACCTCAACTAGCTTACAACGGCGGCGTCGCCACAATCAGCAATCTGGCGCCACGGGAGGCGCGGTATTTCAAGATGACCATTCCGACCGGCATGCCGAGCTGGGAAGTTGAACTGGAGCCGACAGCAGGAGAAATGATGCTGAAGATCCGCAGCGGGGCGATACCTGACATCGGCAATGCTTCAAACAGCATTTACACCTTTTATGGGATGAAGATGCAGAAGGTGGGCGCGGAGCGTTATGTGATGCTGCCGCAATCAGGTCAGAGCACAATCCCCGGTGGGGATTATTATTTGGTGGTGGTGGGCGAGGGGACAAATCCCGGCACGCCAAGCAACACGATCGGCACCGGCGCCAGCAGCGGGACACTGCGCAGTCTTGGGCCACTGGTTGTGACGGACCTTGGTGCTGCCACCCCAGACGGGCTCAACTACACAATGAGTTTGGTGGCTGGGCAGGTCAAGGCCTTCACCTTCACGGTGCCAGCGGGAACGCAGAGCTTGGAGGCGAGGTTTGAGACGACGAGCGGCAGTCCGTCGATGAAAATTGCATCTGGCAGCCAGATCCCTGGCAGTGGAGGTTACGGATTGGATGGGGGAAGGGCAGGAAGCAGCGTCGCCCCAATCTACACCCTGTCCAATCCGCAGACCGGCACTTGGAGCGTTCTGGTGCAGAGTTCATCAAACGCCCCAAGCTCCGCCAACCTGGTGTTTCGCCAGAAGCAGAACCTACCTCTAAACTTCGCTTCGGAACTCAATGGCGGTGGCGGAACCCACTCGGACAGCCGTCAGATGATCGACAGTGAGTATCAGATTTACTCGGTCGCAGTGCCCTCCTCCGTGGCTGGGCAACCGGTAGTCGGTTGGATCATTGACGCGGAAGCGTCGCAAGGCGCAGTTTCGCTGGAGATTTACAGGAACTTCGCCGCGCCGTCCAGTGGGGCGGTGATTGCCGGCGGCTATGCGGTGATTGTACCCCCCTTACTCACCTTTGAAGAAACCTGGTATGTGCGAGTGAAGGCGACCGGCTTGACCAGCTACACCATCACCAGCAAGCTTGTGACGTTGGAACGTCCAGCGTGGCAGATGCCCCCCGGCCACAACACCACCTTCGGCGACGCCGGAATCGCTGCTAACGGAATGCCTTTACCGGGTGACCAAGGTGCCGATCTGGAGAGGGGCAAATGGCACTTCTACGCCGTGGATGTGCCGGAGGGAAATGCCGGACTGCTGCGGACCGAGTTGCAAGCGATCAGCGGCAATCCCGACCTTTATATCCGCGAGGATGGAGTGCCGACCAACACCCACGACAGCAACGGGGCGGCAAGTGGTGGATCTACCCTCTATCATCGCTCGCTGACCGCAAGCATCAGCGAATACGGGAACTGGGTGCCGCTGGATGGGCGGACCGAGCGGCAGCTCAAACCTGGTCGCTGGTATCTCGGCGTCAAAGCTACGGGCGGTGCCAATGCGCGGTATCGGCTGATCGCCAGCACCGGGCAGGTGACGGATCTGGCGCTTAACGGAGGCTCCGTAACCAATCAAACGCTGGTGGGCAGCGATTGGCGCTACTACCGCTTCACCGTGCCGCAAGATGCGCCGAACACCTGGAGCCTGACCTTTAGCCAGCAGGTGGGAGACGTGAACCTGTGGCTGCGAGACACGGTGCCGCCGGGATCAGGTGATGATGGACTGGACAGCAGTTCCAGCAACGGCCTGGAATCCTGGCAGTCCGACACCAAAAACCAAGGCCCCTACAGCACCACCGGTCATGATGCGGCCGGCACCTATAACTTCACCACCCCGCCCCTGCGGCCAGGTCACACCTACTATGCAGGCTTCCGGGCTGCGAACGATGCCACCTTCAGCTTTAGCACCGCCACCAGCGGCGGCACCATTGGCTCCCTGACCGGTCTGGACTACTACACGGGCGCGATCAACACCAGCGTGCCTGCGGGCGGCTCAGTGCTGTATCAAATCACCGTGCCACCAGAGGCGACACACATGAAGTGGACGGCCACGCACTCAAGCAGTGTCCAAATGCGTCTCGAGCAGGGCACGCTGCCTGGAATCAGCGGCACCCAGCACTGGACCAGCGGCAGCAGCGCGAAT
>CAYMHJ010000039.1:0-11180 GCA_964390165.1 uncultured Prosthecobacter sp. | reverse complement strand
TGTGGCCTTCAATCAGGCGCTGAGCAGCACCAGTTGGCCCTGGCAGCCGGATCAGAAATACTACCTGCGGGTGATGAACACCTCCGGCTCAGCTCAGAACGCGATGCTGACTATGAACGGTAAGAACGCTGCCACTGAGGATGAGGATACCGACGGCCTGCCTGATGCCTGGGAGAAGCTGTATTTTACCAGCACGACTAGCCATAATGGTGTCAGCGATCCCGATGGTGATGGAGTGACGAATGCCGTTGAACTCACCGATGGGACCATCCCCAATGATGTCACCTCGGCGAAATACTTCCTCACGGTCACTCCTTACGGCGGCAACGCCATCACGGCTCCCATTCAGGCCAAGTATGACCGTGGAACCATCGTGACGCTCACGGACACACCTCATGGAGGCACGACATTCGTCGGCTGGCAGCGTGTGGGCAGCTATGCCGATGACTTCGCCATCAGGATCAGTGCCGACGTGATCATCCCCGCAGATGGCACCTACACCTTTGGCATCAATGCAGCCGATGGCGGGCGTCTGAAGATCAATGGTATCACCGTGATCATCGACAACACCACGCACGCAGCTGCCGACAGACTGGGAGAGATCACCCTGACAGCCGGCACTTACCCTCTTCTGCTGGAGGCATTCGAATACACCGGCGGCGAAGCCCTGGAGTTGTTTGCCGCAACTGGCAGTCATACCAGCTTCAACAGCAGCTTCAAGCTGGTGGGAGACACCGCAAGCAGTGGCCTAGGCACGGTCTCTGGCTTCTCTGTTCAACAGGTCATCGGCGTGGGCACAGGGAACATCTCCAGCCTGACGCGCATGGACGAACTGCTGGCTGGCACGCGTGCCAAACGAGCTGAGGTTTCCTTGATCGTCCCGACCATCAACTACCTCGGCAGTGGCTCCGCTGAAGGCCGCTATGCTGGCTCCGCGAACTTCCCTCTCCAGCAGCCGGAAACCACCAACCCTCTGCCACTAGGCATCTTCGGCGACTACACGATGGCTGCGCTGAACAGCCTGCCATTGACCGAGGCCGTGGATGCGCCTGCCATGACCTTTGTCCAATCGGGGAATGCACCCTGGCTCGGTGAGAGCTCAACCCTGGCGCAGGACAATGTGGACCATGCCGGCAGTGGCCCCATCACTCACGGCCAGTCGAGCAGCTTCAGCACCACGGTGGTCGGCCCAGGCACGCTCACCTTCCGCTGGAAGGTGTCTTCGGAGGCCACCAACGACCAGCTCCAGTTCCTGGTGAACGGCACTGTGAACCAGCAGATCAGTGGGGAGCAATCCTACTCACTGGTCACCTATGCCGTGGCGGCAGGAACACAGACACTCACTTGGCGCTACAACAAGAATGACAGTGTCAGTTCGGGTTCGGACCGGGGCTGGGTGGACCAGATCAACTTCGCCCAGACGCGCTACACGCTAACGGTGAATGCCTCAGGCGGCACCGTGAGCGCCAGCCCCCAGGCGGCGGACTATGTGCACGGAACGGTGGTGACACTTACTGCCACGCCGAATACTGGCAATGAGTTCACAGGCTGGAGCGGTACGCTGACAGGCAGTGCGAATCCAGCCTCCATCACGATGGATGCCAATAAAAACATCACCGCCAGCTTTGGCCTCGGCCTGCCAACGGTTCTGGAGACACCGGCTCAAACCTACACTCTGGGTGGCAACGGAAATTGGTTCGGCCAGATGATCACCACGCACGATACGGTGGACGCCGCCCAGAGCGGGGGCATCGGCCACAGCCAGCAAAGCTGGATGGAAACCACGATCACCGGGCCGGGGAATCTGAGCTTTTGGTGGAAGGTGTCATCCGAGTCGGGCTACGATTACCTTGAGTTTTACATTGACGGCGCTCTCCAGACAGGACGCATCAGCGGCAATCAGGACTGGCAGCAGAAGACCTATGTGCTAGCAGCAGGCAGCCGCACCCTGCGCTGGCGTTACACGAAGGATGGCTCAGGTGTCTCAGGCTCTGATGCGGCCTGGGTGGATGAATTGGTCTTTGTCAGCACGATGCCGCAACCCCCGGTGGCGACGACGCTGGCGGCGACGACGGTCGCCAACACTTCGGCCGCCTTGAATGGCACGGTAAACCCTTCCAATGCGGCGACCACGGTGAGCTTTGAGTATGGCCTAGCCCCTGATGCATTGGTGCAAAGCACGCCTGAGGTCGTGCTCGCGTCAGGAAATTCCACGTCGCCCCATTCACATGGGCTGACTGGCCTGCCGCCTGACACGACCTATCATTACCGGCTCAAAGCCGTCAACTCGGAGGGAACCCGCTATGGTGAGGTCTTGAGCTTCAGGACCACCGGTGCCGCAGACATTGTTTTGGAGCAAACTCCCGGCTTGGGTATGATCAACGGCGCAAGCGTCAACTTTGGAGCCACCCTGCTCAGCACGAACACTCCTCGTGCCTTCACGCTGAGGAATGGTGGCGCGGCTGCACTCACTGGACTGGCTGCCAGTCTGACTGGCACCGATGCCGCCAGCTTTGAGCTTCTCAGCCCGCTGCCATCCACTCTGTCAGGAGGTGCCAGCACAACATTGACCGTGCGTTTTGTTCCCGGCTCGATTGGGGACAAGGTCGCCATATTGAGCATCGTCAGCAATGATGTCGATGAGAACCCATTCACAGTCAATCTTACTGGCTTTGGGACACTGGCCGCACCGGAAATCGTGGTGGAGCATTCGGGGAGTCTGCTGGTGGATGGCTCGGCGGCGGTGGACTATGGCGTGTTGGCGAATGGCGGTATGGGCAGCCAGACCTTCACAATCCGCAACACGGGCAATGCGCCGCTGACCGGGCTGAGCCTCGGCAAGACGGGGGATCATGCAGGTGACTTCATGCTGGGGGCGCTTTCAACCACGACTCTGGCCCAGGATGCGAGCACGACCTTTACGGTGACATTCTCCCCGAGCGGTGGTGGCATCCGCACGGCGGCACTCCAGATTACCAGCAATGATGTCGATGAGAATCCTTTCGACATCGTACTGACGGGCGCGGCCCCGATTCCTGGTGGCAATGTGGCGGATAACTTCGACGACAATGTGCTGAACACGGTGATGTGGCTGAAGGAGGACTACACGGAACAGGGCACGCTGACGGAGAGCAGCAAGTGCCTGAACTACACGGCGACTGTGGAGACCTTCTTTGAGCCTGGATTCCCTTCCATCGTTTATGGGGAAGGACAATCCCACCTGGTGCTCTTGAGCAGCCAGCCGAGTTCGACCGAGGACTGGGAAGTCATGGTGGATGTGACGAACTCGGCGGCGGCGGCAGCTAGGAATTTCTGGGAAGCAGGGGCGATCCTGGATATCTACGACACTTCTCACCCAACGAATGGGAATCGCGTCTCTCTGGAGCTGGGAGCCTTTAACAGTGGTACGGCCGAAGGCACACTGCCCAACCAATTCGGGCGGACCTTTGTGGGTGGACTGATGACGGACGGCAGCGATGATCCTGAAACAGATGATGAACTGCCTGCCACTGGAACGAACACGACCGGCGTGCTCCGTGTGGCCTTCAATGCGGGCACCAAAGTCTTCACGCTGTCCGTGGATCGCAGCGGCCCAGCCAATGGCCTGCAATGGGAGACGGTGGCGACTTATGGCATCGCAGGCACAGGCGGCAGCAGGAATGCGGACTGGGGCATGACTAACGCAGACACCTTTCAAATTCATCTTGTGGGCCTCTCGATGAATGTCGCCGTGACCAGCGGGCAGGTGACCTTTGATAACTTCAAGCTGACGCGGAGCGGGGTGTCACCACCCGCCATCACCCAGCAGCCAGCCAGTCGGACGATCATCTCAGGGCAAAGCACGCCGCTAAGTGTGGGAACGAGCGGCTTCTCGCTGGGCTACCAATGGTATGCTGGGGTGACGGGTGACACGAGCCAACCCATCGCTGGAGCGTGTGGGGCCATCTTCACCACTCCAGCTTTGACAGCCAAGGCCTCCTACTGGGTGCGGGTGAGCAACAGCCTGGGCAGTGAAGACAGCGACACCGTGGTGGTCAGCATCTCTACCACGCCACTCGCACCGACCTTTGCCACGCAACCGCTTTCCCAACTGGCGATGCTCGGCCAGACGCTAACTTATAACCTCACCGTGACGGGCTCTAACACCCTGACCTACCAGTGGCGGAAAGGCACGACCAACATCACGAATGCCAAGACCAACAGCCTGACGCTTGTGCCGCTCAAGACGTCAGATGCAGGACTCTACAGCCTGCGTGCCACGAATGGCGTCGGCACGAAGGACTCGGACACGGCCTACCTGGGTGTCGTCACACGCGGTCCGTCGGCGGTGGGGGTGAATATCGGCACAACGCTGACGTTGAACGCCGTCGTCACCGTGCCTGCTGGCACCTCTGCCCGCTATCTCTGGTATCAGGATGGTGTGGCTCTGAGCAATGGCGGACGGCGCAGTGGTGTGGATGCGAAGACGCTCAAGATCACCGGTGCCGTGCCGACGGATGCGGGGAACTACACCTGCCAGATCACCATGGTCACGCCTGTGGGTGATGTGTTCGGCAACAACGCCGACACGGTGGTCTCGGTGGTGGAGAAGCCAGTCTTCGATGCGGTGGATCTGGCCTCAAACTTCGATGACGTGCGCGTTGGCCAGGGGATCGACTTCACGATCACGGCGGACAATGCACCCACCAAGTTCATCATCACCGGCCTGCCCGCCGGGGTAAAGCTGGATGCCGCCACTGGGCGCATTTACGGCGTCCCTATAGCGGCAAAGCAGGTGAAGGGAGTAATCACCCCCTACACGCTCAAAATCAGCGCCAGCAATACAGCGGGCACGAGTGATGTTGAGACGGTGCTCTGGACCGTGCAGCCGCTCTATCCAAGTGTGATCGGCACCTACAATGGGCTCGTGGTGCATGATCCCGTGAACCAAGACCTGGGCGGCACGTTGAAGCTCACCGTGGCCAGCACAGCGGCACTGAGCGGCATGCTGAAGCTCGGCGCACTGAGTTACACGCTCGTAGGCAGCCTGAATTTCCCAGGCATCAACGACAATGCCGCTGGTCATATCGTCATCCCCCGCAAAGCTCCCCTGACCACCCTGCTGATCGCTTTTGAGCTCAACAAAGACACGGGCGAACTCACTGGCAGCGTGGAAGATAATCTCTCCGGCCCTGCAGAGTTGACAGCCTGGCGCGCCCCCTGGAGCAGCACGAACAAGGCGGATGATTATGTGGCAACCTACAACACTGCACTCGATCCCGCAGGTGGCGATGGACCGGAGGGCTACGGATTTATGCCCGTGAAGGTGACGAATCTCGGAGCCGTAAGCTGGACGGGCAAACTGGCCGATGGCACCGGCATCACCGGCAGCACGACACTCGGACCTGATGGGCAGATCGCCTTCCAGCATCTCCTTTATGCCAACACTGGCAGCATCCAGGGCTGGATGACCATCGATGATGAAACGGGCCATCTCGATGGCGTGGTGCACTGGTTCAAAGCTGAGCAGTCTGTGAAATCCACGACACGCAGCTACAAAGGTGGTTTCGTAAACCCATCCGTGACGGTGATCGGAGCGCCCTACATCAAGCCTGCCGCTGCCGTGCTGGATCTGCCAACAGCTGACCTGCTCAATGCCAAGGTGACGCTGCTGTGTGAGGGAACGACTGACTTCCCCAGCGGAGTCGAGCACCTCTTCACCATCACGGACAAGAACGTCGTCACACCTGACGTGGATAATCTCTTGCTCTTCAAACTAACCCTGGCTGCCACCACAGGCACCTTCGGCGGGAGCATGACCCTTTTCGATCAAGACCCTTCCGATTTTGTGGAGCCTTTTGCCATGATCAAACGCACCGTGAACTACACGGGCATCCTGGTGACGAGGGAGGACTTCAACCATGGCGTGGGCCACTTCATCGTGGATGACCTGCCCTTCATGGAGCCCATCCCAGACACTGATCCACCACGTGAAAGACGCGTGACTTCCACCCCACAGTGGAGTGGAAGTGTTATCTTCTCAGACCCCTCCAATTAAGAACACCTATTCCTTATAAAGTGTCTGCTTGCGCTGCTCTTGATCTATTTGCCCACCATTGTTGCCGGTATTTAGCCAGCGATCTCTGGCTACATCTCCTCACACAACGTCCCCACTCTTCGCCCAGGGCCAACTCGAGCCGACAGCCCCAAAAGCATTTTTATAACATTAAATATCCTCTCTCACGCGCAAAACCCAATCCTCCTTTTCGGCCCCGCCTTCTCCCCCGAGTGCTCCGCCTTCGCCTTCCTGGCCTTGGCAATCTCCGCTTCGACCATCGCCTGCGTGACCACCCACCGCTCCGGGTTTGGGTCCGTGCTCCCCGCATAAATCGCGTTCAAGCAAATGTTCAAGATGTCCCCGCCGCTGAGGCCTCGTGAGAAGGCCGCGAGAGCCGCGTAATCAGCCTGCACCCGATCTGGGGTGGGTAGATGAAGGGCGAACAGCTCCCTGCGCATGGAGGCGTCTGGAAGCCGAAATTTGATGTGGCGCTGGATGCGGCGGAGCAGCGCGGGGTCGTAGTTTTCAAACAGGTTCGTCGTGACGATCACCACCCCATCGAATCGGTCCAATTCCTGCATCAGGCAGTTGCGGTTCTGGTTGATGCTGGTGGAGCAGGATTCGCCGGTTGATACGCGCTTGGAGAGCAGACTGTCGGCTTCGTCGAAGAACAGCACGGCATCGTGGTCACGGGCAGCAGCAAAGGCGGCTTTGATGTGCTTGGCGGTGTCGCCGAGGTATTTGGAAATCACCGCGCTGTAATCCACCTGATAGAGCGGCTTGCCCAGCTTCAACGCAATGCCCAGAGCTGCGCGCGTCTTGCCGGTGCCGGGCGGTCCGTAAAAGTTCAAAATGCACTTTCCTCCCTGCGGTTGGATGCTGCTTAGGTTCCAGATGCGCTCCAGATCGGCGCGAATCTCCAGTGCCCGCAGGCCGGCAAGGATGTCCGTCTTCACTTCCGCATGCAGGATCAGCTTGTCGAGTTCATGGCGTGGCTCTGGCTGTAGAAGCAGCCCCACGTCAGGGGCGAGTTCCTCCTCATTGCGCCTCCGGCGGCGCGGGTTGCGGTGGTCATCGGCAGTGGCCGCGTCGGGTGGCAGTTCGATTTCAGGGGCGGACGTAGTGGGCATGGTGGTGATATGGAGTTTAGGTTCAGGCATGTGGCTCCGCAGGTTGCGTAGTTGCAGTGCTGGAAAAAGCCGCCTCTAGGCGCGTGGTGTCGCTGCCTTGCACGATCTGGCGTGCATAGGCTGGGATGCGTCGGCGCAGGATGATCATCTGCTTGGGGCTGAGGCATCCGCGCCTTTGATACTGGCGGGCGAAGCTGGTCAATATCTCTGCATCAGGTCCGGTGAACCCGATGCCGTTGCGTTCGATGGTGGTTTCCCGGCATTGCTCGTCGGCGGTCTGGTTCTGGTAGATGCGTATCAGCGCGCGCAGTGCCCAGCGATCGTTGCTGGCAAGGCGATGGCGCAATTGTTCGATCATGTCTTTCTTGCTCATGGGTAGGTGGGTTCAGGTTCATGAATCGGCATTGAGCCGATCCCCCTTGGCCTCGTCACCGTGGCCGCGTTTGTCGCGCCGTATTGAGCACCATTTTTAGGCGTTTAGCTAATAGCACAAACCAAGGTACAAAGCTTTTTATAAAGCAGATCCCAGCGACCAAGGTTGCCGCCACTGCCCTTCGTGCAAGGTGGCAAGCAAGGTGTGGTAACCCATTTATAATGCTGCTTCTTTCGAAGCAGCGGTGCTCTTTGAGTAATTTTAGCTTCATGAGTCATTCCTCCGCATCTGCCAAAGGCTGGGAGCCGCTCTCCATCGAAGAGCTTGCCGCGCAACTGCCGCAATACCAGATTGAAGCCCTGCTGGGCCGCGGCGGCATGGGGGCCGTTTACAAGGGATGGCAGACAAGCCTCGACCGGCCTGTGGCCATCAAGTTCCTGCCCCTGGTGATGGGCGAGCATGACGCCACCTTCGCGCAGCGCTTCAAAAACGAGGCCAGGGCCATGGCAAAGCTCAACCACCCGGGCATCGTGGCGGTGTATGACTTCGGAGAAACAGCCAACGGGCTGCTGTATTTTGTCATGGAGTTCATTGAGGGCACGGATGTTGCCAAAATGATCACCCAGCAGGGGCGTATGCACTCCGAGCATGCGATGGCGATCACCGCCCACGTGTGTGACGCACTGGGCTACGCCCATAGCCTTGGCATCCTGCACCGCGACATCAAGCCAGCGAACATCATGGTGGGGTATGATGGCAGGGTCAAGGTGGCCGACTTTGGCCTGGCCAAGGTGACCAATGCGGGTGAGAGCGCGATGACGCGCAGCGGAGTCGTCATGGGCACGCTGCCCTACATGGCACCTGAGTCGTTCATCCTCGGGGCGGATGTGGACAAGCGCGCGGACATCTACGCGGTCGGGGTGATGCTCTACCAGATGCTGACTGGCAAGCTGCCGCAGGGCATGTTTGAAATGCCGAGCCTACAAATCAAAGGGCTCGATCCGCGCTACGACAAAATCGTGGCTAACGCACTGCGGGATAACCGCGAGCTGCGCTACGCATCGGCAGAGGCTCTGCGCCTTGATCTTGATGGCATCCTGACACAACCGGTGCTCAAAGTGGAAGCTTCGGCGAAAGAGGCGCCTGCGGCTCTTGACACGCAGGCGCGCCCCCTGCGGCCGGAAGGCCCGCCCCAGCCACACCATCGCCCGCTAGCGAGAGAGAGGACCCACGCGCCCGAGCGGCGCTCTTCATCAGGATGGGTGCTGGCAGCCGCTGCACTGGTCATCGCCGCAGGAGCCGGCGTGTTTATGAAGCTCAAAAACCACGAGGAGGCAGGCACGAGCGCTGCGGCCACCTCAGTAGGAAACCCGGCATCAAGCCCTCTCCAAACACCCAAGTCCAGCACCCCTTCTGACGCCGCAACGGTGCCTCCGTTGGCAATCAAAACGGAAAATCCAGCGCCCGCCACCCCGCCTGCCATGCCCGCAGGCGCGCAGCCCGTCACGCCCGCTGCCGGCGCGGCCACGAGCCCCATGCTTGCTGCGGCCGCTCCTAGCCCGGCCCCCGGCGTGCCATCTGGCGGCCAGCTCGTTCCACCGTCCCCGTCGGCTGGCCTGCCAGCGGAGCTGGCCACGCTGGATGAGCAGTTCAGGCAGTTGCAGCAAGAACGGGTCACCAAGCCCTTTGAGACGGGTTTGGAGGACTTGAACAAATACTACCTCGGCGGCATCGACAGGGCGATCGCAGCGAAGAAATCCGCCGGGAGGCTGGACGGCATTTTGGCGCTGGAGGCGGAGCAGAGAGCCGTGGGTGATGCATCTGCGGCCAAAGCTGCCGGCTCACAAAGCGCGAGCGGCCAATCAGCCGTTCCGGAGAGTGATGATGAGAAGACTCCTGTCGGCCTTAAATCCCTGCGCAGCACCTACCGCGCGCAATTTGCGAAACTGGTCGCCGACCGTGCGGCGAACATCAAGAAGCTGACGGACCCTTTGGACAAACGCCTCGCGATGTTGGAGGCGGAGTTGACCAAGGCAAACCGGGTGCCGGATGCGGAGGCGGTGCGCGCGTATCGTGAGGCGCTGGCAGCCTCGCACTCAGCGGGGGAACCAACGAGGGGTTCACCAACTCCTTGGGCATGAAGTTCATGCCGGTGCCGGGGACGAAGGTGCTTTTCTGCATCCACGAGACCCGGCGGCAGGATTATGCGGCCTATGCGGCATCAGTTCCCGGAGTGAACGACTCATGGAAGAACCAGCAGAAGGACGGGATTCCTTGCGGCGACAAGGATGGTCATCCCGTGGTAGGCGTGAGTTGGGAAGACGCAGTGAAGTTTTGCGAATGGCTGAGCAAGAAAGATGGCAAAACCTACCGCCTGCCGACGGATGAGGAATGGAGCATCGCCGTCGGCTTGGGTGACAAGGAGAAGCACGGTACAGGCACCACACCGGAGATGCTTGGAGGCAAAGAAACCACCCTGTTTCCCTGGGGAGGGGATTACCCGCCCAGAAGAAGCGACAACGCAGGCAACTACGCAGACAGCGCCTGGCTGGAAAAATTCCCGACCGAGTCCGGCTTGAAGAGCTATAGCGATGGTTTCCCGACCACCGCACCTGTCATGAGCTTCAAGCCCAATAAACTTGGTCTCTACGACATGGGCGGTAATGTGTGGGAGTGGTTGGACGGTTGGTGGAACTCGTCCCATCAAGCTCATGTTCAGCGTGGGGCGTCATTTGCATATCATACGAGCAACCTGCTGCTCTCGTCTTGCCGAGTTCGTTCCACAATAGGCCACTATGCCTACAATTCCGGCTTCCGCGTCGTCCTGGCGAACGATGCAGATCAGCCTTCTGCTACGAAAACGGCAGGCCCAGTGCAGGCGGCACCATCACCTGGAAGCCCTGCAACTTCCAAATCCTCGGGTGGTGCCACGTCAAATTCACAGGGACAAATGACTCGGGCGCTGACCAGCGGCGCGGCACCACCTCCGGCTCCTTTTCTCTCAACCACCGGGATTTCTTCGGCCGTTGATGCGATTAAACAAAGCGGAACAAACAAGAAGACATGTCTGAAACGTTTCCTGGCGCTTTCGGAGCAAACGAAAGGCGTCTATTCTTTTAAGCTTCAGAATGAGATCCGCCACTATGCCGTCGATCTCGACCGAACCGCCGAGCTGGCGGCGTGCAACGAGATCTTCGCCAACGAGCGGATGCACCCTTACATCATTTCAATCCTTGATGGGACACTGGCACCTGGACAAAAAAACGCTCCGGCCAAAGACGCGACGCAAGCCAAGCAAGTGGCACTCGAAGCGCGGGCCTTCCCGTTTGTCCGAGCTGCCTGCTGGCTGCGTGCGGGTGAATTGCTTTCTGGCCTTGGCCGCTTCGATGAGGCGGCGGCCAGTTACAAACATGTGTTGGAGATGCCGGACGAGAAACTCAGCGCCTACAAGGAACTCGCCAGGATTCGGTTGGAGAAGCTTCCCAAATGAACGTCGATGCCGCCTTTTTTCGGCCAGGCTGCCTTGCCCCTCTCATCTTCGTCACGCTAGCAGCCGCCGGCCAGACCACGCCGTGCTCACCTCCCGCCTTTGACCATGAAACTCCTCCTTGCCTCTTGCCTTCTCATCTTCGGCCTGGTC
>CAYMHJ010000038.1:8013-30693 GCA_964390165.1 uncultured Prosthecobacter sp. | reverse complement strand
GCGAATCCGCACGAGACGGCACTCGCGGCGCGATTGAACGCGTATGAACTGGCCTATCGCATGCAGATGAGCGCCACCGAATGCACCGATCTCAGTCGCGAACCGGAGAGCGTGCGCAAGATGTACGGCCTCGATCACCCGACCACGGCGCACTTCGGCAAGAACTGCCTGCTCGCGCGGCGACTCGTCGAGCGCGGCGTTCGTTTCGTGCAGGTTTACAGCGGCGGCAACGAAGGTCCGAAGGCCTGGGACGCGCACGACGACTTGAAACGCAATCACGACCTGCACTGCGCCGAAACCGACGGCCCGATCGCCGCGCTGCTCGATGATTTGAAGATCAGCGGCATGCTCGACAGCACGCTCGTCGTCTGGGGCGGCGAGTTCGGTCGCTCACCCGTCGCCGAGAACGGCAAGGGCCGCGATCATCATCCGAAGGGTTTCACCATGTGGATGGCCGGTGGCGGCATCAAAGGCGGCATGATCCACGGCGCGACCGACGAATTCGGCTACGCCGCCGTCGAAAACCGCGTCTCCGTCCCCGACCTCCACGCCACCATCCTCCACCAGCTCGGCCTCGACCACGAACAGCTCACTTATCGCTTCCAGAGCCGCGATTTCCGTCTGACGGATGTGAGTGGGGATGTGGTGCGCGCACTGCTGGCGTAAGGGGCGGCCAGCCGAGTTTGCAGGACACCGTTTGCCCATTTGACCTGAGATGCCTCGCGACACACTGTCGCGACCCGAATCCCATGCTCCCCGTCCCCGATCAACTCGAAATCCTCAAGCGCGGCACTGTCACCATCCACAGTGAGAAAGAACTCGCCGAGAAGCTGGCGCGCGGAAAGCCGCTGCGCATCAAGCTGGGCGTCGATCCGACCTCGCCGGACATACATCTTGGTCATGCGGTGGGCCTGCGGAAGCTGAAGCAGTTTCAGGAACTCGGGCATCACATCGTGCTCATCATCGGTGACTTCACAGCGATGATCGGCGACCCGAGCGGCCGCTCCACCACGCGCCCACCTTTGACCTATGACGAGGTGCTGGCGAATGCGAAGACCTACACGGAGCAGGCTTTCCTGGTGCTGGACAAGGACAAGACGGAGGTCGTGTTCAACGGCTCGTGGTTCAAAGAGATGCCCTTCATGGAGGTCATCAAGCTCAATGCCCGCGTGACTCTCCAGCAGATGCTTCAGCGCGAGGACTTCAAGAACCGCGTGGCAAATGGCACCGAGGTGCGCCTGCATGAACTTCAGTATCCGATCATGCAGGGCTGGGACAGCGTGGTGGTGCGCGCCGATGTCGAGATTGGCGGCAGTGATCAGCTCTTCAATATTCTCGTAGGCCGTGATCTTCAGAAGGAAGAAGGCATGGAAGCACAGGTCTGCATGACCTTGCCGCTGCTGGAAGGTCTGGACGGCGTGAAGAAGATGTCGAAGAGCCTCGGGAACTACGTTGGCCTTACGGATGCGCCGAAAGAAATGTTCGGGAAGCTCATGAGCATCCCGGATGAACTCATGGCCAAGTATTACCTGCTCGTGCTCGGCGAGGTGCTGGACACGACGATGCACCCGATGGAGGCCAAGAAGCAGCTCGCTGCCAAATGCGTGGCCACCTACCACAGCGAGGATGCCGCCCGCGAATGCCGCGAGGACTGGGATCTGCGTTTCAGCAAACGAGATCTCGCCAATGTGGAGCTGCCTATTTTGACTCTAAGCGAGCGCAAGGACGTGCTCGGCGTGGTGCAGCATGCTTATCAGTCGGTCTTTGATCAAACCATGTCCGGTGGCGATGTGCGTCGCCTCATCCAGGGCGGCAGCATCCAGATCAATGGCGAGAAGCTCAGCGACCCGAAAGCTGAACCCGCCTGGGAAAGCGGGACCGTGCTGAAGCTCGACAAGAAGCGCAGCGTACGGCTGGCGTGATGTGTTCCATTCGTTGCACCCCGCTCTGACAGGCGTATCAAAGACGCCCTGACCCGCCATGCCTTCTGCTTTTCTTCCCATCCTTGATGCTCTCCCGGCGCGCAAGTCGCCGATCATGGAGAGGTTTTGGTCGTTGCTGGAGGTAAAGACGCCCGGGCAACTCGAAGCGATGGCACGTGAGGCGAGGGGGATCACGCGGCGAAATTTTGGGCGAACGATGCGGATGTTTGCGCCGCTGTACGTCTCCAATGAGTGCGTGAACAACTGCTCCTACTGCGGATTCTCCCGCGACAATGCGAGCATCATGCGGGTGACTTTAACCATCGATCAGGTGGTGAAGGAGGCTCGGCATCTGGTGGATCAGGGCTTCCGCAATATTCTGCTAGTGGCCGGTGAGCATCCAAAGTTCGTGAGCGATGGCTACCTGGAGGAGTGCATCCGGGCGATCCGTGAGTTCGTGCCGACGATCGGAATCGAGGTCGGCCCGATGGAGGCTCCTGAGTATGAGCGGATGGTGAAAGCGGGCTGCGAGGGGCTGGTGGTCTATCAAGAGACCTATGATCGCGTGATCTATGCGGACATGCATACGGCGGGGCCGAAGAAGGACTTTGACTGGCGCATCGCCTGCCCGGAGCGTGGTTACGAAGGCGGCTTCCGGCGCATGGGCATCGGGGCGCTGTTTGGCCTGAGTGACTGGCGTCTGGAGGCACTGCGCCTCGCTGCGCATCTGGAGCATCTTTACAAGCACTGCTGGAAGTCCACCTTCACCGTGGCCTTCCCGAGACTGCGCCCGGCTGCAGGCGGTTTTCATCCGCTGACAGGCTTCCCTGACTGGGCGCTGGTGCAGACGATCTGTGCCTTCCGGCTCATCTTTCCTGAAGTGGGCATCGTGCTGAGCACGCGTGAGCCTGCTCATCTGCGTGATGCACTCGCGCCATTGGGCATCACCAGCATGAGCGCGGGCAGCCACACGGAGCCCGGTGGCTACACTGGCGCGGGCAGCGATGACCTGCACCAGACCGTGAAAGGCCGCCGTGTAGAGCTGGTGGAAAAGGACGAGAAAGCCCGTGCCGAGGGACAGTTTGGCATCGCTGATGTGCGCTCTCCCATGGAAGTGGCGGAGATGCTTTCCCGTCAGGGTCTCGATGCCGTGTGGAAAGACTGGGACCCGGCCATTCTGGCGGCGGCGTGAGTTGAGCGCTTTACGATTCGGCCCAGTGTACTTCGACCCATTGAGGACGATGGTCGGAACCCACATCCGGGCCGATCTGCCGACGAGTGATAATCAATGACGATGTGCAGAGTGTGTGATCAATGGGTATCGCAAACGCCGAAGTCACCCGCCATGTGGGCTGCCAGGGAGGTGAGGACGAGTGGAAGTCCAAACTGCCCGCTTCTCGGATGGATCGCATACCCTCGCACCATGGGGTGGAATTGAAGTCTCCCATGACAAGGGCGGGTGTTTTGGATGCTGCAACCTGGTAAGCGACAGCTCTGAGCTGGTTGTTTCGGCTCTGCCAGGCTGTGCTACCAGCCGGCGGCACCGGGTGAATGCCATAAAAGAGCAGTTCCCGCGTTCCGATTTGCAGGTGCGCCAGAATGGAGGGTTTGGTGTATGGCCCGATGTCGGGTCCCATCTGAAACTCATCGACGACACGCGCCTCTTTGAATGGGTGGCGGCTGAAGAGCGCGATCCCGAAGTTGTCCGACTGTGGATGCACGAGATGATGCGGGTGGGTGGCTATGAGCGGTTCCATAGCTGACGACCAGACATCATCGACCTCCATCAAGAAAATGAGATCAGCATCGCAAGAGTGAAGGTATTCGAGCACCTCACCATGCCGCTTGTTGCCGGTCAGGACATTCAGGCTGACGACTCTCACATTTTCGGGGGAGACTGCGTTTTGCCCGAATGTGGAAGTTCGGACTGACAGGCTGCCGATCAGCCATGCATTCAGCATCAAAGTCATGACGCTGAGACCGGCGACCTTTCTGCGTCCTCGCCAGAAACTCCAGAGGACTGCCAAAAGGAAGACGATGAGGTATTGCCAGCGAAAGTGGGCAAAGAGATCAGCGAACCAATGCCAATGCCCCAACAACCCAATCCAGCTTCCGCTGAGGGCCAGAAGGATCACCACATCACAAACTCCATCCAAACGGATGCTGGGAGATAAAAACGAGCGGTGGGCTGGCATGGTTTTCAGCAGACAGGTTGAGGTATGGCATGGTTCAACTGGCATAAAAAAACACCCGGCCTTTCGACCGGGTGTTTTTGGGGAATCGGACTGAACCGAGGTGACGGGATCAGGCGAAGATGTCGATGACGGGCACGCCCTTGTCGCCGACCGTGAACGGACGGTTGGAGGGGGACATGACGACTTCGTCCACAGGAAGGCCCATGGCGTGGCCGATGGTGGCGAGGAAGTCCTGCGGGCTGGTCTGCTTGTCGGCTGGGCGACGGCCTTCCTTGTCGGTGGAGCCGTAGGCATAGCCGCCTTTGACACCAGCGCCGGCAAAGACGGTGGAGTAGGCCAGCGGGTAGTGGTCGCGACCATCGTTTTCGTTGATGTCCGGCGTGCGGCCGAACTCAGAACCAAGGACGATGAGGGTGGACTCAAGCAGGCCTTTCGACTGGAGGTCGAGGATCAAGGCGGAGAACGCTGTGTCGAGCGTGTTGCCGTTGTTGGTCATCGCGTTGTCGATGGTGTTGTGCATGTCCCAGCCACCCATCTGCACTTCGACGAAGCGGACGCCGCTTTCGACAAGGCGACGGGCGAGGAGACAGCCCTGACCGAAGTTGTTACGGCCATATTTCTCACGGGTCTCGGTGGTCTCAGTGGAGAGGTCGAAGGCCTTGAGATCTTCGCTCTTCATGAGCTTGAGGGTCTCGTCGTAGAACTCGGAGTAAGCCTTTACGTCTTCCGTCTGGAATTTCTTCTGGAAGGCGGTGTCGAACTCATTCATGAGGGAGACGCGCTTGTTGAACTGCACATCGCTCGCGGTGGGCTGGATGTTTTGCAGACCGCTCTCAGGATTGGAGATCGGAATGGGGGACATGGCGGGTGGGAAGAAGCCGGCACCAGGATAGGCGCTGCCGCTGTTCACGACGACGCTGTCCGGGAGAGTCTTGTCCTTGATACGGCCAAGGAAGTGGGAAGCCCAAACACCCATGGCTGGGTGAACGATGGTGCCACGGGGCTCATAGCCGGTCTTCATAATGTAGGTGCCGGACTCATGCACGCCAGTCTTGGAGGACATGGAGCGGATGATGGCGAGCTTGTCGGCGTTCTCTGCCAACTTTGGAAGATAGCCGCCGAGGGAGACGATGTTGTCACCCTTGGCTTTGGCTGGTGTGCCGAAACCTTTGGTAGCGCCTTCCTTAGGATCGAAGGTGTCGATGTGGGTCATGCCGCCGCCCATCCAGAGATAGATGACGCGTTTAGCCTTGCCGAAGCCGGGCGTGCCGGGGCCGGACTTGGAGACAGCTTCAGCAGCCGCCATTTTGGCACCAAGGCCAGAGAGAACGCTGACGCCAAGGGTGGTCTTGGCGGCGTTGAGCATGAATTGGCGACGGCTGGCGTCGTTCAGGCGGAGGAGTTCGGTTTTCATAGGTAGATTAAGCTGAGATTTCGGTTCGGTCTGTTGGTTTGTTGATTACTGGATGAACATGAATTCGCGGGTGTTGATCAGTGCCCAGATCATGTTGGCGTAGCCGTCTTCACCTTGGGCGAGATTGCGCTTGGCAATGTCCTTCTCGTTCATCGTTGGCTTGCGGCTCATTATGGAGAGGAACATGGCTTCCACCTTTTCAGAGGGGTCACGCACTTTTTCCATATTGCGGAAGATGAGTGAATCCGGGCTGGTGAGCATCTTCTGCGCCTTGCCATTCATCATCATGAGAACCTGGGGGACGTTGCCGATTTTGCTACTGCCGTCGATGAGAGCACGTGGGGACTGGCCGAAGTCGATGAGGAAGTGGCCGTTTGGCGCAGGCTGAGGCAGTTCGGCGGAGCGCATGAGGCGCATGCCTTCGTAGCTGAGGATTTTGCCAGGGCCGTCAGTGGTGGCGGCAGCATCATTGCCGCTCTTCTTGCCGTCCATCATCATGTCTTCACCAGCCATGTCGAGGCCACCACCCATAAGGGCGTTTTCCTTCTGCTGGATCTTGCGATAGGCGTCATATTTGATCAGGACGGTCTTGGCATCGACGGTGTCGAGATTGAGATCGATGGACTTGGCATACAGATCCTGGAGGGGTGCCTTGAACTGGTCAGGCTGGCCGAGCACAAGGGTCATGTAGCTATCCCATGCCTGCTCAGCTGTCATGCGGCGAAGCATTGGCCCCTGGAAGTAGTATTTGTCACCCATGGGGATGTTTTCGCTGGTGGCCTCGGACTGGTAGGCGCGGGTATTGTAAACGATGCGCATGAACTGCTTGAGGTCGAACTTCACACGGACCATTTCGGAGGCGAGATGCTTGATCAGTTCTGGATTGGAGGATTCCTCGGGAGTGTCAAGATTAGTGACTGGATCGACGATGCCGATGCCAAAAGCGCGTTTCCACATGCGGTTGGCAATCGCCATGCCAAAGCGTGGGTTCTGGGGGTGCGTCATCCAGTTGGCGAAGGACTCGCGCAGCTTTTCCTCGTTCTTTTTGCTCTGCTTGTAGGCTGGATTGTTCTTGTCAGCAGCGGACCAAGTGACGAATTTCGGCTCCACTGGGTCACCGGGCTTGCCGTCCTTGTATTTATAGTCATGCGGCAGCTTGGTGCCGTTCATATCGCGGTCCTTGATCGCGCTACGGTTGGCTCCGATGTAGTTCTGGAGACCATTTCGCAGGCGGCGGATGTCCAGTGAAGGATTGGCGGCGATCATTTTTTCGATCTCCTCCATCAGCACTCTGCCGCGGTCGCCATTGGCGAAGTCTTTGCCTCCGAGGCGGGTGGTGGTGGCACCGAAGAAGGCAGCCATTTCATAGAACTGCTTCTGTGTCCAATCTGCGAAAGGGTGGTCATGGCACTGGGCACATGCCACGTCGGTTCCGAGGAAGACGGTCAGGGTGTTTGCCAGATTGTCCAGGGGCATGCCGGCATCGCGGAGGAGGTAGCCGGCAGCGCCGTTGTAGGTTCCGTCAGGCTTCTTGTCCCACATCTTGCCAGTGGCGGTCATCATGTCATAAACCATCTCATTCCACGGACGGTTTTTGGCTACCTGCTCTTTAAGCCAGCCGATGTAAGGGGTGCCGCGGACGTTGTCCTGCTCGAAGTTGTCCTTCACGCGTAGCATCTCAGCAAAATAGTTGTAGAGATGGGTTTTGTAGCCGTCCGAGTCGAGAAGTTGGTCAATCAGCTTGGCGCGCTTGTCAGCACCGCCAGCTTTGATGAATGCGACGGCTTCATCATGATTCGGAATGCGGCCAGCAATGTCGAGGTAAACGCGGCGGACGAACATTTCGTCGGACACGGGTGGATTCCAGCCTGTAATCGGAGCTTTGCCTGCCTTGATGCGGTCGGGATTGGCACGCTTCAGACCATTGGCTACTAGCATGTCCACTTTGGCGGCTGCCTGAGCTACGGTGGCGTTGGCCATGAAGCCAGGAGAAGCTCCCTCGGCTGAAGGCGTTTCAGCAGGCGCGGCCGCCTTGGCGATCACCTGATCTTCTGCCGAGAGGCGTGTCAGGGCAAACTTATGCAGGGCTCCGTCCGCCGTCTGGAGGACGATGTCTTCACCTTCGATCTTAACGACGGAAGCGCTAACTTGGCGGCCTTGGACATCGGTCCAGGTGCGCACTTCCGCTGCGGTGGCGGACATGCACAGGCCTGCGGCGACGATGCCTGCGAGCAGAGTGGTTTTGGTATTCATAAGGTAGGGATGGAGGTGGATTGATGTGGCTCCGGCGTGAAAACGCGCCAGCCTGCCGGGTATTAGGACAAAAATAGTCAGGCCCACTCCTCTCCAACGCACTCTCCTCCGTCCTCCCCCTGAAATTTACTTGGCGAGGACGTCATCAGAAAGATTTGGGTCTGCTTTTCAAACGTAACTTCTGGAACAAGGGATGGCACGCAAATGTTGCTCTGCCTCCAGCGGCCCGCTAAACTCTGCTGCAAATTCCCCCCAATTAATCATGGCACGTCGTGCACAATCAGGGCTGAAGCCCGCTCATCTCATCGCCATCGTGGCGCTGCTCGTCGGTCTCATTGGCGGAGGTCTGGCCCTGCTGAATCGCGGTACCGATCCCATGACCGGCCTCACCTCTCTCAGCACGGAGGAGTACCTTGAGAGCTCAAACTCGCTCTCTGGCAACACCTACAAGGTCGAAGGTACCATCGACAACCGCCTCGATTCCTGGAAAGGCAGCGACAGGCTCTTCTCCGTGCAGGTCAGTGAGGGCGGCACATTCGTCCCTGTGCTTGTCCCCTCCGCGCTGGATGCCAATATCCAGCGCGGCCAGCGCTATGTCTTTAAAGTCCGCGTCCTGGAAAATGGTGTCCTCGAAGTTCTGCAACTCCTCAAAGCCTGATCCTTTATGAACACGACGAAGCTCCTCCTCAGCCTCACGCTGCTCACCACCACCGCCTTAGCGCAGATTTTGCCAGCGCCCGGCCCAGCACAGCCGGCGCCCGCCTCCAATGCGAACTCCTCTGGCGGCGGAAACAACAATAACCAATCCCAGAACAACTCCATGATGGGCGGCGTGCTGCCTCATGCCGACGGTGGAAGCGAAATGGTCACCTGGGATGGCAAGATGTGGCAGGTGAACAACAACCGCCTCGTCCGCTCGAAGTTTGAAATCTACCTCGCCACCCCTGAGGCCAACGGTGCCGAAGATCAGGCCTACCGGGACATCATCGCCCAGATCGTACTCCTCCTGGCCCCCACGCGAAAAGGCGGACCCGATGTCTCCGCCGCCTTTGCCATGCTTCCCGAAGCAGGCGCTTTCCGAATCGACGCGGGCCTATGCAATAGGCTGGCAAGTGATGTCTATGATGTCTGGCTAGCCCAACGAAAGGTCAATAATCTCCGCGCTGCCAACGAAGCGATGAATAAGCGGCGCAAGCAACTCGAGTGGAACAACGAAGTAGCCCTTTCCAATTCAGAGATGTCCCCTCAATCTGGCAGTGGTGGCGGAGCCAAGGGCGGCGGGGCCGCAGGCAACGCGCAGAAACAAACCACGGCAGCCACCGTCGGGCGCGTGTCCGGTTATATCAAGGACATCGCAGAAATTGAGGCACGAAAAAAGCTCAACGAAGCGTCTGCTGGCCTCTCTGAAATTAGCAGCAAGATGCAATTTCAGGCTTCCATCCTGTATTTTTTTATGGGCCGTCGCTTCGAGCACGCGCTAATGGCCTGCCGCCTTTATCCCCACCTATTCAAAGATGGCGACAGCGTACTGCAAATGTCTGACGATTCGGACCTTAAAAAAGCTTTCACTGGTAGTATCGGCATGCCACCGACCGTTAGCCTCGTTGACACTTATTCCTCCGAGGCCATCCGTGGCGTCGATGAAGCCATCGTCGCCTTTGAGCAGCTCGTCCTCCGTCAGGACTACCAGAGCGCCAGCAACCGCCTCATGGAGGCCTTTGCCATCGGCGAATACCTCCCGCGCGTGCGCCGCCTGCCCATGTCTGAAAAGCTCAAGGTGCTCGACTATGTCCGCGATGGAAACCAGCTCGTGAACGCCCTGGAAATGAAGGACTTCACACTCGCTGAAGAGATGGTGACGAAGATGCGCAAGAACTCGAAGGACTTCGATTTTTCCAAGCCCCAGGCCGCCATTGAAACCGCCCGCGCGTTGGCTGACTTACGCCTTACCGCCGCGAAGGCTGCCATTTTAAAAGGCGATCAAGCCACCTACGCCTCCGAGATAAAAGGCGCGGCTGAACTCTGGCCCACAAACCCAAAACTGCGCAATCTCTCTGAAATGGTCGGTCAGAACAGTGACGTACAGGCCCAGGCCATCCTGGAACTCGACCGCCTGCTAAGCCAGCGCGCCTTCCGTCAGATTTTCAACAATCAGGGGACCTTTTTTGCCGCCACTACTCAAGATCCTGTGCGCAAGGAACAGGTCGCAAAGGCGGTCTCCGACGTCACCGAGGTCACCATGGTGGTGAAGATGGCCGAGGAGCAGAGCAAGACCGGCAACGCCTTTGGTGCCTGGGAGGCCGTGGAGCGCGTCTATGTCCGCTTCCCCGAAGATCCCGAAGTCACGAAGATGCGTTCCGAACTCAGCGTGAAGGCCAGCGAGTTCGTCAGCGCCATCGAGAAGGCCAAGCAGCACGAGCAGCGCAAGCAGTCCGGCTCCGCACTCGCCTGGTACCTGAAGGCTCGCCACATGTATCCGCCGAGCGACTTCGCGAAGACAGGCATCGACCGCGTCGTCATCAATCTCAAAGATGACGCCACACCTCCCGCTGCGAGTTCTGACACACTACCGACCTCGGCACCTTGATGATTTTTGAAAGCATCCCCCCGGGCGTCGATCCGGCTCACGGAGATGCGGGCGATGCAGGCTAAGCCAGCCGGGTGATGCGTTTCCAGAAGAAATCCAGCTCGCGGGCGAGGACGCCGATGACCTTCGCTGGCTCGGCCTGGAGGACGCCGGACTCGGACTCCTTGATGATGCGCTGCATGGCGTAGAGGCTGGCGAGCCCCTCCGTGTCGAGATGGACGACATCGGTAATCTGGCGGATGGGCTCGGGCAGGATCTGGCTATTCGCGAGATTCTGCCAGGAGAGCTGCTCGCGCTCGGTTTTGAAGCCCACAATCTTCAGCTTCGTCGCCGTGCCGCCCTCGCGCTCAGCCTGACTGGCGAGATCCGTCACCCGACCAGCGGCGAAACCACTGAGGGTGCGCCAGTAGGCGGCATCACTGAAAGGGGCGAGACCGAAGAGGATTTCGATGCCTTGAAGAGACCAGTAGAGAGCGTACCGACCTGTCAGTCCGGGCAGTTCGTGCTCGCTGAAGCGGACAAGCGGGAAGCGGCGGCCTGCAAGGCGGATGAGATCGGCCAGACGACTGAAATCCAGAGGCTGGGTGAGTGCCTCTGCCTGCAACTGCAAGCGCAAGGCTTGGAACCGGCCCTGGAGGAGGTCGGCGGGCGATGCCGGGGCCTTGGCCTTGATCTGGGCCAGCCCGGTCGCCGCCACAGTGTTGGAAACGACTTGAAACGGTGATGCAAGGCTCGGCGGCGGAGGTGCCATCGGCTGGCCTCCCTCTTGTACGCGAAAAGGTGACTCGGGCGCTTTGACAGTCGATGCGGCGGGCGCTGACGGAGTGAAGTTCTGGCCTTCAGCAGCGAGAGCGGAGGAAGCCTGCCCTGGCTGGCGCAGACGGGCCAGCATCTCACGCAGTTTCACAAAGGCATCCGTCGTGGGTGCCACGGACTTTTCCTCCGTCGGCACGGCACTGCCTTCCCAGTCTTCGAGTCTGTTTTCATCTCCACCAAGAGGTGCTGGATGCTTGCCGTTGGCATTGGCAGGAGCCAGGGGCTCAACCAGAACTTCCGGCGGTACAGGGTCGATAAAATTTTCATCCTGCGGCAGGGCGGCCCGGGGCTCGGTGAGGCTCTCGGCCATGGTCTGCACATCGCTCGCGGTCTGGTCATCAAACAGCACGGGCACGGACACGGGAGTCGCCTCATCGGCAGCCAGACGCACTGTTTCAGTCATGAGGGGGATCTCACCCCCCGGCTCTTTTTCCAAAGCGGGCAGCACATCCACCTCCACGCCGCTTGAAAAATCGGGCACAGCTGGCGGTGAGTCCGGCATTTCCCCGGACGCTGGAGGTGAAGACTGAAAAATCTCCCATTGCCGCGCGCAGTGGCGCAGGAAGGCACGGGCGGACACGCTGCCGATAGGGCGCCCTAGGAAGTGCCGGTTCACGCTGACGAACCGGGTGAATTCATCCCGCTGCTCCGGGGTCAGGTCCGTCTGCTCCAGCCGCAGGCGCAGCAGCTCCCCGGCATCTGCCTCCGAGAGGCCGCGCAGGAGGACCTGGCTGGCCGTGAGCCGGTCTTCCAGTGCGCTGGGCAGATGATGCCCGAAGGTGGCCTGCCAGACATCCTGGTTCAAACTCAGCAGCACATTCAACCGATGCGACTCCACCAGTTCCATGAGCATGGAGGCGATCCGCACCCCAGCATCCGGGTTCCGGTAAAAGCCATCCAGGTGATCCACCAGCAGGACCACCGGTCTCCAGAGCGCTAGAAGCCGCAGCCAGGCAGGCACGCCAGTGTCATTGTCGGCAGCGGTCAGCTCCTCCATCTCAGCCACTCCGGCCAGCCCGCCCTGGATGCTCTGCTCCAGCAGCGCGGCCACCCAGGAATCCAAAGACTCCGCCCGCAGTGGGATCTCACTGGCCGCGACCATGGCCAGCGGTCCCCTTAGATTGTCCCGGTTTTGCGCGATCCAGGCGCCGATGCGTGCGGCTCGGCCGGCGGGATCGAACACCTCCTGCCCTGTGCGGGAAAGCGTCTCGAGAGCCTGCTCGGCGTTTGCACATGGAAGCTGGCCAGACTCGATCATCCGCCTCAGGAGCAAGGCCACCACCTGGGCCGACACCTCCCGCAGACGAGACCATCCCAGAGAATCTCCGGCCGCCGTGTTTTCAGCCAGCGACTCGATCCCGCGCCGGGAAAGTGTGGCAAGAGTCAGCGGGTCACCCGAACGGAAGGCCACCGGCACGATCACTGCCTGATCTTCCGCAGCGGCGGCCACGCGGCCGAGAAGGTGCGTTTTCCCATAGCCTGCACGTGGAGCCGTGAGCAGCATCATCGGCCCGGCACTCCGGCCACCGACCACATCCACGAGCTGGTCGAGCACATCCGCGTTGAGCCCCTCCACAGATTCATTCACCTGCCAAGGAGTGCGGCAGACATCGCTCAGAAACGGGTTCACCAGCAAATGCGGAACCCTCCCAGCCCCTGGAGGGTGGGAGGATGAATTCGGATCAGAGTGGACCACAGGAGCGGGACGGGGGATTTTCTGCCAGACAGAGTTAACTATTGAAATTATTCCCCACTCGTAAAAATTAAAGCTTCGATTTCGACTATTTGCGAAAATTTTCAGATTCGCGGAGGCCGTATTCTCGAAATTGAAGGCACGCCACCTACCCTAAAAAACAAGAGGCGGGTCTTTCGACCCGCCTCAGAGCATTCGGAGGGACCAACAGCCAGGAGGTTTACCAACGAGAAAGGGGCGATGCGGCAGCGGCGAACCGCTCACCTTCATCTTATGGCATGTTTCCACATCTGAAAAAGAATGCGTCAGGAGACTGTGAGCGGGTTGTAAGACGTTTGTCAGCCCCAGCCATCTCATTTCTCTCGCACCCGCTCAGCGATCTGGATGATAGCCAAGATCACCTCCATGACCACACGGGCACTGATGACATACAGCAGAAAGGCCAGCGGGCCTGTGACCAGGGTAAACAAGCCGTGCAAAGGCCCCTCACCAAAGCCGCTGAACATCCACGTCAGCGCTGCCAGGACCGCCGCCCCCAGGCTCAGAACATAAAGAAGACGGATGAGATGGGGCGTGACGAAACGCTTGAAGGAGAAATCCATCAGCAAATCAAGCAGAGCCCGGAGCATCGACCGGAACTCCAGCCATGAAGCAGGAGGTGCGGAGGTGCTGGCGGGAGACGTGGGGGGCGGTGACTCGTTCATGGACTTACTTGATCAAACGCAGCGTGAAAGGATAGCGGTAAGCCACACCGTCGTTGGCCTTGATGGCACCGATGATCATCAACACGACCGCAGCGATAAGGATGCCGATGGCGAGAATGATGGGCAGGACCAGCCAGAAGGTAATTATGCAGGCAAAGATGGCGATGCTCACCGTGATCTGAAAGTTCAGCACCTCCTTGCCCTGCTGATCCACAAAAGGCATGGACTCCTTCTTGATGAGCCAGAGGACCAGCGGAGCCACGATGTTCAGTACCGGAATACCGGGCACAAGACAGCCCGCAAAGGGCAGCAGGTGGCAGATCATCGCCATCATTCGTTCATCTTTGCTAGGCCCGGTCACACCGTTGTTCGGTGCGCCGCCGTCTTGAGGAGGTGGTATGCTTTCCATGACGAGACAAAGCTCTCGCACGTCGCAGGGCGATGGCAAGCCACAATCCTGCGGTTATCTGGAGCCACGGTGCAGAAGTGCCATGACCACCACCAATTTCGTTTCGATGAGCAAGCCGGGACAAACTTCAAAACCAACTTCGCAAGCGAGGGGCTGAAAAGCATTTAGTTCGCCTTCGCCAAAGCATCAGCCAGGACTGTGTAGCACTTCTTTGCGGCGGCGATGGGTTCATATCCGGGCTTGTTGAAGATCTGGCCACTGACCTCCACCACGACGGGGCCGTGGTAACCGTGCTGTTTGAGCGCGGTGAAGTACTTCACATAATCGGTGCGCCCTTCGCCGGGCAGCAGGAACTGGAACTTTCCAGGCTCGCCCACCGAGTCCTTCACATGAATGAACTTCGTGCGTGGCAGCAGCAGCTTCATGCTTTCTTCCATGTCGATACCTTGCAGCTCAAAGTGGCTGTAGTCGTAGGCCACCTGGATGGCCGGTGACTTCACCTGCTCCAGCAGCCAGAGCAAGCGCTCGGGCGAGTTCACCGCGCTGCCAACATGGGCTTTGATCGTGATCGTCGTCTTCACTTTCTCCGCTGTCTCCGCCCAGGATTGCAGCCGCTCCACCATGCCGGCTTTCTGCTGCTCCCAGGTCGCTGGTTTGCCGCCGAGCACGGTCTCGATGATGGCAGGCCGGGCGGCATTCAAATCACGCGCCACCTGCGCGGCATCACTGATCGTTTGCAGAGCTTGGGCATGAGCCTTGTCATCGGCGGTAAGGCTGAGGTTCACCATCAGGCAGGGCAGGTCCAGCTTCAGCGTGCTGAGCTGCTGCGCTGCCTCCTTGCGTGCTTCCGCCGTGAAGACCTTCGGCTCCGTAGGATACCCGGCATTTAGGGCGAACTCGACATTCGCATAGCCAATTTCAGCGCAGGTTTTTAGAGCGTCACTCAAAGGCAGCGTCTTCATGCCATACAAACTGAAGCCGAGGCTGACCCCGCTTGGAGTCGCCGCCCGTGCAAGAGACGGCATGGTGGCAAGACTCAGAGCTGTGTGAAGAAAATGGCGACGTGTGGTCATGGCTTGATTTGTGGATGGTGGATCTTGCCATGTTAAAGTAGCGAGCGCTCGATTCCTTGCACGAGGAAGGTGCCTCCGCTCATTCCGAGTCAGGCCCTGTGGACAAAGACGTCCTCTCTTTCGTCATCAATGCATGGACGAGACAAAACAAGCCTGACAAAATCATAATGCCTCCCAGGCCGATGAGGATTTGAAAAGGCAGAACCGCAAACTTCGTCACCCGGCTGACCTGAGGGTCTTCGGGCAGATAGGTCACCCGGGCTTTGCCGGTTTCCTGGGCCGCCGTGTAGTCGGAGCCATCGACATCAAACTCCTTCGTGATTGGCCCATGATTCTGAGGAGCGTAATCAACGACCAGGGTGAAAGAATGCCCGCCTTTGGATAGCCCACGTGACGAACTGCTGATGACGCGTCCATCGACCTCCGCAGAGCTTTTTTCCAGCCTCTGATCTGTCTGCACATGCGTCCAGCCAAAGCGCAGGAGCCAGATGCCCACGCCCAGAAGGAAGGTGATGATCAGTATTACTTTGAACTGCTGAGGCAACATGAGGTGATGGGGAGAGGAGGATGAGTTTTCAACGCTTCCTCAAAAATCTCCCCTCAAATGGCCTCAGTGACCAGCAGATAATCCCAGACGCAGTACCTCCACACTTGAGCTTCGCGCCAGCCGTCTTAAAGACGAAGCCATCGCCATACCACCCATGCCCAACTCCACTCACGTCCTCTCGAAAGGAGCCTGCCAATGACCTCTGGCTGGATAGCCCTGCTGGATGATCTCGCCACTCTGACCAAAGTGGCCGCATCTTCCCTGGATGACGCTGCAGGGCAGGCGGCAAAGGCGGGCAGCAAGGCGGCAGGCATAGTCATCGATGATGCGGCGGTCACGCCGCGTTATGTTGTCGGTCTCGCGGCAGAACGAGAGCTGCCGATCATCGCGAAAATCGCCATCGGATCGCTGAAGAATAAACTGCTGATGCTGCTGCCCGGAGCCCTGCTGCTGAGCTTCTTCGCCCCATGGGCCATCACTCCACTGCTGATGGCGGGCGGGGCTTTTTTATGTCTGGAAGGCTACCACAAGGTCATGGACCTCGTCCGCCCACGACATGGCGCTGACAAGGGGACTGCCTCAGCAGCGCAAACTGCCGAAGAACTGGAAAACGAGCGCGTGAGCAGTGCCATCCGTACCGATTTCATCCTCTCGGCAGAGATCATGGCCATCACGCTCGCCACCGTCACCACTTCTGCAGTCTGGCTGCAGGCCGTGGTGCTGGGAGTCGTAGGCACGGGCATGACGCTGCTGGTTTATGGAGCTGTGGCAGTCATTGTAAAGGCGGATGACGCAGGTGTGGCTCTGGCACGCAACTCACAAGGTCCGGTGCGTGCCCTCGGGCGTGGCATCGTGCTCGGAATGCCGGTGTTTTTGAAAGTGCTCAGCCTCGTCGGCATGGTGGCGATGCTCTGGGTGGGCGGCGGCATCCTCATCCACGGCCTGCATGAACTCGGCATCCATGCGCCCGAGGAAGCTGTACACCACGCTGCGGAGTCTGTGGCAGGCATGATCCCAGCCATGAAATCCTTCCTTTCCTGGCTCGTCGGTGCAGGCATCGCTGGTGTGCTCGGCGTCATCGTGGGGGCCTTGGTCGATCCGCTCTCGAATCACGTTCTCATTCCTGTCTTCCAAGGTCTGAAAAAGGTCATTCTCGGCAAGCCGTCAGCCTGATCAAGCTGGCAAGAGCTGGACAGGCCTTGCCATAAAATCAACGTCCGGCTGCCCTCGACGAATACCCTGTAAAAAAGCGGCGTGGATATCTCCACGCCGCTGATTCAATAATTACGTCACCCAATCGGACGACGACTACTCGGCCTTCTTTTTGGTTTCGCTCTTTGCGTCCGTCTTTTTCTTGGTCGCTTTGGAGGCTTTTTGGGCCGTCTTCTGCTTCACTCCTACATTCAGCCTCACGACCGTGTCATTGCCATCTGCCTCGGCTTTTTTCAATGAGCCGCCGATCCATGAGCCGACCTTGACCGCCTCGATGGTCGCGGGCTTTTCTCCATCCACATACTCAGTACTGGCATTGACGGTGAATTTGCTCTGCTCAGCATCCGCCGCGTCACTGCGAACCACGGTCAGAGTGCGGGATGTGATGGCGACGACTTTCGCATAGAACGGATAGGTGTCCTGTTTTCCCTTTGGTTCCGCCTTTTTTGGCGCCGTTTTCTTAGCTTCCGCTGCCGCTTCTTTCGTCGGAGGGGCCGCTTCAGAAGGGGCCGTGAATACGGCGGAGCCGAGCACCGCCAGGATGAGGATGTGTTTGAATTTCATGGTCTGATTTTCTTGTTCGGTTCTGCAGGTGTGTCACGGGCACGATCACAATTTGAAAAAATCTCGCCGCGAAGGCAAGGCTCATCTTCACCTCCTTTTCAGAGGCCATTTGCAGCTAGCGGGCTGTTCCTAGACTTCACATAAAGTGTCAAATTCAGCCCTGCTTTTGACACCGTTGGTTTGTTTGGTGAATGAAAAACCCGTGCCGCACGGATGCGACACGGGTCTCTTGATAAGCGGCTGGCAGGGAAGCTTAGCTGATGGTCGGCAGCTCGAAGCCGGCGACGTATTCTTCCGTGGCGATCTTGTTCGCCTCTTCAGCAAACTCACCGATGAACTTCTCGGACACCGGATCGAACTCCAGCATTGGTCCGCAGGAAGCCATCTCGGCTTTCATGTCGATCTTGTTGTCCACGAGGTTCTGCACGAAGTGGTCGAAGGTTTCCAGAGCTGCTTTGCTGGTGCTGAGGCGCTCTTTGATCTCATCGTTGCTGATCTTCTTGCCAAGACGGTAGGAGACGTTGGCCATGTGGGCCAGGGCGGCGGCGTGGTGACCATGGGCGACGTTGAGGACGTCCTTGGTGATCTTGCCAGCGCGGACGGAGTCGATGAAATTCTTCATGTGGTCCGGGCCGTCCTGGAAGTTGTCGAACTTCTCGATGGCCTTGCCGTCGTTGTCATAGGCCTTGGCTTCAGCGACGAAACCGCCTTCACAATGGATGACGTTGCCGATGCGGGGAGCGGAGGTCTTGCCGTTGATGCGATAGACGGGCTCGTAGCCTTTGGTCCAGTTCATGTCCTTCATGGGCAGGCCACGGTTGTCGAAGAGCAGAGGAGCACCTTCGGCGAATTCATAGAAGGCCATCTGGTTGTTGGCGGTTTCTCCATCGTCATCGTAGCCCCAGCGGCCGCCGAAGCTCATGACGCGCTTCGGAAGCTGGTCTGGATTACCGAGCGCCCAGCGGGCGACGTCGAGCTGGTGCGGTCCCTGGTTGCCGATGTCGCCATTACCGTAAGCCCACTGCCAGTGCCAGTCATAATGGAACTGGGTGCGCTGGACGGGGATGATGCCGCGCGGGCCGCTCCAGAGCTTGTAATCGATCGTGCCGGCGAGGCCTTTGCCGCTGGCGTCGGTGACAGTGCCGGGTTGCAGCAAACCATTGGCGTCAGGGGAGATCGGCGCGGCGATCTTGCCGATGCTCTTGCGGGCTTTGTAGTTGATGCCACGGCTGAGGGTGACTTTACCGATCTTGCCACTCTTCACATACTCCATGGCGGCGGCCCAACCGAGATCGGAGCGGCGCTGCATGCCGTGCTGGACGACGAGGCCTTTCTTGGCCGCGACGATGGAAGCCTCGACGAGCTTGCGGCCTTCCCAGATATTGTGGGAGACGGGCTTTTCGACATACACATGCTTGCCGTTGGCGATGGCGGTCATGCCGATGAGTGTGTGCGTGTGGTTCGGCGTGGCGATGGTGATGGCGTCGATCTCTGGATCAGCGCAGCACTCGCGGAAGTCCTTGTAGGCCTTCACTTTGATGCCCTTCTTGTCGAGGTCCGCCACATGCTTCTCGAGCACGGAGCTATCGACATCGCAGAGCGCCACGAGACGTACGCCTTTGATCTTCAGCAGGCTACTGATGTGGCCGGAACCACGGGATTTAAAACCGATGACAGCGACGCGGACGTCTTCATTGGCTCCGATGGGGGCTGCCCAGGAGGGCAGGGTGGCGAGACCGGCAGCGCCGGCGACAGTGCCGCGCAGGAAGGTGCGGCGTGTGGTTTGGTTTGGGTTCATGGCAGTAGGAAGTCTGGGGGGACGCGGGCTCCGCAGGCACAATATATGACGTGGAGGAATGCGAGGCTACCAAGTACGGCAGGTGTCAGGCAACCTTTCTTTTGCTTCCTTTGACGGCACAAAAGCACGCAGATTGTGGCGTAGAGCGTGCTGTCTGGTCTTTGGAGCTTCATGGAGGCCTCTCCCGGATGCCCCTGCGGATGAGTGAAATTTCCCGCCACCGGCATTTGAGTCCTGCGGCGGACTCGTCTAGTCTCGGCCTCTTTCACTTCCCCAGAACCTGATTTTACCCCATCCACGCCATGCCGAAGATCATCGAAATGCCCAAGCTCAGCGACACCATGACCGAGGGCACGCTTGCCAAATGGACCGTCAAAGAAGGGGACTCTGTGGAAGTGGGCAAGCCCATCGCCGACGTCGAGACGGACAAGGCCACGATGGAATACGCCAGCCCGTTTGAGGGCACGATCTTCAAGATCATCGCCGCCACTGGCGTGAAAGTGCCGCTCGGCAGCCCGCTGGCCGTCGTTCTCGAAGAGGGCGAGGAAGCTCCGGCCAACCTCGATGAAATCATCGCCAAAGCCCAGGCCGCCGCAGTTCCTGCTCCGAAAGAGGAAAAGCCCGCTGCTGGGGCTCCGAAGAAAGTCTCCGTCCCAGGCCCACGTCTGCCCACCGCTCCACAGCCCACCCGCCGTGCCGCCGCAGCCAGCGATGTCCGCGTGAAGGCCAGCCCGCTGGCCCGCAAGATCGCCGCTGAGCGTGGAGTGGACCTTGCCTCCGTCGTCGGCACCGGCCCTGGCGGTCGAGTCGTCCGTGCTGATGTAGAAAGCGCTCCCGTCGGTGGTGGCAGCGCCGCTCGCGGTCCCGCCACGCCAGCCATCCGCCCGACCTACGGCCCTGAAGACGAGCGCGTGCCCACCAGCAGCATGCGCAACATCATCGCCGAGCGCCTCCTGGCCTCGAAGACCCAGATCCCGCACTTCTATCTCCAGATCGAGATCGACTCCGCCCCGCTCATGGACTTCCGCGCGCATCTCAATGCCAGCGCTGAAAAGACCGGCGGCGTTAAGTACACCGTCAACGACTTCATCCTCAAGTCCGTCATCCGCGCCGCCCAGGCCCAGCCTGCCATCAATGCCGCCTGGGATGGTGACGCCGTCGTGAAATACAAATCCGTCGGCCTCAGCGTCGCCATCGCCATCGATGACGGCCTCGTCACCCCGGTCATCAAGCAGGCCGAGAAAAAGACGCTCGCCGAGATCAGCGCCGCCGTGAAGGACCTCGCCGCCAAGGCCAAGAACAAGAAGCTCAGCCCCGATGACTTCGCCGGTGGCACCATCACCGTCTCGAACCTCGGTGCCTTCGGCATTGACCAGTTCTCCGCCATCATCAATCCGCCCCAGGCCGCCATCCTTTCCATCGGCAGCATCCGCAAGGTGCCCGTCGTGAATGACAAAGGCGCCGTCGTCGCCGGTCAGCGCATGTGGATCGGCCTCAGCGGAGATCATCGCGTCGTCGATGGGGCCGTCGCCGCCACCTTCCTGGCCGAGATGCGCAAGCTGCTGGAGAACCCCGCGCTCATGCTCGTCTGAGTCTGAACGTCAGGCTTGGCTTCCCCGTCTGTGTCCGGCATTCTTGAGCCGAGACATGAAATCCACCGCACTTAGCACCTGCTTTCTTCTGTTCGCATCCCTGGCTGCGCGGGCGGACTGGCGGGATTGGGCAGAATTTCCCCAGCTTCAGGCGGAGCTGGGTGCGAGTTTGCCCACGGGCGCGGGCATTCCGGTCATGATGTCAGAGGCAAATGCAGGCGGGTCACCGCCCGTTTATTTGCCCCAGGGCACGACGGGCACGGTGCCCTTCGCAGGCGAGGGTGGGCTCGCGGGGAAAACCCTCACACCCTGGTCCGGCGCCAGCACGGCCTCCGGTCATGCTGCCAATGTGGCGAACCTCTTCTGCGGCAGTTTTCAAAGCGTGGCACCGGGCGTCACGGAGCTGCACCTCTGGCTGGCCGACGACTTCGTCGGCGAACTCTTCTCCAATCCCATCCCCACCTTCACCGGCAGCGTGCAAAACCACAGCTGGGTGGGCGAATACGGCAGTGATACCACCAACACCTCACTGCTCCGGCGCTTCGACTTCATGGTGAACCGCGACCTCGTCATCGCCTCCACCCCGCTGAACAACAGCAGCACCATGGTGAAGCTCCTCTCCAACGCCTACCACGGCATCACGCCCGGCCTCCGCAACGGCAGCCACCCGCAGACCCACACCAACATCGACGGCATCGGCCGCATGAAACCCGACATCGTCGTCGAAGAGTCCGCCACCAGCAATGCCTCCCCTGCCCTGGCCTCCGCCGCCACCATGCTGCTCGATGCCATCCGCCCCGACTTTCCCGATGCCGATGACCCCCGCGTGGTGAAGGCCATCCTCCTCAGCGGAGCCTCAAAGCAGAACCTCCTCGGCTGGCAGCGCGCCAGCACCAGCCGCCCTTATGATGAGATTCTCGGTGCCGGTGAGCTGAACGTCCTCCACGCCCACCGCATCCTCGCCGCCGGACGTCAGACCGCCAGCGGCAGCGCCTACCGGGCTCTCAGCGGCTGGGATAAAACCACCAGCAGCACCACCAGCCCACGTCGCTACTTTTTCAAACTGCTGCCCGGTCAGTGGGGCACCCTCTCCGCCACCCTCACCTGGCATCGCACCATCCCGGCGAACTACGCCAGCTCCACCCTGGCAAATCTGAACCTGCATTTGAAAAACGCCTCGGGCTTCAGCGTCGGCGCCACGATCGATGAAAGCCTCAGCGCCGTGGACAACGTGGAGCATCTCTTCCTCCGCCATCTGCCGGCTGGGGACTACGCCCTCGAAGTCAGCGCTGCCACGTCGGGCGTCACCTATGGCATCGCCTGGGAAGTGCAGACCAGCTCCAGCCCCCAGCTCGCCGTGCAGAGAGATGGATCACAAATCACGCTGTCGCTCTCCCAGCTCGATCCGCTGGAGACTTACACGATCGAGAGCTGCACCGATCTCGAAGACTGGCAGCCCGTGACCACGATCCGCACCGCAGACACCACCCCCGCCACCACCGCGACCTGGCAGGAGAACACCACTGCCGAAGCGAAGTTTTACCAACTAAGATGGACACCTTGATCGTCCGGGCAAGGCGTCGGCCCCTCACCCCGACCCTCTCCCCGGAATGAAGTCATGGATCTCGCCCGATGCATTGCCGGGAAGAGGGGGCCAAAACGGCGGCCTGCCTCCTCAACTTTGCTGACACGGGACACTGGAGCAGCTCCCAGCAGTCGCAGAACAAGAAAAAGGAGTGAGCCGAGGAACTGCGCCGCCACGGATCGAGTGATCAAACCTCATCTTTCTGGCAACTGACCGCTTCCGAAGCTTCGGAAGCCCACTGTCAGGATTCCAGTGGCCTTCTATCTCTGTAGAAGCCCACCGTCAGGATTCCAGTGGCCTTCTATCTCTGTAGAAG
>CAYMHJ010000038.1:0-7913 GCA_964390165.1 uncultured Prosthecobacter sp. | reverse complement strand
TCAGGATTCCAGTGGCCTTCTATCTCTGTAGAAGCCCACCGTCAGGATTCCAGTGACCTTTTATCTCTGTAGAAGCCCACCGTCAGGATTCCAGTGGCCTTCTATCTCTGTAGAAGCCCATCGTCAGGATTCCAGCAGCCTCCTATCCGTGTAAAAACCGCATGAAGATCGGGTTTATCGACAATTACTTCTATGCCATCCCCTGATGGTTTTGACGGCTCACCGAGACAGTCCCCGAGGAAATTCAAGCGATCACTTTGAAAAGCATTGACCCAAACAGGCCAAGCCTGCTAAAACCACGATTAATTCACAAGCGCCCGACTCCAATGGCTAGATGGAACTTCGCAACCTTTGACTCTGGAGTAAGATTTGACTCACCCGACGCCCATCCCACCACCATGAAACGGCTTACCTTTTACCTTGAGAATCCTTTCGACGACCCAGGCATCAGCAAGGCGGAGCTGCTGGCCTTCACCACCGATCATCTCCAGCGGATGATCGCCAATAATGAGTCCGGTGAGCTGACCGCCCGCATCACCGCCACCACCAGCTCTTATCAGCAGGTCTGCGACTGCCTGTCTGACGACGGCTCCAAACTCGGCCTGCGCAAGGCGCGCAACCAGGCCAAGAAGACCTTCCGCGATGAAACCCTGCGCCGCAGCGTGGCGCGCATCGAGGGCGGCATCACCAGTGCCTACCCGGACAGCACCCTCGTGCTTCTGGAGGCCCTGCCGAATGGACGCACCGTTTTTAACACCTGCCGCGATGACGAAGTGGCCGCGCACATCGCCGTCCTGCACATCGCCGTCACTGCTCACGCGGCCGATCTGGCCCCGGCCATCGTCACCCTGGCGGGCACGCTCGTGAGCCAGTGGACCGCCATCCTCGACGCCTGCGGTGAGACCACCGGCCAGAAAACCGCCACGGAAAACGACATGAGGCTCGCCCGCCAGGACCTCCAGCTCATGCTCTTTCTGAACCTGAACAAGCTCGGCGAGATGTTCCCCCGCCAGCCCGAAAAGCTCTCCCTCTACATGCAGCAGCACCTCCTCGAAAACCGCAGCAGCAGCGAGGAAGAAGAGGAGCCGCCGCCGCCGGAACCGACGCCTTAGCTCTGCATGGCTGTTTGAGATAATACTGCTGACAAACACACCGTGGTGTGAATGATCGGCGATTTAAGGCCAACTATACCCTAACAGCATGAGCGTTTGTCCAGACAACAACTGGGATTCATATTCCTACAACACCGATAATGGTCCCGTTATCGTTGGGTTCCACACTGATGCAGACGAGATCGATGAGGATCTGTATCCATACTGCGCCAGAGTTATCATCTCCATCAAAGACCCTAATGACTATGGAGGCCCTCAAGGGGATGAGGTGCAGGTGCTATGGGATATGGAAGATCAGCTGGTGGCTGCTCTGGATGAAGCAAAGGTATCCTGTCTTTTGCTCGGACGCTTGACGCACAGTGGCAAACGAGAATTGGTCTTTCAAGTGGCTGACTATGAGCCATTTCGGCCGCCAGTAGGACGGTGGATCGGAAAACACGAAAACTATGAGACCGACGTTTCCGAACATGACGGTTGGGGCTTCTTCTTTGATTCCGTATGGCCCTCTGATGTCTCCTGGCAATTCATTCATAATCGTCGGGTTGTGGACAGCCTCACCGAGTCTGGCAGCGATCCATCGAAGCCCCATTCACTGGAATTTGTCTTTAATGGAGACAACGCAATCCTGCGTGAGATGCAGGCGATACTGACAGCAAAAGGCTACTCATTACTTGACCATTCACTTGAGGAGTCTCGATTGATTATGGCTCAAAGCATGACACTCGATCTGGGTGAGATTAACCGCGAGAGCCTATCCCATAAAGAAGACTGCGAGAGACTCGGCATTGAGTATGACGGATGGGGCGCACTTTCAGTGTCTTGAGCAAAGAACCGGCGGAAGCCGACTCGATTAGCTTCTCGAGCTTGATGATGTCTTTGCCGAATTTGCGGATGCCTTCGGCGGTCCTTTCGGTGGCCATGGCTTCTTGAAAGACAAGAGCGGGATTCATGGAGATGACAGCTTTGCGGGTGACGCTTCGTTTGGATTGGCCCAATCTGAACTGCCTTCCTTTTATGACCACCTCGACTCGTCGCTCCTTCCTGCGCAGCACTGCGCTCGCCACCACGGCTCTTTCCGCCTCCCGCGTGCTGGGGGCCAATGAAACCATCCGCATCGCCAGCATCGGGCTCGGCGGCCAGGGCATGGGCAATGCCGGACGGATGGCAAAGGTGCCTGGAGTGGAGATCGCCTACCTCTGCGATGCTGACACGGCGGCGCTGGACAAGGCGAAGCTGAAGTATCCGAACGCGAAGACGACGCAGGACATGCGCAAGGTGATGGAGGATCCGACGATCGACGCGGTGGTGGTCTCGACGGGCAATCACTGGCATGTGCTGGCCTCGATCTGGGCCATCCAGGCGGGCAAGGATGTGTATGTGGAGAAGCCGGTGTCTCACAACATTTGGGAAGGTCGCCAGCTCGTGAAGGCGGCGCGCAAATACAACCGCATCGTCCAAGGCGGCACGCAGCAGCGGAGTGATCCTTTTCATCTGGAACTGAAGGCTTACCTGGACTCCGGCGCGCTCGGGAAGATGAAGTATGTGCGCTGCAATCATTACGGGATGCGGGCGACCATCGGCAAACGCGAGACGCCGATCACACCGCCGACAACGGTGGATTACAATCTCTGGCTGGGCCCGGCACAGGACATCCCGATCCTGCGGGAGAAGTTTCATTATGACTGGCACTGGAACTGGAACACCGGCAACGGCGAACTGGGCAACTGGGGCCCGCACATCCTCGATGACCTGAGAAATGTGGTCTTCCGCGACAAGATCGCACTGCCGAAGCGTGTGCTCGCGGGTGGCGGTCGCTTTGGCTGGAATGATGCAGGTGAGACGCCGAACACTCACTTTGTCTATTTTGACACAGGCGATGTGCCCGTGGTGATGGATGTCCACAATCTGCCGCGCAAGACGGGCATGAAGGCTCCCGATGTCTATCTCCGCCGCCGGACGAGCGCTTTCCTCGTGATCGAATGTGAAGGCGGCTACTACGCTGGAGGTCGTGGGGGTGGCTCTGCGCATGACCTGAATGGGAAGGTGATCCAGAAATTCAAAGGCGACGGCGGCTCGACTCATGCGGCGAACTTCATCGCAGCGATCCGCAGCCGGAAGTCGGAGGAGCTGAAAGGGGAGATCGAGAAGATTCATTATTCCAGTGCCTGGTGCCATCTGGGGAACATGTCCTGGCAGCTCGGCAAAGGCGGCGACTACGAGCAGGCGAAGGCTCAGCTCACGGACTTCGAGCCCTGGCAGCAGGTGATCGACGACACGCCGGCGCACCTAGCGGCGAATGACGTGACGCTGAAGCCCGGCGAACTCCGAGTCGGCTCGATGCTGGAAATCGATGCTGCCAACGAGACACTCATCGGTGCCACGGCGACTCCTGAGGCGCTGGCTTTGCTGAAGCGGCAGTATCGCGCCGGTTTCGAAGTGCCTGAAATGGTGTGAGGAGGAAGCGAGAATCCTTTTGCACCGGGGCGGCGTAGCCCGCATAGCTCCCGCCCCCATTTAATCACAGATCAAGCCATGCCCACCTACGACTACGAATGCCAGACCTGCGGACACAAGTTCGAGGCGCGCCAGTCCATGAAGGACCCGCACCTGACGGATTGCCCCCAGGAAAGCTGCGCCGGCCCGGTGAAGCGTCTCATCGGACTTGGTTCCGGCCTCATCTTCAAAGGCAGCGGATTCTACATCACCGACTACCGCAGCGATTCCTACAAGGCGGCGGCGAAGCAGGACTCCGCATCGAGTGCGCCAGCGTCCACGTCTTCCACATCGTCGACTTCCTCCTCGGCAGGCAGCTCCGGTGGCGGCGGGGCAGCCAGCACGCCCTGATCCTCGGAATTCGAGGGTGAAAGAACTGAATTTCACCATTCACTGCTCCGCGAGATAGCGGTGGTGCTGCTTTTCCAGAGGGGTGCGGAACATCATCGCCACAGCGAAGGTGGTGATGGTGCCAAACATGATGCGCCAGGGGAACTCGATGACGGGCATCCACTCTGGACGTGTGATGCCCTGGGCACCGAAGAGACCCATGACGTCCTTGTCCAGACCACTCATGTAGGCCACGACGACGAAGCCGGCGATCATGGCTATGACATTTCCAAAATCGCTGCCGCGCGTGCGGGTGAAGAGGCCGGTCATGAAGACGCCGAGCAGCGATCCATAGGTGTAACCGAAGATGCCGAGGATGATCGGCAGGATGCGGAGCTGTGGATTGTGGCTGGTGACATAGGCAGTGGCGAGGGCGACGGAAACCAGAAGTGTGGCAAAAAGCACGGTGCCGAAGCGCAGGGCGCGGACTTTGCCAGCATCGGTGGCAGGCTCGCCGAACCAGCGGAAATGGAAGTCGCGCACATAGCTGGTGGCGAGTGAATTCAGCGCGGTGCTCAGGGAGCCCATGGTGGTGGCGAGCACACCGGCGATGACGAGTCCGCGCAGCCCGGCGGGCATGACGGTGAGCACGAAGTAGGGGAAGACTTTGTTCGAGGAGACCACGCCGGTGACGCTCTTGGGCAGCATCTCATCGACGTTTTGCTGGTAGAAGACATAGAGCAGGATGCCGATGCCGAGCACGACGAGCGTGATGGGCACGTCCGCCACGCCGGAGAGGATGGTGGCGACGGCGCTCTGGCGTTTGTTTTTCGCCGTGAGCATGCGCTGCACCATGTCCTGATCCGTGCCATGCGTGGCCAGGGTGACGAAGGTGGAGCCGAGGAAAGCCGCCCAGATCGTGTATTCCTGCTCCAGCACATGCTTGATGTTTCCCCAGAAGCCCGCGCCTTCCTTCAGACCGAGATCCCACACGGCGAGATCCTTTGGCCCGGTGAGCATGGCCACCGCGCCGCCCCAGCCGCCGGGGATGTGGCCGAGCAGGTAGATCAATGAGAAGCTGAGCGCACAAACGAGCACGCCGATCTGGATCACATCCGTCCAGATCACGGCGCGAATGCCGCCAAGCGTGGTGTACACCGCCGTCGCCAGCGTGACCAAAACCAGCGCCACGGCGGTGAGCCAGAACTCGGTGGAGGGAGCAATAATCTGTGCGGGGTTATTGAGATGCCAGATGATGACGAGAATCATCGTCGGAACCCAGAGCCGGGTGCCGCTGGCGAGCAGTCGCGTGACCAAAAACACGCCCGATGACAGACGATGGGTGATGGGTCCGAAGCGCGTGCCGAGGAACTCATATATGCTGACGACGCCGTGCTTATAATAAGCCGGAATGAACACGGCACTCACCACCACACGGGCCAGCAGGTAGCCGACGATGAGCTGGACATAAGTGAAATTGCGCAGCGCGTAGCCCTCCCCGGGAGCGCCAAAGAACGTGCCCGCGCTGATCTCCGCCGCCAGGATCGAAGCGAGCACCGCCCACCACGCGATCTGCCTATCCCCGAGCGCGAAACCCTCCATGGACCCGCTCTTGCTGCGCTGGGACAGGCCGATCCACATGATCAGGCCAAAGTAGGCGAAGAGGACGACGGCATCGAGAAGCAGGGCGGAGGACATGAGCGCGATTATGGAGCGCGCTCACATCCTTCGCCAAGATATATCTGGAAGCAGTCAGCACGGGGAACGTAGAATGAGCCGCCATGAAAACCGCCTTTGCCCTGATACTCCCCCTGCTGATCCTCGCCGCCTGCAAACCTGCGTCTGATGCTCCACAGGCTTCCGCTTCCGCGAAATCCGGCAAACCGCAGGTCTATGTGGCGAACTACCCGCTGAAATACTTCGCCGAGCGCATCGGCGGAGATGCCATCGAGGTCAAATTCCCCGCGCCCGGCGATGAAGATCCTGTCTTCTGGCAGCCTGCTGATGCTGCCGTGGCCGGTTTCCAAAGCGCAGACCTCATTCTCATGAATGGCGCTACGTACTCGAAGTGGGCGGAAAAGGTCACGCTGCCGCAATCGAAGCTCGTGGACACTTCCGCGGGCTTCAAAGCGCAGTTCATTGAGATCAAAGCTGATGCAACGCACAGCCACGGCCCCGGCGGCGAGCATAGCCACAGCGGCACCGCCTTCACGACCTGGCTCGACTTCCAGCAGGCCATCCAGCAGGCCGAAGCCATCTCAAAAGCGCTGACCAAGTTCGCTCCCGATGCTGGAAAGAACTTCGCCGCGCTGAAAGGCGAACTCGAAGCTCTCGATGCACGCTTGCTCGCCGTGGGCAAACGAATCGCCAATGCCCCGCTCGTCGCCTCGCATCCTGTGTATCATTACTTCGCACGACGTTATGCGCTGAACGTTAGGCCCGTGCTCTGGGAGCCCGAGACTGTGCCTGATGACAAAGCCATGGAAGAACTCAAAGGCATCCTCGCCACGCATCCTGCCAAGTGGATGATCTGGGAGGGCGATCCCGCCAAAGACAGCGTGGCCAAGCTGGAAGCCATGGGCGTGAAAAGCGTCACCTTCGATCCCTGTGGCAACGTCCCTGAAGGCGGCGATTTCATGACTGTGATGAAGGCCAATGTGGAGGCATTTGAGAAGGCCTTTCCATGAGCCTCTAGGGAAGGGTGAATCGAGGTTCACTTTCGAGACACCTGGGTAAAAGAATTTCTGAAAATGTGTTTGACGGTTTAAAGCCCTGTGGCACACTCCGCCACCTTCAACCCAATCCATGAACTACCATCGGACATCACCTGCAATCATCCAAGCGCTCTCCGAGCGTCGCGAGATTGCTCTGTGTGGCCAGTTTGGAAGAACGGTCATGACCCAGGCATTTCAATGCCTTGATTGGAGCAACCCGAGTCCCGGAGGCACGCGAGCAGAGGCAGCTATGAGCTGCATGGCACATTAAGCCAGCTTTTCCCAGAGAAAGCCCTGCTCGCCCGAAATGGCAGCAGGGCTTTTTCTTGGCCTGCATTCGTCCCCAACACCCTTTTCTTTTCCGACCCATTGATCTCTTTCCCAACCTAGACGGTTGAATCCCCAGCACGAAAAACCCCGGCACCTGTTTGCAGCAGATGCCGAGGCGGCAGCCAGCCTTGGCAGACTCCCGGAGGAGCCGATTTGAATGACCGAAGCGTGACCTGATAACAGGCTCGCACACCCCTCCCAGATGTCAAGAATGACGACCCACCAAATGCACATAGTTCCTAAGCCATGGCTTCGGAATCAGGGGGATTATTGTCTCGATTTTCACATCACGAAACGGCTTCCCGGAAGGTGTGCCATAAACACCGAAACATCCGCCGTGAAACAACCTGCGGGTGCGACGCCAGCGATGAGCTAAACCTCATCCCGTGCGTGGCAGCGGTGTTCGTTCTTTGATGGTTGGTCACAAATCCAGTGACCAGCCATGAAAGGGCACAGAGCGCAGGTGGAGATGAATAGGTTGCGTGGGTTCGGGGGAATCCGCTGACGGTGGCATGACCGCCTCTGTGTCCTTTCATGGTTGGACAGCAGTCCATCAACCAACACGGCGGTGGCAGACAAGCAATGCACGGGCCTCCAAAACCCGCAGATGTGGGCGCGATACCCACCCGCCGTGCCATTTTCATGGAGCGCGTGTGCCATGCCCGGCACGACAGATGATCACCACGCCACAGGTTAGGCGGGTAGGTCGTGTCACCGCATGCGCTCCATGGCCAATTTCAAAGGCAGGGAGAGCCAGCGCTCCAGCATGTCTCATACGCATGCTTCGCCGGTGCAACTCCGGCCCCTGCATCCATTTCAAGGTCCGTTAGCTCAATCAGCTAGAGCACTCGCCTGTCGAGCGAAAGGTAGCGGGAGCGTAACCCGCACGGACCGCCAGTTTCAAAGGGCTCGTAGTGATAAAAGGCAGCACGGC